>JBDHFY010000278.1:0-5597 GCA_039590195.1 Gemmatimonadota bacterium | reverse complement strand
AATTCTTCAGGTATCGGTTCGTGGGCAATGAGCAGTCTGTTGTTGTTGGGCAAGATGCGCATGTCGTTCATGGAGCCTATGCCCTGGTGGGTCCAGACCACGTTGCCATCCCAATCGTATTCGTAGATCGTCTTGTCGGGGCCGACGTAGACCAGATTTCCGTTGGGGAGCAAGCGGCTACGCTTGTTGAAATACGGCTCGACCTGCCACGTATGTACCACGTTGCCGTTCATGTCGATGAGGCGAACGTCGCCGGGACTTACGCCTTCGCCCTCTGCCCTGACCCTTGCACTCGGATGATTGCCAACCGCGTTGTGGTCTGATATCAGGATGTAGCTACTGTAGGCCTCAGCAGGATTGTAGATCGTCGTACCTGTTGGAAAGACGGTCTGAGCGAGAGCCGGATGGCTCATGGTAGCCAATGCGAGCAACGCGGCCGAGACGGGTACGATTTGCTTTCTGATGTTCATCATTCACGCCCTGAAGATTGTGGAAAAGCCCTGACAGGCAAATATCCGGTTTGCAGAGTCGTCAAACCCTGCCGGAGTATCATCCGTGCTCCTCGTCGCTCATGCGTTGGCGACCGGCTAAAGCCGTCGCCCTTCGGCAAGCTCAGGCCAAGCTCGGCCCGTCTACCGTAAACGGCGAGCGACCAGCCGAGCGACCAGCTTGCTCGTTAGCATATCCGCCGCGCAAAACTAGGGGTTGGCCGGCTGGAGAGCGAGGATCTCCGTCATTGGGACAGGTCCGGCACAGAATGGGAGCCCCGCCCGGGCACAGAGAGGCCTTGAGGCTAACTCGTTGTCCCATAGGTGCTTACTGAGTCGGCGAGAGCGCATCTCGGTTGGGCCGTCATTGGCACGCAAGCTTTCGCGCTCTGGTGCGGGATAATGCCGACAAGTAGATTCGGGTTAAGCCCTGGCAGCCGGAATCCGGCTGTGTGTCCCCGCCCTGCCGGATGAGCCCAAATCGGTCCTTCCTGCGCCTTGTTCCAGTACGGGCATGATTCGTGTCTAATGCGCCCCCCAAGCAACGATGGAGGAGAGAAAGCCATGAGCACAACCAAGAACATCACCGATAATGGCGTGAACGTCGAGGCGCTGCTTGAAGCACGCGAGGCGCTAACACAGGCCCCCGAGGCGGCCCAGTTCACGTGGCGGGCCAAGAATGAGTGGGTGAAGGGCACTCACAGTCGCTCCACCGTCGAAGGGTTCTTCGGGCTCGGCGAGGAGCAGCAGCACCGCAGCCGGTTTACCTTCGACGCAGATCATCCCGAGGTTTTCGCGTCGGAGGACCACGGAGCGACGCCAGTCGAGATGGTGCTGGCCGGCTTGGCCAGTTGCCTCACCGCCGGCATCGCTGCGGTCGCGCAGAATCGCCAGATTCAGCTTCGCTCTGTCACGGCGACCCTCGAAGGTGCCATGGACATCCAGGGGATCCTCGGCATCGACGGCGACGTACGGAATGGGTTCCAGGGGATCAAGGTGTCCTACAAAATCGATGCGGATGCAACACCAGATGAGCTCAAGGCAGTCGTCGCCCAGTCGCAAAAGCGGTCTGCCGTCTTCGACATCGTCACGAACCCCACGAACGTCTCGGTCGAGGTCAGTTGACCTCGCGACCTAGATCAGAGGACGGGATCAGATCCATGCGTACCACGACGGTAGTCATTGGGGCAGGACATGCCGGGTTGGCCATGAGCCGCTGCCTCGGCGACCGTTCGATCGACCATGTGGTCCTCGAGCGGGGCGAAGTGGCAAACACGTGGAAGACCGAGCGGTGGGACTCGCTGCGTCTCTTGACACCCAACTGGCAGAGTCGCCTCCCCGGCTACGAGTACCTGGGCGACGATCCCGACGGATTCCGCACGATGCCGGAGACGATTGCTTTCATCGAGCGGTATGCCGAAGTGATTTCGGCTCCGGTGCGCACCAACAGCGCCGTCACCTCGGTGCGGCGCAGCGATGATGGCTACGTGGTTGCCACCAGTCAGGGCGACTGGCAGTGTCGCACCGTTGTCCTCGCAACCGGAGCCTGCAACGTGGCAAAGGTCCCCACCCTCGCGGCGGAACTGCCGCCATCTATCGCGACGCTCACGCCGTTACAGTACCGCAATCCGGACCAGATCGAGCCGGGGAGAGTGCTTGTCGTGGGGGCATCGGCGAGCGGCACCCAGATCGCCGAGGAGATCCATCGCTCGGGCCGCCCCGTTACGCTCTCCCTGGGCGAACACGTCCGGGTGCCCCGCGTCTACCGGGGCAGAGACATCAAGTGGTGGATGGACGCCGTCGGTGTCCTCGACGAGTTCTATACCGATGTGGACAATATCGACCGGGTTCGCAACGTCCCCTCGCTGCAGCTCGCGGGCTCCGACGAGCGTCGCAATGTCGACCTCAACGCCCTGACGGACATCGGCGTGAGGCTCGTGGGTCGTCTTGCGGGTATTGCCGACTGCAAAGCGCAGTTCTCGGGATCCCTCCTGAACCTGTGCCAGATGGCCGACCTCAAGATGAACCGGTTGCTCGACAGGATTGACGAGTGGGTGGCCCAAAACATGGGAGATGGCGAAGTCGATCCACCGCACCGCTTTGAACCAACGCGAGTCGAGGCGTCGCCACCGCTCGGCATGGATCTCACGAGTAGTGAGATCAAGACGATCATCTGGGCCACCGGGTTCCGACCCGATCACTCCTGGCTCGACGTGCCGGTTTTCGATCGTAAAGGCCGGCTCCGGCATGACGGCGGTGTGGTCGAGTCACCGGGCATGTACCTGATGGGCATTCCGTTCCTGCGTCGTCGCAAGTCGAGTCTCATCGACGGTGCCGGCGACGATGCCCGTGACTTGAGCGCCCACTTGGCGGCCCACCTCGACGGGCGGACCGTCGTCCCGAGCGCGCGCGACGAAATGCCCACGTTGCGCAGCGTCGCATGATCCGGCCCATGTCCTCCAACCAGCACTCACCGATCATGCAGAATCGCTACGACGTCGTCATCGCCGGCGCGCGATGCGCGGGCGGTTCCACCGCAATGCTTCTTGCCCGCAAGGGGCTACGCGTCCTCGTGGTCGACCCCATGCGGCGCGGCAGTGACACGCTGTCGACACACGCGCTCATGCGGGGTGCCGTGCTGCAACTGCATCGTTGGGGCGTCCTCGACGCCATCCGGTCGGCCGGCACGCCAACAATACGAGCGACCACGTTCCATTACGGCGACGAGGCTATCGAAGTCCGAATCAAGGAGCAGGATGGTGTCGACGGGCTGTACGCCCCGCGCCGGACGGTTATCGACTCGGTACTGCTCGACGCCGCCGAGGACGCCGGTGCCGAAGTGGTCCTTGGCTGTTCCGTCGTTGATCTGCTGCGCAGCCCTGATGGTCGCGTGTGTGGTGCGAAGATCGCCGGTGCGGACAGGCATGAAATCGATGTGGCGGCCGACGTGGTCATCGGAGCCGATGGCCTTCGATCGCGCGTTGCGCGCATTGTGGAGGCCGAGTTCGAGCACACCGCGTCTCACGCTACGGCTTCCATCTACAGCTATCGCCAAAACTTCGGGCTGGAAGGCTTTCACTGGTTCTACAATATCGGTGCGGCCGTCGGGTCTATCCCGACGAATGGCGGCGATACGTGCGTGTTCGTATCGCTCCCGCCTGCCCGCTTCGAGGACAACCGCAAGAAAGGGCTGGAAGCGCTGTATCGCGACGTGCTGAACGACGTCTCGCCGAAGCTGGCGGAAAGAGTCGCCGAATCGGAGCTTTCCGGAAAGCTCAGAGCGTTCCCCGGAACCCCCGGGTTCCTGCGACGCGCTGCCGGACCTGGGTGGGCTCTCGTGGGTGACGCGGCCTACTTCAAGGATCCGCTTACGGCGCACGGGATCACCGACGCCCTTCGTGATGCCGAGCTCCTGGCTCGGGCCGTGACAGCGGGAAGTGACGAGGCCCTGGCTGGTTATCAATCGACCCGTGACGATCTCGTGAAGGGCTTGTTCGACGTCACCGATCGTATCGCGTCCTTCGAATGGAATTTGGACGAAGCCAAGGCGCACCACCTCGTCCTCAGCAAAGAGATGAACGCCGAGGTTGAGCTGGTGAGAGCCCTGGATGGAGATTTTGTTGCCGTTCCAGCTGCTACACGAATGGCTTAGTTGTCCAACATCGCGAACAAGCGATGCACTCCCTCTTACCTCTTATCTCTCACCTGCGTCTCACCCCTTCGGTCGCATGAACTCCTGATACGGCGGAAAATCCCAAAGGAGTTGAAACTCAGGAGCCAAATGCCACGTGGGGAAAAAGGAGGCGCCCTGGTCGTACGCCTCACGAAGCAGCTGCACCGCCCGTGTCCGGTCGCCCAGTGCCGCAGCGATGGCTGCTCGGTGCTGCGTATCCCGGCCCAAAAAGGGGCTGTCCATCGCGGCGAGACGAGCGTCCATCGCGAGGGCCTCCCCGCGGTCTCCAGTCCATGCGGCCGCCAATCCGACTCCCCTGAGCGACTCTTGGTCGTCCGGCTCCTCCCTGACTAGTTGTCTGAAGACCTCCTTCGCTTGCTCATGGAGTCGCTCGGTCGGGAGTGACGTGGGCCTCCCTCCGGCATACTCACTCAGACTTGATGACTCGGATCGGGTCGACGCGGGCTGCCGTGAAGGCCGGGTCCAGGCAACCGAACGTGGCAGCCACCACGAGGATTGACACGCCGACGAGCAGTGTGAGCGGACTCGCTGGGTCTACTCCGAACAAGTGTGCGGCCATGACCCTGCCGGTGATTAGGGCTCCGGCAAAGCCGAGCACCACGCCGCCGACGATGGGGCGCAATCCTTTTCCCATTACGAGCAGCAGGACGTCTTCTTGCCGCGCACCCAAAGCTTTTCGCACGCCCATTTCCCGCATGCGCAGGTGCACCGCCTCACGAACCGCGGTGTAAACGCCCACGACCGCCAAGAACAGCGTGGTGAGTGCCGCGATCGACAGAAGGATGCCAGCGAGTTCAGGGACGCGTACGTTGTCGTCTACGATGTCTCCAATCATCCGGACGGATGACACAGGAGCGTTGGGCTCCAATGCTGCTACGGCGGCGCGTACCTCGGGCAGCAGATCCCGTCCGCGATCCGATCGCACGAGGACCGTCATCCAATCGAATGGAAGGGCGGCGTGGGCAACGAACAGCTGTCCCACCTCACGCTCCCTCAACGATCGCCACCGCGGTCGGCGGACGACGCCAGCAACCGTCACCTCTGCCTGTTCGAACTTGAACGGCCGCATGCGCGTCACGGTGGTGAGATGGATGTCACGGCCCACCACGTCACCGGAACTCGAGATGGAATTCGCCGTGATGTCGTCAATGACGACACGCTGCGTCGCCCCTGCCTCGGCGTCGTCACCCACCCATTCTCCAGCAACCAGCTCTAAGCCTAACGTCTCCAAGGCACCCGGCGTTGCCACTTCGAAATCCAGGGGAATCCACGCCGTCTTGCTGTCGTCAGTGTAGAGTCTTACGGTGGCGCCGGTGCCGGTGAGCGGTGTGGAGACGAGCATGCCGGCCGCCTCGACCCCGGGAATGGCGTGGAGGTTTCGCTCGAGATGGCGGAAGAACGTCGCAACCTTCTCA
>JBDHFY010000277.1:0-5900 GCA_039590195.1 Gemmatimonadota bacterium | reverse complement strand
GCCGCCAGCCCCCGCGGGCAAGCCCCCTCCCCCCCCCACGTCCCCACCCCCGGCGGACCCACCCCGCCCCCAACCCCTCCCGGGCGGACTGGCCCTTCGAGACGGACGCCGCCTCCCTGAGGAGCCCTGCCCTTCGACTGCACTCAGGACAGGCGAAGCAGGGCGTCTCGAAGGGCGGCGTCCTCCTCAGGACATGGCGGTCAGGCGGACCGTCCTCCCCACCGCTTCCCCGCCACGGCGGACCCCCTCCCAACTCCCACCCCCCGGGCGGACCGGCGGACCGTTCTGGCCGCGCCTCCCCATCGTCCTACTCCACACCCTACACCCCACACCCTACACCCTTACACCCTATAATGGTGTGGGGCGGGGCAGGGTGAAACTTTAGGGCCGTCCCCCCTCGTAGGGGATGCTGTGAACACCGAAAGGGCGATCAGATGAGTGTCAGAAACAGGCCGTGGGGCGTCATTGCCGGCCCGATCATTTTCTTTGTGGGCCTGGCCATCTATTGGGGTGTCCAGGAGGCCGCGGGGTTGAAGGATGCTGTGGAGGACTGGGGGTATCGGTTGGAGCACACCGCCGAACCGGTGGCCATGACGCTTCCCTATATGCCTCTTTTCGTGGATGGGGAGTGGATTGGTGGGATCGACACCGTGGTAGTGCTGCGGGCGACGCCCGGTTCGGTCGACAGCCTCCGCATTGTGGCGTCGGTGGGGGATGACGAGGATCGGGAGGCCCTCGAAGGGTGCGCACTCCGGCTCCGGATGCGGTCACTCGAGCCACCGTTCTTCCAGCACGCGCTGGCGTGCACGTCGGATACGGAGGGGCTCGTGCCCTTCGGCCACATGCACGTGGAGGAGGCCGCGTTTACCGCCCAGGTGCTGGTCGAGCTGGATGAGCTTCCTTGCGAGCACCACATGGACATTCACGTGGGGCCATGTGACCGGCTCGACAGCGGTTTCCAAGAAGATCTCCAGGCGGTGAGTGACGAGCTTCGCCGGGAAGCCCGGATGCTGCGCGACCAAGCTCGTGAGATGAGAACCCAGATCCGGGAGCGCGTCCGAGCCGAGGTGCGGCAGAAAGTGAGAAGGATTCCCTAGCGCGTCGGAAAGTCACGTAACCAGGTACGCAGAAACCCCGAGGCGGCATCGCTGGCTCGGGGTCTTACCTTATTGTCTCGATCGCAGATCTCTCAGTGTCGCCCTGCCCCCCTGGGGGGGGGGGCGGTCATCCTGCTTTCCGCGGGCCTTTGCGCGGCTTCTTGGGGGTGGATTGGCCGGGCCGATCGAGACTTTTGCGTTCCTTCTCTGCTTGCTTCGCTTGCGAACCCAGTGCCTCAGCCTTTTCCAGAACATCAGTGAAGGAGGCTTTTTCCTGCCGGAGTTTTTCGAGGCTCGCGTCGAGTTCGCGGACTAGGGTATCGACTCGAGAGAGACGTTCCTCGGCCGAGGCGATTTCCCGCTTCTTCTCTTCGAGCCCAGCAATGGTGTCGCGGATCTCGTGAACGTGCTTGAGCGCGTCATCGAGCATGGTCCGATTCTCACCGATTTCCTTGTTGGCCTTATCGATGGACTGCACGTCGTGCGCCGTCTGACCCGCCATCTGGATCGTCTGTTTCATCTGGGCGTGAAGCGCTTCCATCGCAGCCTGCTTTTCGGTGACCTGATCGAGTGCGGCGGCCAATTGCACTTCCGCCAGCTGGCCACTCCCCAGTCGTTCCGCGAATTCGGCAGTCTGTTTCTGAGCGGCGCGTAGCTCGTCCGCGCGATCGTCGAGCTTCTGGAATTTTTCAGTCAGGAGCGATATTTGGATGTCCGCCCTGCTAATGCCTTCCGTCAGCTTGCGGGCTTCCTGCTGCTGCCCCTCCGCGGCTTGAGCGACCTCCTGCTGCAGGGCTGAGGCCTGTTCCAGCTGTTCGGTTGTCTGGCGCAGGGCGATTTGCCGCTGTTCGAGCTCTCGACCGAGATCATCCACCTGCTCCGAAAGCTCAGCGAGCTTTCGTGCGCGGTCCTCGACGGTGGTGACGGTCGTTTCGACATCGGTGAGGCGCTGCTTGGCGTTGTCGGCCGCAGCGGTCACGGCAGACAATGCCTGTTCGGTCGATTCAGCCTCTTCGGCCCGGCGCGAGAGAGACGTGAATCGTTCGGCGGCGGCGTCCATGTGAGCGGACAATTGGTCATTCCGTTCCTCTAACTGGCTGCTGGAGGATTCCAGCCTCGAGAGCTTTTCAGGCAAGCTCTCAATGGTTTTCCGGTAGGAGGCGATTTCACGCACCGCCTCGGTCAGTTTGCCCACATCCGTCTTCACGGTTTCCAGCGTCGACTTCGCGCCGTCGATCTCCGCGGTGCGCTCTCCCAACTCGGTCACCGACTTTTCCGCGTCGGCCAGCCACGTGTCGATTCCGTCTTGCTTTTCGCGGATCCGGGTCATTTCGCTCTGCACATCGTCGAGCTGTACAATGGCATCCTTGATGGATTTGTGGCTGTCGTTCAACGTCGTCAGATCTTGCATGGCAGCTTGGAGGGCCGGTCGTGCCTCCTCGATCGCCACAACCCGCTCTTTCGTGTCTCGCATAGCTTCGTCAATCTGCGCGAGATCGCCACGCACCGTTTGGATGTGTCCCGCTCGTTCTTCGAGGCTCGCAACGTCGCTGGCAATAGTCGTCATGCTGGACGACAGGTTGTCGGCAGTTGCGAGAAGCCCGTGGAGGACGTCGGATGTCTCATCGAGAGCTTGCAGTCGCTTTTCGCTGCTGGTCAGCGCTTCACGCAGCTCGGTGGCGTTCCGGCCGATTGCTTCGAACTGTTGCTTGTCGAAGTCGAGCCGGTGGGCGGTTTGTTGCATCTCCTCGCCCATCTGCTCGAGTCGCTCCTGGTATGCTCGCTCGGTCTCCTCGATTTGCTTTTGAGATGCTTCGATCTCATCTGCGCGTCTCAGAGCGTGTTCGTGGAGAGACATTAGCTCTTGGACGGTGGCGCGCAGCTCGTCCAAACGCGGGCCGTGGGCGAGTTGCGTCCCTGCCTTGTGGTCGATCTCCATCATGGCTTGGTTGAGTTCGTTCGCCCGTTTGATGGCCTGCTCGACGCCCTCACGTTGCTTCCTGAGGTCCGTCATTTTGTGGTCCACATCCTCGCCGAGGGTGATCACCTCTTTCAACTGCCGCTTGGCATCGGCGACGTTTTCCACCTCGGCCGCAAATTCCCCAACTTGGCGGTCCAGTTCATGGAGTCGTGACTCCGTCTTCTTAGCCGTGGCGTCGATCTCTTCGCTGTGTTCGTTGAAGGTCTCGAGGCGGGATGTGGCGGACTCGTTTGCCTCCAGGATCTCTTGATGTTGTTCACGGACCCGGTCAAAGCTTTCGGTGATTTGGCGGAGCTGCTCAGCGAGCTCGTGTGTCCCGGCCTCCACGGTCTTGAATGGCCCCCTCAGTTCCATGAAACCGGCGAGGTCGTTCTTGAGTAGCACCGCCGCCTGGAGGGTGTCGTGCATTTCGGCGACCTGCGACCTCATGCGTTCCACCTCGGTCGTGGTGTTGTCGAGTTGCTTTTCAGCACGCCGGTGGACTCTGGTGAGGGCGTCCGCCTGATCCTGTGCCGTCGCGAGCTGCGGAAGGAGCTTCCCGATTGCCTGCAGTTGCAAATCGATCTCGCTGACGGTCTGCTGCGTCCGGCCGATGGGTGATGCAAGCTGCTTGAGCTGCTCCGCCGACCCGTTTGCCTGCGCGATGACGGCTTCCAGGGCTTGTCTCTCTTCCTGAATCTGAGACAGCGTCGCCTGAAGGTCGGACAACAGCGTCTCGGGATTGGAGCTATTTCCCAAGACCTTCTTGAGTGATGTGGCCATGATGGCGCTCCGAGGGTGTCTCGTATTTCCACGATCGCTGGCGGCTGTGACGCCGGCCATCGGCATTTAGCTGGTGTAACGTCTGCCTATCCTACCTGCACCGCGGCTCGCAAGGTCGGGGAGGGCACCTTGGAGTTTCCTCCTGCCATGTTGTGACGTAGCGCACTATTTCTTACTCGTGCGCTTCCTTCAAACGCCGAAATCATGTCAGATCGTGAACTACGGTCACCATGGCTCGTGTTTTGGAGATGAGTGGGATCAGCGGAGTGATGGAGCATCTTCATCCGGCAATTACGCCATGCCCTCCACCGCCCTCAGTTGGCAACTGCTGCCGCATCCTGCAACAACATAGCGACACGGTCGACTGAAGGATGGGTCACACTGTACAAGAAAACTGTGGCCGAGGACACGTATGTGAGCGAACGGCGTCATTGGTTTTTCGTTCGTGTGACGTTGAACACATCTCCGTTGTGCGCTCTCATTCAAAGTGTGACTGTCAGAACCACACTGGCGCGTGAATTGCAGCGTTGTGGGGTGGTGGAATAGGGTCCCGGCTCAACTCGGAGACGACTGGCGCCGATAATTCCGGCGGGGCCGGCTCCGGGAATGCGCTCCGACAACACGGGGCGAGCTGAAAGTCCTCCGGACTGTTCCGCTGCAGGACCACCCATGCAAAGGAGGAGCCATGTACAGGTCCGCCGTAGCGTTCTTGATGAGCGCAACCCTTTGTGTGGTGACTGAAACCCACGCGCAGGCGCGTTGGCAGGAGCAGGTCAACGCCCAGCTTCAGGCGAGCGGCGATTTCCTCGCGGGCGAAGGGTTTCGGATCGCCCACCAGGTTCAGCACGGATCGCTCGATGATTCGGAAGCTGGCGATTTCTGGATTGAGCTTCGGGGGGGGATGGAGTACGCGATCGTCGGCGTGTGCGATCAAGACTGCACGGACGTCGATCTCGAGATTTTCGAGGGTCAGACGTCGGTTGCCTCTGACTATGAGGTAGACGATACGCCCGTACTCCAGGTGGTTCCGGGGTATGCCGGTGAATACCGCATCCACGTGTACATGGCGAACTGTCGCACGGAGCCGTGTTACTACGGCGTGGGCATCTACGGCCGCGAGGTTGCACAGGCTACGCGCGAGGTGAGTCTGGGTAGTGACGGGAGCGAGAACGGCCGTTGGACGGCACAGGTGGAGCGTCAGATGGAGCGCGCCAGCGACGCGTTCCGGCGGGAGGGCTTCATCCAGACCCATGAGATGCATTCCGGATCCCTGGACGCGGAAGGGTCCGAAGATTACTACGTGCGGCTTCGCGGGGGTTTGACCTACGCGCTGCTCGGCGTGTGTGACGAGGATTGTGACGACATCGATCTGGCGATCTACGATGAGAACGGCGATCAGATCGACGCTGATTACAAGACGGACGACGTGCCGCTCGTCCGGGTCGCGCCCTGGCAGAGTGGCCAGTTCCGCGTGCACGTGTACATGGCGAGCTGCCACACGGCGCCTTGCTTCTACGGCGTGGGCGTATTTGGTCAGGTCGGGCAGGCGCGATAGGTCGTCCCGGTCCGTCCCTCGAGCAGCCAAGGCGGCCGGAAAGGCCGCCTTTCCTTTTCCTTAATAGGTGCTAATCCTGTGGCCTGGCTACGTTGCACCTGCCGAGGGTCGTGGTGGCTGTAGCTCAATCGGTTAGAGCGCCGGACTGTGGCTCCGGAGGTTGGGGGTTCGAGACCCCTCAGCCACCCTGAAGGGAGAAGTGAGAAGTAAGAAGGGAGAAGGCCCTTCCACGCCGCCTGTCGTGCGGTCTGGTGTTGGTGGCCTTCTATTGGGTGGGGGGGCCCAAGCCCTAAGCCCCACTGCCCAAGCCCTGGGGTGGCGTGGGGTGGGGTAGCTTAGGCTCGTAGCTCAATTGGCAGAGCACCGGTCTCCAAAACCGGGGGTTGCAGGTTCGAGTCCTGCCGGGCCTGTTCGGTAAGAGGTTGAAACAGTGCGAGTTGTGGAAACGGCATCAGCGTGTGCAGGTGCCGTTTTGGTATGTTGGGCACATTCTTGGGCACATAAG
>JBDHFY010000276.1:0-5651 GCA_039590195.1 Gemmatimonadota bacterium | reverse complement strand
GCGACGGCTCAAGACGGAGACTTCGCGGCGCGTCGTGCCCCTGTGGCCGCAGCTGGAGGAGACGCTACGCGCCTATCTCGACGGGCCGCACGCGCCAACCGGGGAACTACTGTTCAGTCGCTTCGGCGCGGGCGCTAGTTGATAGCGCGACGTAACTCCCGTCCCTGCGACTCCACTTCAGGTTCCCGCACTGTGAGCGTCACGGCGACGCTGCGCTGGACGTCCTCCGCCGTGGCAGTGACCTGGAACGTGTGTGCACCTTGCGGGATCGGCTGCCTGCCTCGTGGGGCGAGCACGTCGTCGTCGCAGGCCGCGTAGAGCCCAACGAAGAGTACCGCCAGCCCGACCAACAGGAACGTCTTGTGGAGGCGCTGGCCGCCCGATCGGCCCAGCACCAGCCCGCCAAGGACGAGCGCGGCCAGCCCGACCCCGAGTGGAAGTGTCGCCCGGCCGGATGTGCCGTGGAACTCGCCGTCGGAGCCGTCGGTGGTCACGGTCAGCAGAGAGGTGGCCCCGCCGACACCGGGGGTGAGGGTGGCAGGTGCGAACCTGCACCGCGCTCCGACGGGAAGCTCCGCACAGGAAAGCGACACCTGCTTCCCAGCGAAGACGCCGCGAGCGCCGAGATCGACTGTGTAGGTGGCGGCTTGGCGTGGTGCGACCGTCAGGCTCTCGGGCCCCACCCGGAGATCGAACATGCTTGCCAGGAGGTTCCGCGCGGACGCGGCGGCGCCCTCGAACTCTCCATCCTCGTTGAAGGGGATGGCCACGGACGCGATGTCGTCACCGATCTGGAGGGCGAACGGCACGGGTTGCGTGAGATCCAGCTCGCTCAAGTCCATGTTCCTGGCCTCGACCGTGAACTCCCCGGTGTCGGTGATCTTCATCTCGGTGATGCCGGTGAAGCCATCGGGGTCGCGCTCGAGCTTGACCTCGTTTCTTCGGTTATCGCGTTCGAAGGAACCGGCTAGGATCGTCTCCGTGAAGCTTCCGAGGGTGACGGTCACCCATTCGTTGAGCGGGTCGATGCCGTCACCGGTGGATCCAAGAGCGAGGGTGCCCGAGACTTCGAACTCGTCGGCGCTGGCATCCACGGCCTCCGACACCCGCACCTCGGCCGTCGAGACGAGGACGGTCCCCTCCAGAATCGATTCCCCGCTGCCGATCTCCCCGACAACGTTACCGCCGACGGCGCGATCTGCACGGGCTCGGTCCCAGCCGGCGAGTCGTTCTGGATTTGGACCTGGCCACCTTCGACCTCTTCCACCGTCACCACGGCATCGGTGGGCACGATGGCTTGCGTGTTGTCGTCGAGTTGGATCTCGATTTCACCCTCAACAACCTCGATGATCGCGCTGCTGCACCCGACCGTGATCCGGTCGCCGGCGGTCATCCGGATGGGCGAGACGCTGCAGAGCAATACCGACGCCGGCTGTGGTCCACCCGCCGGATCCGCCCGGAGGATGAAGCCGGGGCCGCCCCCGGGCCCCACGGGCACCGGTTCGCTCGTGATCAAGTCGTCGCTGTCCAGCACAGTGTACCCGGCGGGTAGGCAGCGGGAGAACTCCGACGTGCTGCCGGTGTTGTCGTCGGTGGCGGTGGCCGTGAGATATGCACTCTCATCGATGACCGTGGAGATGCTGGCGGTGAAATCCACCTCGCCCAACTCATCGGTCGTCACGGATGCGTCTCCAACAAGGTCTGTCCCTCCCCGTGGTTCGACGCGTCGCACACCGGGTTGGAGTAAAACTGGAGCGTGAACGGTGTGTTCGGCGTGCTGTTGAGCGTGCCCGAAATGGTGCGGGGGAGTTGTCCAAACCGGTTGAGGAACGGGAAGTTCTGGAGCTCGTTCGCCCCGGCGTCCGCGTCGCCCGGGTCGTTGGGGGTCACGCCCCCGGGGGCGAGGTCGATACCGAGGCTGGCGTTGTCGTGAATCTGGTTGGAGAGGATCCCATTGCCGAACGCGCCAAGGATGCCGACCCCTGCGCGGTTGTTGTGCGCGATCACATTCCCCGCCCCAGGTTCGGTCCCTCCGACGGTGTTGTTCGGCGCATTACTGATGAACACACCCCGGCGAACGTTGCCCAGGGCGGCCGTGCCGCTCGCGTCCGTACCGATTGAGTTGCCTTGCACCACGTTACCCGTCGCATCGGCTCCGGCGATCGCGATACCGTCTTGCTGGTTGCCGGAGATGATATTGCGCGCCCCGTCGGGGGTGCCTCCAATCGTGTTGCCGCCGGCGTCCGTGATGACGACACCCGATGTCGCGTTACCCAGGGCGACCTGCCCCGTGACGTCGATGCCAATGAAGTTACCGTGAATGCGGTTGCCGCTCGGAACAAGGCCGGGTTCTTCGACAAGGATGGAGATCCCGCTCCCGTCGTTACCCGAGATGATATTGCGGGCCCCGAGCGTTGTCCCGCCGATCGTATTGTCGGCCGCGCCGTCAACGATCCACACGCCAGCGGTGGTATTGGGCAAGGCATTGGTGCCGTCTATATCCGTTCCAATGAAGTTGCCGGCTACCACGTTCCCTGTCGTCCCGGGTCCGTCAAGGACTACGCCTGCGGCTCCATTGTCCGAGATGACGTTACCCGCGGCAGCTTCTGCTCCGCCAACCACGTTATCGGTCGCGCCATCGGCGACGAAGATGCCCGTCAGCGTATTACCCAACGCCGCCGTGCCAGTGACATCGGTTCCAATGAGATTACCCTGCACCACGTTCCCCGCAGTCCCGCTTCCAGCAATGCCGACGCCGCCGTCGTCGTTGCCGGAGATGACGTTGCGCGCCTCGGAAACTGTTCCTCCGACAGTGCTGTTGCTGGCACCCCCGCTTATCTCAACCCCATGCACGGCGTTGCCCAGGTCGGCAGTGCCCGTGACATCGGTGCCGACGAAGTTGCCCGCAATGACGTTGTTCTCCGCCGCAGCACCGCGGATATGGATGCCATCGCCCGCGAACCGGTTGATGACCAGGCCCCGGATCGTCACGTTGGAAGCGGTGATCTCCAGGCCGCTCACGTCGGCCCCCGTCATCCCTCCGTCGAGTTCGATCATCAGCACGGCATTCGTGCCGGACCCGGGCGGATTCGTGTTGGGGTCCGCACCCGCCTGGGTGTAGCCGTCGATGACGACTGATGCGGTGACAATCGGCAGCGGGGAGGTGGGTTGGATGATGTGTGGGCCGGCGCCGGGGATTGCAAAGGTGATCCTTCCGAAGGCCGGATCGGCGTTCGACTCCTGAATCGCGGCGCGAAGGGTGCACAGCCCGTTTCCTACGGCGGTTTCGCAGGCGCCGTCACCGGGATTCGCGTCCCCTGTGTCGCCCGTTGAGTTCACAGCCAACGGATTTTCGCCGACGCTGAGCAAAAGCCCAGACAGATCAACAGCAAGAGCCCAGTCGAGACCGCCACCCAGGGCGGGCAGGCTCACGGCGTCGAACCTGCCAGTCACCGAGTTGTATGTTAGTGGAACGAAAGCATCGCCGGCACTCGGGTGAAATCCGCCTATCAGGGACACGTTCAGGCTGCCGCCTAGCGTGAGGTTGCCGATGACCTGGATTGAGTCGGATTCGGTTGCAGTGGGGCCGCCGATTTCGGTGTTGATGTCACTCGTCGCGGTGAGGACGAGATCGCCGACGATGGTAAGAGTCCCCGCTGAGCCGCCGGGGTTGATGTCTCCCGCGCTGGTGAACGCCACGGCTGAGACATCCAGCGTGCCGGTCCCTTCGATGACGCCACCAGCGACATTCTCGAAGGTCGTTCCTTCCATAGTTAGGGCTGCAGCTTCGATGATGAAGGTACCGTTGTTAGTGTAGATCCCGTTCTGCTTCGCGAGGGTCAAGGTAGTTGGCTGGAGGGCGCCTGCCACTTCCACCGTGCCGTCATTCGTCAAGTCCGCCGAGATCGTCGCCAAGACCTGCGCGGTGATGGCCCCCGTGTTGGTTAGCGTCCCCGCGGTCACCGTCAGATTGGCGGACGTCCCGGCTGCGTTCCCCCGCAGCGAGATAATTCCCCCATTGGTAAACCCACTGGCCGCTGTCAACGTCGCATCGGTGAGAATGGAAGCTACGATTACTTGCTGACCTGGGGCGATGTTGCCGCTGAGCGTACTGCTCCCGTTGATTACGAAGGCCCCTCCCCCGGTCGCCCCGATGTTGAGCGCCGCGTCCTTAATACGAACCTGCCCGTCGATGCTCCCACCGTTGTAATTGAACACGGCCCCATCACTCACCTGGAAGTCGCTACCCCGAGTCCCGAGCGTGCCAGCATCTAAGTCAACTGCACGGGAGGCACCGGCCACCAACAGGCTGTTGCCTGGACCGAACGATAATGTCGCGTCAGCGGAGTTCAGCTTCAGTCCACCAGCCTCGGCGTCTACGTTCAGCGTTACGGTGTAGGCCGCGCCAACGGCCTCAATGCACACGGACTCAGTCGAGGTGGGAACTGCGCCGGGGCTCCATCTCGTTGGGTCGTCCCAGTTGCCCGAAACCGCCGCAGCCCAGGAAACGTCACAGAACACTTGGGCTTGCGCGGCCTGAACCGGAGCGCCCAGCACGAGTGATGTCAGCAAGCCTAGTCGTAGGCGGCTACGTCGCCGAGCAGCGAACAACGGTCTCATCGAGGTGACTCCTGCGCTGGTTGGCGCTGGGAGGGATCACCGCTGGTGGGTCTCGTTCATTTACGATAATGTCACTTGGAATTTGGACCGGCAAGAAGTGGCACCGGCGCAACATGCCTCTGGGTGAATGCCCTCACCCCGCCAGCCTTGGCCAGGAACGCTGGAAGATGATGAGAGGTGGGCCGTTTCGTGGCTAGGAAACGTCGAACCGCAACCACTCAACCAGACTTCTCACACTGGGGACAGACACAACTGGGAGCGTGGTCGCCGCGTGTCCCGTAGCAATGACGGCAGGTGCAGTATGCGTAAAGGTTTTCCCCATCCCACCACAATGGGCACAGCGCAGTGGGCGTGGTGCTCACCACCAGGGCGTTCGCGGACACGACACCAACCGCCCACCGCATCGCAACCCTGAGCGCTGACGAGAGCGTTGCATGCTGGGTAGTTGCGTTTGTGCTCGGTTTCCTCATCGCGATCTTGCCACCAGGCGCACCAGGTCTGCGGGCAGCTCTTTACCGGACCACCGAGTTCCTAAGGATAAGTCGGCCTGTCCATATTCGCGGTCTTCGCAGCCGCGCTGGCATCGGCATTTGTCTTTGCAGCAGGGTTGTAGTGTTGGGGTTAGTTGGAGGCCTGTTGGTTCGCATTGGGGCCCTCCGGCCGCTCGACTCCATGTGGCTGGTGCCGGACGTTTGGATAGCGGGTGCGATTCATGTCGTAGCACAACTGGCTGCGCTTCGCTACGCATGGCGGGCATCGGGGGATTGGGGATGCGGGTACGTCAGCGCAACCTCTGAAGTGGCTCAAACCCTGCAAGCGTCACGCCGACCTTCGCAGTGTCCAGCAGCCTGTGAGGAATTACGGGCGGGAACTTACGCTTTGGGACAGCCAACTTGCAACGAACCTCAGTTGCGGCGCACGCTGGGTCAGCGGGTGTCCAGGAGCGGACACAAAACGTTCCTTTTCTCCCCGCCTTCTGGCTCCTGCCGCGCTGTTCCCGCATCTTACGAAAGCTGCCAGCCGGAGCAGCG
>JBDHFY010000275.1:0-5679 GCA_039590195.1 Gemmatimonadota bacterium | reverse complement strand
GGTACAATCCTCGTCGCCGCCACTCGACGCTCGACTATCTCAGCCCAGCGGCGTTTGAGCGGGCACATGGTACTTAACTCAGGTGTCCACAAAACCGGGGCAAGATCCCAGAGAGCACTGTGGGATGCGAGGTTGATCCCCGGGATGAAATTGTGCGTACTGCGTCATACCCCCTCTGTGATCTCTGTGGCTAAACGCGTGAACTCATCCTGGTTCCTTTGCTCCAGCAACGAATCGATGAAGAACCTCACTACTCGGGTCCGCTCCACGCCGCACGGTCAACGCCGCCGGCGCTCCCCGTTCGAGCCACCAGCCGCCATCGTGAAAGCCGCTGGACGCCGTATCGAGGTGAATGAAGAGGCCCGAAACATCCAGGGTATCGAGGGCCGCGGCATCGGCCAGATCGCCCACTTCGCCGATGCGCAGTCCGACCCCGGCGACGGGGTCGTCATACCTGAGCGCGATGTCTACCGCCAGCGGTTCGTGGTCGCCCAAGGCGACACGCCCACCTACCAGATGAATGTCGCTGGCGATCCGGCGATTGAACGGCAACATCTCGTAGGCAAGCGTATCGGCGCCGCGATACCGTCCCGTCGGCATCGCCTCGAGCGCCGAGAGAATCACGGCGACATTGATGGCACGGAGACGCTGCTTCTCCGGGTCGTCGGGGAGCGCACCGCTTTCGATCAACACCGTGCTCGTTCCCCAGGCCTGCATGAGATCGCCAAACGCCCGAGGATTAAAAGCGTCATCGTATTTGGCCAGACGTGCGGGGATCTCACGCGCGAGTAACTCGGCGAGCAGGGCTGCGACGTAGCGCGCCCGGGCACGAATGGGGCCATAGGCGCGGTCTTCGGTCGCCGCCGGAGGAAGTAGGGCGATAGCCACCTGGTGGCCGCCCTCTCCGGCAAGCGTCCGGGCGTTCTGGTCGTGCAAGTTGAACCCGAAATGAGGGTCGAACCGATCGCGCAGGTCTTTGAGCGCGCGGGCCTCGGGGGTTGCCAACCGGCGGGCGTCTCGGTTGATGTCGACGCCCACGGCATTCTCCCGCTGAAAGACCTGCGCGCCGTCGGGATTGAGCATCGGTACCATCATGATCGTGAGTTCCCGCCGCAGACGCTCGCGGAGCGGGTTATCGGTAGCTTCCGCAAAGAACGTGACGATGTCGGCTAGCGACATGGTGGCGGTGGACTCGTTGCCGTGCATCTGCGACCAGAGGAGAACCTTGGTCGCGCCCTCACCGAAGGTCACCGCGCGAATAGTGCGTCCGTGAATGGAGTGTCCCATCTCTTGCACCGTGAGGTCGGGAGACTCGAGTGGCGTCGCCAACGCCTGCCACAGCTCCGCATGGGTGAAGCGACGCGTCTCGATGCCGGTTGCGCGGTACTGCTCGGCGATGCGAAGCCCCTGGGTGAGACAGCAGTCTTGTGCGTTCGCCCGATGAGTAACCGCCGGCGTCGCAAGCAGCGACCATGCCAAGGCAATGGAGATGTGGGAGGGTCGGTGAGTCACCGTGGTGTCCTTTCGAGTCCGAGAGTCCGGCTGGTCAATATCATCTCCGCGAACTGGCCCGCGGCGGGTTACCGCAGCGAGATACCGACGTCGGCCAAGTTAACGGCATAGCGAGTTGGCCGAAACTTTTTGGATCCCTGGCACGTACTGTCCGACAGCTCTCGGGGTGCGCACGAATGACGCCCTGGGGCTTTGGCTTTGGTACCCAAACCATACATTGTAGGGATGGGGACGATCAAGAAGAAGACGTTCCTCGGTGACTTCGAGCTCATGGTGCTTCTGGCGATCCTGCGGTTGGGGAAGGAAGCGTATGGGGCGGCGATCCTCAGGGAGATCGACCTCAGGACCGGCCGGTCGGTACCCGGTGGTGCGCTGTACATCACGCTCGATCGCCTGGAGGCGAAGGGGTATGTCAGATCGAGGCTCGGTGGGTCGAGCCCTGACCGCGGTGGCCGGCCGCGACGGTTTGTGAGGGTGACGGCTAAGGGGTTCGAGGCGGTGAGTGAATCGCGTGAGGCGCTGCTCAGTCTGATGGGTGGTCTCGAAACGCTGTTCAGCAAGCCGTGAAGGACTGGCGGAGGCTGGGGGGTAGGGGCGATCCACCCCCTCTCGCGGAGGCTTTGCTCGAGGCGTTCATCGGCGACCCGAAAGCGCGCCACGGTCTGGCTGGAGATCTGCGGGAGCATTACGCTGCACGCCGGCGGGTCCGTCCGGGGTGGGCCTGCGCGCTGTGGTACTGGAGGCAGGTGGCCTACGCGAGTGGTCGCTACGTGTGGGAGCACCGGGTGGCCCGGTTTCGACGCTGGAGGCGCCTGCGGGCGTCGGGTCCCGCCCTGAACGCGGATCGAGGAGACTCGTTGATGAGGACGATCTACCAAGATTTCCGTTATGCGCTCAGGATGCTGCGCAAGTCCCCCGGGATGGCCGCCATCGCCATGCTGGCCCTCACGCTGGGGACGGGGCTTCCTACGATCATGTTCAGCATCGTGAACGGCGTGCTGCGCGATCTCCCGTTTGACCAGGCCGAGCGCATTCTCTACCTGCACCGGACCGACCCGTTACGCGGGCGGAGCGCTCTCCCGGTCAGCCAGCACGATTTCGTCGACTGGCGGGCCCAGCAGATGAGTTTCGAGGGCATCGCCGGGTTCTCCACGGAGGACGTGACGGTCAGCGGAAGCGATGCGCGGCCGTTGCGACGAAACGCCGCGTTTCTCACCGCCGGCGCTTTCTCAGTGCTGAGGGTGCAACCCATTCTCGGGCGTGAGTTCGCGCTGGAAGATGAGGGGACGGCAGTGACCCCGTCCGTCATCATCAGTCACGCCATGTGGGTGAATCGTTTTGCCGGTGACAGTAGCGTGTTGGGGCGGACCCTAGTGGTAGACGGCGAACCCCGCACGGTCATCGGCGTCATGCCCGAAGGCTTCCACTTCCCGCTCAACGAAGATCTCTGGCTCCCGCTTCGGCTGATAACCGACGGCGAGCGCGGTGAGGGTCCCTCACTCGAGATGTTCGGTCGACTCAACGACGGAATCTCAATGCCGCAGGCCCGGGCGGAACTGAACACGATCGCCGATCGTTTGGCGCGGGAATATCCAGGCGTGAGCGAGGGCTTGGGCGCGGGCGCCATGCCGTACACCGAGCATGCCATGGGGCCTCAAGTAGCAAGAGGACTCTATACCATGCTCGCGGCAGTGACCTTCGTCTTGCTCATTGCCTGCGCCAATGTGGCCAACCTGCTGCTCGCCCGCGCCGTCATGCGGAGCAAGGAAGTAGCGATGCGGACGGCCCTGGGGGCGGCCCGTGGGCGCGTCGTTTTCCAGTTTCTCGTGGAAGCATTCGTGCTGACGGCGTTCGGGGGTCTCCTGGGTCTCGCCGTCGCCTATCTCGGCGTTGAGCTGTTCAACAGAGAGATGGTGTCGGTCATCGGTCTGTTTTGGATCGACATCAAGATTGATGTGGCGGTCGTGCTGTTTGTCGTCGGAACGATCTTGGCCGGGAGCCTGTTGGCCGGCATCCTCCCTGCAGTGCAGGCCTCCGGCACCAAGGTCAATGAGGTGCTCAAAGACGAGTCCCGCGGTGCGTCCGGCATGAGGCTAGGGCGTTTCAGCAAGGCCTTGGTAGTTGGGGAGATCGCGTTGTCGTGCGCGCTCCTGGTCGTGTCGGGTCTCATGATCAAGGGTGTGCTGACGCTGAGGGCAATCGATCTCGGGATGCCCGTGGAGGAGATCGTGACCGGTGAGGTCGAGCTTCCAAGGCAAACCTACGGGCCGGCAGAGCGGTTGCGTCTCTTCGAGGAGCTGGAGGCTCGGATGGAAGCCATTCCGGGCGCGACCGGTGTTGCATTGATGTCCGATCTTCCGGCGACCGGCGGATTCGCCTGGCCGGTTCGCATCGAGGCGTACGCCGTCGGTGCGGAGGAGAGCCTGCCGAGGGTAGGCGGCATGACGGTCACGCCGAATTTTCTGGACGTGCTGGATGCCCGGGCGATCGAAGGGCGCGGTTTCACCGCGCAGGACCGAGCCGGCAGTGAACAAGTTGTGCTCGTCAACGAGAGTTTCGCGCGCAGGTTCTTTGCCCAGCAGAGCCCCGTTGGGCGCACGATCCAATTGGGACAGGATTCGTGGGCTCAGCCGCTCCGAACGATCATCGGCGTCGTGCCGGATCTGTATATGGGCAGTCTGGAAGAGGAAAATGCCAATGGACCGGGTGTGTATTTTCCACTAGCTCAGAACACGCACGTTTCCATGCAAGTCATGGTCAGATCGGGCGGTGACCCGCTTTCCCTGGTGTCGCAGATCCGAGATGCGCTAGAGGCGCTGGATCCCTCGTTGGCGCTGATGGATGTCGACCGGGTCGATCGGCTCATTGCACGAGAGACGGTCATCTTCGAGGTCTTCGGCAGGCTCTTTCTGTTCTTTGGGCTGACCGCGCTGTTCCTGGCATCCGTTGGCCTTTACGGGGTGATGGCATTCTCCGTAAGCCAGCGAACGCGAGAGTGGGGAGTGCGGATGGCGCTGGGCGCAAAGGGCGGGGATGTCGTTCGGCTGGTACTGGCTCAGGGTGTGAGGCAGCTGGCCGTGGGGCTCGGCCTCGGACTTGTGATCGCGGGCGCCTTGTCGGTGCCGATGTCGGATATCTTCTTTCAGGTTGAGCCTTGGGATCGGACCATCTTTGCGATCATCGCGTTGCTGTTGGCTGCAACGGGGATCGTGGCGAGCCTCGTTCCGGCGAGGCGGGCCACTCGCGTGGATCCCATGGAGGCGTTGCGCTACGAGTGATGCGGCGATGCGGCGCGCGGCCCGGGCGTGCAGCAACGGTCACCCCGGCTGGAGGTCAAATCGGTGTCGTGCAGACGGCGTCCGCCTCGATCTCGATCAGCATCGCCGGATCGATGAGGGACCGCACCTCGACCATCGTCGTGGCCGGAGGGTGCTCGCCGAAGAATTCGCGATGGGCCTTCCCGTACTCCGCCCAGCGGGAGATGTCCGTGACGAACATGCGGGTTCGCACGACGTCCTTGCATTCCGCCTGGAGATTGTGCAGAGCCTGTTCGATGATCTCTAAGCATCGCTTCGCTTGGGCGTAGGCGTCGCCGGGCGCGTGCACTCCGCCTTCCGTGCCCACTGGAGCCGTGCCCGTGACGTAGATGTGGTCACCTGCGCGAATGGCTCGGCAATACCCAACCTGTGATTCCCAAGACACCCCCGAAAACGTTCGCTCGATGTCCATGACCTGTGTCCTTCGCTTCCATGGAAGCTCTTGTGGGTTCCGGCCTGAGTGTACGCTAACAGGCAGGCCGGAGAATCTCCATAGCGGGGTGGCTGGAGAGCGATTCAAAAGTGGAAAGTCTGCTTCGGAAAACGTGGGTTACTCCGGTTGTGGCGGGCACACGGCGCATGTCTTCCGGGGCGATCGAGCTCTATAAAGGAAAGCCGAATCGTGCGCTAATCCAGTTGTCGCCGTTGCGTTCCCTTGAAGATGTATCCCAGGACGAGAATCGCGGCAGCGACCAGCAGCGCCTTCGCTACCTGATCGCCATCCAGGACCATTGCGGCGATGACGGCGAGTGCCAGATAGATCGCGAACCGGGGAATTACGAAGTGCGGTACGATACCGGTTTCGGGCTCAGGGGCGCATTCGCTTTCGATCTTCGCCGCGTCACCATCA
>JBDHFY010000274.1:0-6288 GCA_039590195.1 Gemmatimonadota bacterium | reverse complement strand
CCGGGCCATCATAAGACCCGTCGCCCGGACGTGGCGTCGCTGTTCGGCGGCTGCAACGGCGGCGTAGCCTATTCGTTCTACTCGCTGGGATTGGCGGGTCCGGATTCGCACCAACTCGCTAGCGGCTTCCACAGCATCGCCGTCCGACAAGTACGTGGGCAAGTAGTCGTCGGCGATACGGCTGAGCGCGAGTCGGTGCGATGCGACATTAGGGCCGTCCATGTCGACGAACAGGCATCCGCCCAGCCGCGTGTGCCGGTGCCACGTCATGTCCCCGATGAAATTGCCGAGGCTGTACGCGATCAGGCCTCCGGCATAGGCTTCGACCTCACGCAGCACATGCGGGTGGTGGCCGATCACGATCGCGGCCCCGGCGTCGATAAGGGCCCTGGCGATTTGCCGTTCCCGCTCTGACGGTACTTGAACGAACTCCTCGCCCCAGTGGATCGACACGACGACCACGTCTGCCCGCTTCCGTGCCTCTCCGACGAATCGAAGCGGATCCTCCGGGAGCTCGTTGTACGGCGGCGTCGCCGAGTCGTACTGGCGAGGCCGATCGGACCAGGCGAGGATGGCGACGGCTCGATCGCTCACTCGGAGGACGCTGGCGTGCTGGAAGTCTCCGGCAATCCCCGCGACCGACAGTCCTGCCTGCCTGAGTACACGAGTCGTGTGCCAAAAGGCTTCAGGTCCGTGCTGCGCGCTATGGTTGTTCGCGACGTTCAGGACATGGAGTCCGGCGGCCGCTAGAAATTCGGCATACTGATCCAACCCGCGGCACTGCAGGGTGGTGAGGTCACCTACGGCTGCTGGCTCGAATCCCAGCGGGAACTCCATATTGCCGAAAACGAGATCCGGACTCGATCCAGGTGGCAGGATCCTGACTCCAAGGTCCAGGGATATGCCGTCGGCATACCGGGAACGAAACCCGAATCCCACGGTCTTCGGGTGATCCCCGAGCGCGATGTCTCCGACGAAGGCGAGCTGCATCTGGTATACTAGCGCGCCGGGTCGAGCCCGACGGCGCAGCGCAGCGTAGCTGCACACTGCCGTATTGCCGCCTCATGCAAGGGCGTCCAGCGCACAATCTCCGCCCTCAGCGCCTCACGCCGCTCATATGCCTCCGTGACGGCGTCAGCGATGCTGCGTGGATCGTGCGAGGTGAACACCGCGCCATGCGTGAAGAGGCTGGTGAGCGCCCGGGTCTCCGAGAGTACGCACGGCGTTTCGGCCGCCATGGCCTCATAGGCCCCGCAGACCAGGCAGTCCTCCCAGGTGGTGAGATCGAGCACGACCGCGACGTTCCGGAGATATGCATGGTAGACAGTCCGATCGACGAAGCCCAACAGGGAGACTTGTGGGAAATCGTTCGGGTTCAGTCCAACTCTCCGGTAGTTGCCGGACACGTACACGGTGAATCCCTTGCCCGTGAGCGACCGCGCCGCCTCGAAGACCGCGTCGTACGGCTCATCGACCTCGTAGGAGCACACGAAGAGCACGGACTTGTCCGGAACGGTGATCCCGGCCGGAAGCCCAGCGTCACGAGGCACTTCTGGCAACGGGTCGGGACACACGAACGGTCGGCCGCCAATCCGGCGCACGCGATCGGCGTGGTTGGCATTCGTCACGATCACGATGTCGGCACGGCGGTTGAGGAAGTCTAGGATCCGCTGCAACCACCTGCCTCCAGTCACGGCGATGACGCCGCCGTAGTGCGCATCCAATGCGAGTCGGAATCGGAAGAACGGCTGGCCCCCGAGGAGGAGGCACGTGAGCACGAGCGATGGATTGGACGCGAACACGACCGCCGGCCGCGCGTGGATCAGTAGCCGCAGCGTCCGCACGACCGCCCGAAGATGTCTGCGATGTCGCGGACCGGCGTGTACGAACTCGTGAATGGGAATGGAGAGGGCCCGCGCCATGGACCGATTGCGGGGCTGCGATTCCCAGGTGATCCAAACGGCTGCCCCGTTCCGAGCTACGGTCATGCCTGCGTCGGAGACGGGGGTTCGCTTGCATAGCGATCCCACGCGGGAGAGTATCCCGCATCCACCCTCGAGATTACCCAGCGGAACTTCCCGGAGCGCTCGGGGGGGATCTCGTCGACATGCGCGACATCGATGTTCACGCTGTCCCCGAGCCGAATCTGGAGCGAGGCGATCAGCTCGTGCTCTTGCTCGTCGGTAAAGCGCTCGCCAACGACGATCTTGACCAGGACGCGGTCGGGGGCCTCCTGGATCAATTGGGACTTGACGATTGTGTCGAAGGGCTTGAACGGATGGGTGAGAATCGACGGCGAGATGAGGCGGCCGTCCGGAGTGACGATCACATCCTCGGCCTTGGTCGTCACCGGGTCGAGGACGCGAGACGTACGCCCGCAGGAGCAGCGGCGCTCCAGAATACGCGATACATCGTTGGTGCGATACCGCAGCATGGGCATTGCCCGATTGTGCAGGCTGGTACCGACCAGGTAGCCCCAGGAGCCAGGCGGCACGGGGAGGCCATCCGAATCGACCACCTCAGTGAAACCGAAATCCTCGGCGATGTGCCTGCCCCGGTGTACCTCGCATTCGCCCGCGAAGATCGTGCGCTCGGCGAGGCCGTAGAAGTCGAACAGCCTGCACGTGAACGCGGACTCGATAGTCTCCCGCTGAACAGGGTGGAGGGTCTCGGATGAAGAGAACACGGCGGTCATCGGCAGCGTCTCCCCCGCCCGCCGCAGATACGTCGCCAGGATGAACAGGGTCGAGGGATACCCCTCGAGGAACCGGAGCCGCCGCCGCCTGATCTCCGCTACGTAACTCCCGAGCGAATCCTCGCTCATGTGGAAACTCGAGAACCAGACCTCCCGTTGGACGACGTTGGCCCGCCAGAAAGGAGGTCGCCGCTGCGTGGGGGGGACGATCACCCGGCCCAGGAACATGCCGATCCAGTCCGACGGACCCATGCCGCCCCACATCTTCTGGCGGCGGTCCTGCGCGTTGTTCTGTACGCAGGTCTCGCGGTCGTACCATACCGAAAGGGGAGAGCCTGTCGTGCCGCTCGTGTGCCCATGTCGCCAGCGTGCCTTCGGACGGGACGCCGTGAGCAGGTCGCTCAGCCGGTCCCTGACGACCTGACGGGGCAACACGGGGAGCTTCGACAGATCCCCGACGCCCCTGATGTCCTCGGGTTTGAGCCCCGATCCGTCCATGATCTCCCGGTAGTATAAGCTTCGGGAGTGGGCGGTCCGAACGACTGCTCGAAGCCCGGCGTCCTGGTACTCCCGCATGCGCTCGGGCTCCCACCGCTCGCGTTCGACGAGGGCTCTCAGGGCTGCGCGATAGGCCGAGCCGAGGCCATACCAGTGACGATGAAACGCATAGCCGTTGAGCAGCAGCCGCTGCATCCAGATGGGCGTGGATCGGTAGATTGCCTCTGCACGTGCCATGTTCAGGACGGAGAGCAACTGGCGTGCCACTCGCGTTGCTCGTTGAAGGCACGGAACTTGACCGTCACATCCGGCGAGCCAACCCGCAGACGGCCAAGCTGGCCGGCTGCCCAACGGAGGACGAGACAACGACCATGTGCGGCATTTGTGGCATCGGGTTCGCGGATTCCGGCGCGGTAGCCGACTCTGATCTTGTCGTCAGGATGCGGGATGTGATGGCCCACCGGGGCCCGGACGGAGCGGGAGTCGTCTCATTCCCGGGTGCCGCCCTGGCTCATCGGCGGCTCAGCATCATCGACATCGAGCACGGCGAGCAGCCGATGGCCAACGAGGATGACACGATATGGGTCACGTTCAACGGGGAGATATACAACTATCCCGACCTCCGAAGGCAACTGCTGGCCCGAGGACACCGGTTCCGGACCAACTGTGACACGGAGGTCCTGGTCCACGCATACGAGGAGTACGGCGACGCCTTTGTGAATCGCTTGAACGGGATGTTCGCCTTCGCGGTGCTGGACCTTCGCCGTCAGCGCCTGCTACTCGCGCGTGACCCACTCGGGATCAAACCCCTCTTCTACGCTCTCCAGGGCGACCGGCTCATCTTCGCCTCAGAAATCAAGGGAGTTCTGCCGGCACTGGGCCGGTCGGGGAGCATGCGTCCGCAGAGCCTCCAGGAGTACCTCATCTTCAGGTATGTGGCCTGGGACCGAACGTTCTACGAGAACGTGATGCGGCTACCCCCCGGCCATCTGGCCGTCTGGGAAGCGGGGAGGTTCTCGATCGAGCGTTACTGGTCACCCGCGGATTCCACAGAGGCGTCTGATCAGAGCCTGGGCAGCGCTGTCACGAGACTGGACATGCATCTCGAGCGTGCGGTCCGGCTTCAGCTGATCAGTGACGTGCCACTTGGGGCGTTCTGTAGCGGAGGTGTCGACTCCGGGCTGGTCACGGCCTATGCAGCGCGGAACGCTGCTGGCCCCTTCCAGACCTTCTCGGTGGGCTTCGAGGATCCAGCATGGGACGAGACGGAACTGGCGAGGGACACCGCCGCACGGGCCGGAACCGATCACCACGTGGTGCTGGCGACCGGAGGGGCGCTCGAGGGTATTCTCCGGCGGTTGATCCATTACCACGATGAGCCCCTCAGTCACCCCAACTCGGCACCGTTGTATGAGTTGAGCGGCTTGGCGCGGCGGCACGTGAAAGTGGTCCTCACCGGCGAGGGAGCCGACGAACTGTTCGGTGGGTATCCCCGATACCACCTGGCCCGCTGGCGGGGCATGCTCGACGTCGCACCTGGGCGCCTTCGAAGACTCGGGGGGGCCATCCTCGGCGCGCTGCCCGGGCATCGCGCAGAGAAGGCCGCGCTCTTGCTGCCCCCCGAGCTGGAGGAGTCCATCCTGCTCAACTCGGCCTACGTCGACCCGGCGGTCGTTGCTTCGCTCACCGGCGCGTCTGTCGACGCTGCACTCGATGCTCGTCGCGCGCTGGTTGCGGAGACCGTGAGGCCGGGCGATCCCGTGGGCTCCATCAGTCGATACGAGTTGCTCACCTACCTCACGTGCGCGCTCGACCGGATGGACCGGATGTCCATGGCCCACGGCCTGGAGGCGCGTGTCCCATTCCTCGACGTTCGTCTCGTGGAGTGGGCAGCAGGTCTGGCATCGGGGCTCAAGCTCGGTGTGCGCAGCAACAAGCGTGTGGTCAAGCACCTCGCCCGTGGCGTGCTCAGTCCCCGCATCGTCGACGGACCCAAGTCAGGTTTCGGGCTCCCCCTCGACGCCTGGTTTCGGAGGCCGGAGTTGGGAAGCCTCATGGACCGCATCCGCGATCCTGAACACCCGGCTGCCGCCAACCTCGACAGCGCGTTGGCACGGAGGATTGCTGACGCCCACGCCGCTGGAACAGCGGATCACGGCGAGATTCTCTGGCTCCTGGCGAACGTGTACCTGTGGCACGAGGGATAGGGAGGTGGACGTCCGGGGCGGCCTTCACCCGAGAGCGGCAGACCGCTCTACAACCGGAGGCTGTCCAGGAATAGTTGGGTCAGCTTTGGGGATCAGGTCACACTCACTGCCTCGTGTAGCTCAAATAGGTCTGGTCGTAGTACAGATAGAATCTCGTGCCCCACCCCAGACCTGGGAAAACTCAAAGTGCGACGGTTGACGCGGAATACCCGGTTTCGACATACGTGAATCCGTACTCAACGCATCACGGTAAATCTCGCCATCGATGAAGATGCGGAACCGGCCGATCTCGTAATCAATGAGCGTCTCGATGTGATACCAGGTAGACTCGTAAAAAATGGCACCGCGTGGCGTATACTTCGAGCCGCCAGGCGCGTAATTCCCCGCCAGCGTGGCGTCTGATCTCAGCCAAGAGACATCGTATGGTCCGATTCTTTGCGGTGTCGCATCGTTCGTGGCTAGGTAGTACGACATATACCACGGCGCCCGATGCTCTGAATTGTGCGGATCGTTTGCATGTACGCCACGAGGACGTAGGACCAGAATGCTGGTGGCGATACTCGCCCCGAACGTGGACTGCCCCCAGAAGTTGTAAAACTTCAGCCCGGGGACGTTAATTTCCGCAGGCAATCCACCGATAGGTTGAATCTTGAACCAGAATGACCCGTACCACTCTTTTACATTCCCGTCCCTCGGTGGCCTCAGCTTGGTCGTCGAGTTCAGTTTACCGATGGCACACCCAGCCTGATGACCACAGGTTGTGGCGCTGCTCACTGTTAGATGTGTCGCGCCCACCTTCGTCGGATTAAACGGCGCTGTATTATCCGTCACCGTAAACGAATATTGAGGCACATTCCGAACCTGGAAGAACGGCTGCGCGTCGGTCTC
>JBDHFY010000273.1:0-5732 GCA_039590195.1 Gemmatimonadota bacterium | reverse complement strand
GAAACTCGACGAGTGGCAGGCGGACATGGCCGAGCTCACGGGGCCGAGGGCGGCCGAGTTCCGGGACCTCAACAAGCGCCACGGCCTGACCCAGCACCGGGCTTTCCTCGCCCCGATGCCGGATGGCAGTAGCTGGGTCATCGCCGTACATGACGGTCCCGGTGGAGACACCTTCATGCAGACTCTCGCCGAGTCGGATAATTCCTTCGATGTCTGGTTCAAGGAGCACATCGGCCGCGTGCACGGCATCGATTTCGCCAAGCCACCAGAGGGGCCCATGCCGGAGTTGGTGCTCGACACCGGTCAATAACAGGCCGCAACCACCAAAACGCGCGGCACGGAGAGACCGGTCATCGCTCATGCTTGCAACCTCCGCTCTGGAAACGCAGGTGTTCCTCGTGGCCTGATCGCGTCTGAGTGACCCGCCCATAACGGCACTTATGCGCTACCTAGAGAAGCCTCAGGCTGCTGCTGAGCCTTCGATCGAGTGGCAAGAGGAGCGAGGGTCTGATTCTTCAGGGAACACGCCTGCCGAATCGCCGAACTGCGCGGATGATGCCGAGCAGCCCTAAACCGATAACCGCTAGAGCGGCAACAAACGCACCCCAGTCGCACCACCACCCTCCGGCAGAATCGGAGGGGACACTTGAAGGAAACGCACAGGTCAAGCCGATGATGCCCACGGTGACAAAGACCACAAACACGATCACCGCCGCGGAGAGCAGGCTGAGGATGATCCTCTGCAAGGGCGTCCGCGAGGGTCTTCCAGACGGCGGGTCTGTTGATTCGGGTGGATGCCACTTTCCGTCAGAAGCTTGCCACCAGCCGTCACTTTGGGGCCTATCCATAGCGCAGCACTTTTACAGGGCTCGGTACGGTCGGTCAGCAGGGCCAGGCTAGAACGAGCAACTCCACCCGCTCATAACGGCACTTATGCGCTACCTGGTGGCAGGTTCCGTGAGTGCGTTCGGAATGTCCTCGGGACGCACGCCAACGACCCGGGCACCGGACTCTTAGTCAATGAGCGCGAGCTAGATCCCTGAGGGGCTCCCTTTGCTATGCGCTCAGTCGGTTTGGCCTGAAAGGTATTCCCCGATTCTGCCAAGTTCGGCAGCGAACTCGTCGTAGTCCTGGCGAATGCCGTTGAGGTAGGTGCTCCAGCCTGCCGAATGCTTGGCGAAATGCACCGCCTCTTGGATCTCTTCGTCGGTTGCTCCGTTCAGCTTGGCGGCTGCGGCATGGAAGAGACTGCAATAGTGGCAATGGGTGTAGGAGTGAAGTGCCACCCCGATGAGTTGCTTGTACTTGCCGGGGATAAGCGTCTCTTCGAACTCGAACCGTTTGAACAGGTCCCATTCGTGATCGAGAACATCGTCCGGCACTCGACTGAAGAAACTGGGAACTAAGCCGAGGGTCTCCGTTATCTCGGCCTCTACCTCAGCCCGTGGTCGTCCGGTGGCCATAATGACTCCCTTCCTGGGAGCGCAGCCCAATCAATGGGCGGATCTCCCTGCTTTTCGCGAGCTCTGCATGAAAGAATGCCACACCCCGTGAGACGGCGTAGGTGGAAGTGAGCGGTATCTTTCGCGTTCCGGCTGGTAGACCACCACCAGAGGGCGTCAAGTCTCCAAACGCGCCCGAGAGATGATGCTCCGACGGCGCCAGCCTGAGCGATGACTCCCGTGGCGCGGAACCGCCCATAACAGCACATATGCGCTAGTGAAGTTTCCTGTCTTGTTGGGTTGTCGCAGCCTTGGGAACGACGTCGGGTCGGTGGTTCCTAGCGGACTATGAGACAATGTCGTATGGCCGCCGCTTGGTGGCCGGCCTGGAGGCACCCATGGGCACGAAGGATCGAGGCGGCAGGAATACCAAGAAGGCGGCCGCTAAGAGTCTCAAAGAGAAGCGCCTCGACAAGAAGGCAAAGAAGGCCACGCAGGCGACTCACGCGAATCGGTCGGTAGGGCAAACCTTCGGACGCTGACGGGGAGGAGCCCCTTGTGACCAAATCCGCATCTTCTGGACCCATCGACGGTGGACGACAGCGGTGCGGGGGATGTGGGCACCCCCGTGTAGAGCATCGCCACCACCCCGACGAGTGCACAGTGCCGAAGTGCGTCTGTCGCAACTACGAGCAACCCATTCCGAAGTAGCCACACCGGAAACGCTGCTCGAATGACCTCATCGCAGCCTTCGCCGCCCATAGGGCACATATGCGCTATCCGTATCGGTGCAGTCGCCACCGCGTCGGGTCGATATAGGGATCGTGGAGGCATCCTGGCCTATGGCCAGACGGCAGGCGTACTGAATGAAGGACGCGACATGGATTCGGATGTCATCTGATGGTCAAGCCAGCGGACAGGGTCCGAGGTAAGAAAGCCGCCGTATATGAGAAGGGCCGCATCTGTGAATCAATCCGCTGCGGCCGACGACTGACCCGCTACAACCCGGGACCGTTCTGCTACTCCCACACCCCGAAACCGTTCTCGCGGTTCAGGCGATGAACGCCCGACGAATGTCATCCACGTTCAACAACCCATAACGGCACTTATGCGCTATCTGGAAGCTCGTTCTACAGGGTCGCGTTTGCCGGGTATGGCGGATTCGCTGCCGACTGAACTCTGATCTCTTTAGGGTTCTGGTCGGTTGAGACGCTGATCTTGTGAGGCCCGATGGTTGATTACGTACGGCTCGGGAATACCGGGATGGAGGTCTCGGAGGTCTATCTGGCCACCTGGATGTTCGGCACCGAGTCGCGAGTGACCGGCCCCGAGATCGTCAACAGGGCTGGTGCCCACTCGATCCTCGATTCAGCGTGGAGCAGCGGTATCAACTTCATAGACACAGCCAATATCTATGGAATCGGACGGAGCGAGCAATACATAGGGGAATGGCTTGCCGGCAAAGACCGGGAGAACTTCGTCATCGCCAGCAAGGTGTTCTTTGCCTTGGCCGGACGCCAGCAGATCGGTTTGTCACGGAAGATCGTCATGGCCGAGGTGGAGGGAAGCCTACGGCGTCTCGGAACGGACTACTTGGATATCTATTACATCCACGGCTGGCATCCTGCTTCGCCCATCGAGGAGACCCTTGCTGCTCTGAACGACCTGGTCCGGTCCGGCAAGGCCCACTACATCGGGGTCAGCAATTTCGCGGCGTGGCAGCTCGTCCTCTCGCTCCAGATCTGTGAATCCAACGGGTGGGCACCGGTCTCGGTGATACAGCCGAGATATAACGCGGTGGACAATGTTCCGTACACCGTCGACCCGTATGAAATGCCCCTACCCGAGCTGTTCGACGCCTGCCGCTATCACGACATCGCGGTTTGTGCCTTCTCGCCGCTTGCTGAGGGCTTCCTTACCGGCAAGTACAAGAAGGGTCCCGATGGAGAGGTCATCAAACCCGACGGGTCAAGGGGCACGCTATATGAGAAGTACGGCCCTTTTCCCGAGCGGTGGTGGCAAGTCCTTGCCGCGACCGAACAGGTAGCCGAAGAACTCGGAGCTACCCCCGCCCAGGTGGCCATCCGGTGGGCAATGACTGTTCCTGGTCTCACATCGGTGCCGATCATCGGCGCAACCTCGGTCAGCCAACTCGACGAAACCGTCAACTCGGTCGATCTCTCTCTAAGCGAGGAACAACACCGGCGAATCACCCAAGCAGGCGAAGTCACCGACCTCATAAGCCACGCCTACACGTACACCGACTAGCAGCGCACAACGGCACATATGCGCTAGTGATGCACGCTGGATACAGCGTCTACCCGACCACGTTCGGCTGAGGGAGCGTCTTCTGCGACACGGGGAGAGAACCAAGCCGTGGACTGGTTGATATCCTCAACTCGCGTCCGACGAGGACGGCTACTACGGCGACGGGAGGCCGGGGCATGCAACTCGATGGCAAGACTGCGGCCATCACCGGGGCATCGAGAGGAATGGGAGCTGCGTTCGCGCGGCGCTTCGCTCGCGAGGGAGCATCGGTGAGTCTGGCGGCCCGCGACATCGCGACGTTGAACGCGGTTGCTGCAGAGATCGAGTCCGCGGGAGGAGTTGTGCTTGCGACTCAGACCGACGTCACCATCCCCGAGCAGGTGGCTGAGTACGCGGCCCGCACCCTCGACCGCTTCGGCGCCGTCGATATCCTCGTCAACAACGCTGGGGGTCTGCTGTTCGGCACCTTGCTCGAGCAGGACGACGAAGAGTGGGACGCCATGCTCGACGTCAACCTGAACAGCGCCCGCTGGGTGACACGTGCGTTTCTACCGGCGATGCTCGAACACGGCGCTGGCAAGGTCATCTTCATCTCTTCAAATGCTGCGAAACGAGGGTTCCCGGGCCACGTTGGATACGCCGTGGCAAAAGCGGGGCTCATGGCACTGAATCGGTCGATCGCCGTCGAGTACGGCAAGCAGGGCATCGAGTCATTTTGCGTCAATGTCGGCCTCGTTGCCGAGACCGATATGGGCGAGGCCACAGTTGCCGCTGGAGCTGATGCGTTCGGAGGCCGGGAGAAGTATTGGGAGTTTGTCAACCCGCTGTCGCCCACCGGCTACCACCCATCGGTGACGGAGATCGAGGACGTCGTGACCTTCCTTGCTACGGAGGGAAGCACAGTGCTCCATGGGACCAGCATCACAGCCGACCACGGTTTCACGCCCTACTGAGATCAAACCCCAGGAACGAGCGACTCAGGGACCCCTGCTCGAGCGGGGGTCCCTTCACATTCCACCCGCCCATAACGGCACATATGCGCTACTAGGTCGGACTGCTCGCCTCGGTGTCGGGAAGCTTGTATTCGGCGCAGCTGCATCTAGGTACCGTGCAGCCCACAGGACCACGGTGCTCTTTGCGTGGGTGCCCGCAATCGACGCAGCGTTGTCTTCCGCCGTCGGGCTTCCTTGTGCGGCGCGACGTAGCCATCTGTAGGGCCTCCATTGCTGTGAACACTCCCAACCGTACTCTCACGGCTGCGCGTTGGGTCCAAGGCGCCAGCGCCGTTTCGGTATCCAGCCCATAACGGACTGCTTTCGACTGGTGCGTGGGTGTGATGTCGATGCCACGCATTCACCCTTGCCGCCATGACTGACCGCAGGCTCCCGACCCGCCCTGCGATCATTCTGGCCCTGCCGGCGTCTGCCTATCTGGCTGCGCAGATGCTGGACGATGTGACCAGCCTGAAGGTGACCGAGGTGGCTGGGTGGAGCGTCGACGCCGGGACGTTGGTTATCCCATCACGTTTACCCTGCGCGATGTCGTCCACAAGATCGCCGGCGCCCGGGTGGCTCGTGCATTGATTGTGGCGGCAGCGGCGGTCAATCTGTTGATGGCAGGGTTGTTCTGGTTAGTCGCGCGGTTGCCTTCAGTTCCCGACGTGGGGCCACAGACCGAGCTGTTTGGTGACGTGCTGGGCCCGGTTTGGCGGATCATGTTTGCTTCGATCGTCGCCGAGGTGCTTTCCGAGCTCATCGACACCGAGGTCTATCGCGTGTGGGTGGCACGTTTCGGGGAGTTGCACCGAATACCCCAACCCGTCCTCGGCGAGCACCACGCGACGGCTCTTCCACCCCGTACCGTGCACATCGCGCTCCGTACCCAGGATGTCCTCCACGCTCCTGATAAGCATGCGGCAAGTCTACGAGTGGGTGCCACGCACCAAGGAAGCACCCGCCGATAACGGCACGTATGCGCTCCATCGAGATGGTCCGTGAGGTACCGGCTGTTGGCGGCTACGGG
>JBDHFY010000272.1:0-5784 GCA_039590195.1 Gemmatimonadota bacterium | reverse complement strand
GAAGAACGTTGCAGCGGCATGCGCCCGATGAAGCAGAGAAGCTCTGCTTGACCATCGTTGGTAAAGGGCCGCTGCGGGGAGAACTGGAGCACATGGCCGCCGATCTCGGTGTCATGAATGTGACGACGTTCACGGGTTGGGTGCCGTACGCCGAAGTCCCAGCATACTTGAATCAGCTCGATATTTTCGTTGCGCCGAGTCGTATGGAGAGCGAGAGTTTCGGTGTGGCCATCCTCGAGGCGTCATCCTGTGGAATCCCGGTGGTGGTATCTGACGTCGGCGGGCTGCCCGAGGTGGTCAAGCATGGCGAGACGGGCGTGGTTGTGGAGTCGGAGAACGTTGGCGCGTTCGCTGAGGCGATGCACCGACTGATTTGCGACAGAACTCTTCGGAAACGCATGGGCGACGCGGGAAGAAATCGCGTGGTCAGCCAATACCAGTGGGAAGCGAACGTGAGCCTCATGGAAGATGTCTACCTCCGCGTCTTGCGAAAGCACGACGAAATGTCGGACAAAAGGTTGTCCTGAAGGTGGATCGACGGGAAGACTTACCCACGGTGTCTGTCGTGGTGCCGTGCCGCAACGAGGTTCGTTTCATTGGCACGTGCTTGGACTCCATTGTCACCGGGGACTATCCGCCCGAGCTGCTCGAGGTCGTCGTTGTCGACGGGATGAGCGATGATGGGAGCCGGGAGATCGCGGCGGAGTACGCAGAACGCTTCCCTTTTGTCCGCCTGCTGGCCAACCCCCGGAAAATCACGCCGGTCGCGCTTAATCTCGGGATACGGCAGACAACTGGTAAGCTCGTGTTCTGGATGAGCGCGCACAATCGCTACGTCCCTGATTACATCTCAAGATCCGTTGATTGTTTGTTGAAGTACGGCGCCGACAACGTCGGCGGAGGCATCGTCCCAATCCCGCGAGAGCAGACCATCCGAGGGAGAGGTATCGCGGCGGCGATCAGCCACCCATTCGGTGTCGGAAATTCGAGATTTCGCGTTCGCACCGCTGGGCCGCAATGGGTTGATACCGTGTTTGGGGGCTGCTACCGCCGGGAGGTCTTTCACCGCATTGGCCTCTTCAACGAGTTCCTCGTGCGCGGTCAGGATATGGAGTTCAACCTGCGTCTCAAATCCGCCGGAGGACGGACGCTCCTCTTCCCGGATATCACGAGCCATTACTTCGCCCGTTCCACCATCCTGGCGTTCTGGCGACACAACTGGATCAACGGCCTGTGGGCCATCCTTCCGTTTTTCTATTCGCCGATTGTCCCGGTGCGTGGGCGGCATCTCGTCCCGGGGGCCTTCGTCGCCATTCTGATTCTGGCGGGCATCCTTGCGCTGACCTCGCCTGCCGGTGTGTGGTTCTTGGGTGTGTTGGGTGGTATGTATGCTCTGGCCGCGGTGCTTGCTGCGACGCACGTGGCCTTCCGTGAGCGGGATGCCCGGATGCTCTTCGCCATGCCGCTCACCTTTGCAAACCTTCACGTCGCCTACGGGCTTGGGAGTCTGGCAGGTGCCTTGCTCGTCGCCGGTCGCTGGCTGGCAGGACAGCGGCGGCCGGAAGCGGCGCAGGCATGGCCCGAAATGTCGCCCCGGAATGCGTCTCCCTCGCGACCTACTTCCTCCCCGTGACATACAGCACCTTGAAACCAGAGACGACCCCGGAGCCGACGGGCACGCGGTCCGCCAGGGCGGCGAACCCTTGCTCGAGCTCGGGTGGGACCGAGCGGAGCCTGCCGTACACTAGACGCTTCAGCCGCGCTCTGGCGCGGAGGGTCCCCGGCACGAGGCCGAGTCGGTCGAGGAGCCCGCGAGCCCATGCGAGCCCGTGCTGGACGACTCTAGCGCCGGCCCCGTGGTTACCGGCACCCAGGGGAAAGGCGCCTTCGACCGTTACCTTGAACCCGCGGCATTCGAGCGCCTCACGGAATTCCTGAGCCGTATGGTAATGCGTGCTGTGCGCACTCTGGATGAAATCCGGTCGCTCGGGGTTTGCGTTGACGAACAGTGCGGCTCCTCCGGGGGACAGAACACGCGCGATCTCCTGGAAGGCGCGGTCCATGTCGGGCACATAATAGCTGGCTTCGAAGCAGAGGACGATATCGAAGGCAGCCTCGGCAAACGGGAGTTGATCAGCGGTGAGCCGCGCGAGGGCGAAGCGAGTCCCGTAGTGCCGCCGCGCCTCCCTAAGCAGCACGTGTGAGACGTCGGCGCCGACGACGGAGCGCGCTCGCGCTCCGAGCAGGCCGAGTCCTTGCCCAGTTCCGCAGGCCAACTCGAGTACCCGCTTTCCGGTCGACAGCTCTGCACCGACAACGTATCGGGTGTACATCATGGCAGTGCCCTCTTCGGTGAGGGAGATGCCCGTTGTCTCGGTCAGTTCCTCGAAGTGAGGGGTCGTGCGTGATCCGGCCGCGGCCATGGAGCTGTCGGTCCCTTTGGTAGATCCGGGTTGCTCGGGATGGTGTCATGGTAGCCGCTGATGTCAGAATCGGCAACCTCTTCTCCCCCAGCGACTTGTGCTCTGTCTCGATCGTGATTAGCTTCGAGCCGTTTCCCGGCCTCGGGGCCGCGGGCGCAGCGCTGACACTGAGAAAGGCATCACGGCATGGGCCAGACCCAAACGCGCACCATGCGGATTCCGTTTTTCCGCTACCCTCATCTGTTTCAGTCACAGCGCGAGGAAATCCTAGCCGCGGTGACGGACGTGATGGAACGGGGCGCGTTCATTCTCCAGCGCGACCTTCAAGAGTTCGAGCAACGGCTGGAGAGTTTCCTGGGTGTGCAGTACGCGGTTGGGGTGGCGAACGGCACAGATGCCCTGATGATCGCGTTGCGGGCGGCGGGGGTGGAACCCGGGGATGAAGTGATTCTTCCGTCGCACACATACGTTGCCTCGGCTGCGTCCGTGCATTTCATCGGTGCAAAGCCGGTGCTCGTCGAGTGCGGTCCCGATCACCTCATCGATCCTGCCAGCGTGGAGGCAGCCACGACACCGCGCACGACGGCGATCATGCCGGTGCAGCTCAACGGCCGAACGTGTGCCATGGACGCCATTGAACGCATCGCGGCAAAGCATGGCGTCTTGATCGTCGAGGATGCCGCACAGGCACTCGGCTCGCGCTACAGGGACCGGAGCGCCGGCACCTTTGGCGCAGCGGCAGGGTTCAGCTTCTATCCGGCAAAGGTCCTCGGCTGCTTTGGCGACGGCGGCGCGGTCACGACCAATAACGCCGACGTCGCACGCCAGGTGGGGCTTCTTCGTGACCATGGCCGCAATCAGAACGGCGAGTTCGTGGGTTGGGGGGTCAACTCGCGACTCGACAATCTACAGGCCGCCATTCTCACCGTGAGACTGAGTCGATTTCGCGAGGATATCGAGCGCCGCAGGCAGATTGCCCGCCTGTATCGACAAGGTCTGTCGGAAATCGATGATTTGACGCTGCCGCCCGGACCGGACGACGACCCGGAGCACTATGACGTCTACCAGAACTACGAGATCGAGTCCGGATCGCGCGACCGGCTTCGGGAACATCTGAGGGGAGACGCAATTGGAACCATCATTCAATGGGGTGGGAAGCCGATACATCAGCTCGTGGCTCTGGGATTCGACGGACTTGACTTGCCCGCTACGGATCGGCTCTTTGAACGCTGTCTGCTCCTGCCCATGAACACGGCGCTCTCCGATGACGAGATCGGCTACATCTGCTCCAGTATTCGGCGGTTCTATGGCAACGCGGGCTGAATCGGATACGCGTGACAGTGCGCGGCTTCTGGACCTTGCCGACCCGGAGCGCTTCCACGGCCAAGTCCGACTACCGGACGGAGACCTGAGCTGGGTCAAGAGTGCCCTCGCTCACATGATCCTGATCCGCGCCGCCGAGGAAAAGATCGGCAACCTGGTCTCGGAAGGGCGAGTCCGGTGTCCATGTCACCTCGCGATTGGCCAGGAAGCCCCCGCGGTGGCGGTCGCTTCGTGTCTCCGCAAGGGCGATCGCGTATTCGGTGCACACCGGTCGCATGGTCACTACCTTGCGCTCGGTGGATCTGTTCATGGGCTGATCGCGGAGGTGTTGGGCAAGGTCACCGGCGTATCTCGAGGCATGGGTGGCTCCATGCACCTGCTCGATATCACGCACGGCCTCTATGGCACAGTACCGATCGTTGGGGCCACGATTCCGATCGCGGTGGGCAGCGCGCTGGCGGCCAAAATGGATGGACAGGGAGCCGTGGCGGTATCGTTCTTCGGCGACGGGGCGACGGAGGAGGGAGTGTTTCATGAATCCATGAACCTCGCGGCCACTTTTGAGCTTCCGGTGCTGTTTTTTTGCGAAAACAATCTGTTCTCCAGTCATCTTCATATCGGGTTGCGACAGCCCGCCGACTCAGTGTCCCGGTTCGCCGAGGCGCACCAGATGACATGGGATCGGGTGGACGGCAACGACGTCATCGCCTGTCGAGAAGCGACCAACGCGGCTGTAGCCAACATCCGCTCCGGCAGCGGACCGCACTTTATCGAAGCCGTGACCTATCGCTGGCGGGGACATGTCGGGCCGAGCGAGGACGACGATGTAGGCGTCGAGCGCCAAGAAGGCCTCGCACGGTGGAAGCTGCGCGATCCGATTCGCCGGCTGGCCGACGCCATGCTGGATGCGAGCCAACTGGGTGAGGACCACCTCGAGGCACTGTGGGCTGAAGCACGCGCGGAGGTCGATGCCGCCTGTGAGGCCGCCTCCAAGGACCGATATCCACGGACCGAAGACCTGCTGAACTTCCTGTACACGAGCGCGCCATGACGGTCAGCTACGGCGGGGCGATTCGAGAGGGGTTCGCTCATCTACTTGAGAACCACGAGGAAGTGTTTGCGATCGGGCAGGGGCTATGGAGTCCTTGGTACGTGGGAAACTCGATGACCGATCTGGACGCGGACTTTGGACGCGCCCGCGTGATCGACACGCCGGTGTCCGAGCTCGCATGCACTGGGGCGGCGCTCGGCGCTGCGCTGTCGGGGTATCGGCCAATCGTAATCCATCCGCGAATCGACTTCATGCTGCTGGCCGTGGATCAAATCGTCACCCAGGCAGCGAAGTGGCGATTCATGTTTGGCGGCCAGGTATCGGTACCGCTCACGGTGCGGGGCATCATCAATCGCGGAGGCGAGCAGGGGGCGCAGCACTCGCAGGCTCTCCATTCGTGGTTCGCACACGTTCCCGGCCTTCGAGTCGTGATGCCCTCGACACCGAGCGATGCACGAGATCTGCTCGTCGCCAGCGTCCTGTGCGACGATCCCGTCATCTATATCGACGATCGATGGCTCTACGGCGAAGAGGACGACCTCGGTCCCACGCCCGAGGTTGATCTCCGGCAGGAGGGCCCACGCGTAGTCCATGAAGGTCGTGACCTCACGCTGGTCGGCTGCGGGTACAGCACGTCTCTGTGCCGGCAGGCGGCCGAGCGGATGGCCGCGGCGGGTCTGGATCCTGAGGTGATCGATCTCAGAGTGTTGAATCCGCTCGCTCCGTCAGTGATTGTTGAGTCTGTTCGAAAAACTGGTAGGCTACTCGCTGTCGATGGAGACTGGACCACCTGCGGCATGGCCGGTGAGATCATCGCCTGCGTCACCGAGGCACTCGATCCGGGAGCGCTGCGGTCGCGGCCCTCCCGCCTGACGCTCACCGACGCTCCGGCCCCGACCAGTGGGCCCCTCGAGCGAATCTACTACCCCACCGTCGACGACGTCGTCCACAGGGCCGAGACCCTCGTCGGCGTGCGACAAGACTCTG
>JBDHFY010000271.1:0-5793 GCA_039590195.1 Gemmatimonadota bacterium | reverse complement strand
TATTCTCCGCACAGGCAAGTAAGCTCCGCAGTGGCTGCGGAGAATGCGCTGAACAACCTGCGGCGGCCGGGCCGACGCGCCGGGCGCGCCCCCCGACGGACCAGTGGACAGGATCGGTCCACTGGCTGTTCGGGCATCTGCGCCGTACCGGGGTAGGTAAAAACAGATGACGGGTGGGGCCGCGAGCCGCCCGGGAGGGCTCACTCGCTCGGCCCCCGGTCCCCGAGAGTCCCTGGTGGGGAGAGATCCGACGGCAGACCCTGACGCGGGCCGAGACGGGAGGGGGGAGGTCGTGAGAAGCGCGCTCGTCAGTCTGACCGCCGCCGCCGTGCTCCTCGTGGCGGCGCCGGCGCTGGCGCAGAACACGCCGCCGGTGGCGGATGCGGGACCGGACCAGGAGGTCGACTGGGCGCGGTGGCGACCTACGGCCTCTCGGGCTCGGAGTGTCTGGTGACGACCCCGCACTTCTGGGACTTCGAGCCCGCGGGCGGGCTGTGGTTCGTCGTGGTCAGCGATGACGGAGCGGGCCGGAGAGCTCCTGGGGTCTCGACTCCGACGATCAGGAGCGCAACGGCCCCGCGGCCAGCGGCGAGTGCGGCAACGCCACCAAGTGGATCCAGCTCTACGCCGTGTGTCCGTAGGAGGGTCGGCGGGCCGGTGGCTCGTGTCGGGCCGCGGGGGCCTTTCCCAGGAGGCAGGTGTCCACCTGGGTGTCCATAACCCTCGGACTGTAGAGCACTCCTCGTAACCCTCGTAAAGGGAAAAGGGCAACGAGTTAGGAAAACCCTCTATCGGCGCCCTTTCCCCGCGGTCCTAAAACCCTCTAGGCCGCAAGGCCTGTGTGGGTTCGAATCCCGCCCGCGGTAGCAGGCGCCCAGAGTACCGAGAATCCCCCGCGGTGAGCGTCTCTGACTTGGCACGGGCCGCGGGTTCGATTCCCGCCGCCTCCACCGGCTTGTGGGGCGTCGCGTAGACTTTCAGTTGCTCGGGGACCCGCAACCAAGCAAGTTGACCGTCACCGGGGTCCGTGCAATGTGATCGCTCTGGTCACTTACGACCTTCACGACGAAGGGTGAGGTCATGGCGCGGACCAACGCGCTGTAGTTGAGCTGGAACCTGACCTCGGCGCCAACGGCCAGACGGTCACCGCTTGACTCGGTGATGAGGTGATCGCTGCTATCTCCGAGCACATCGATTCCGGGAGGCGCGTCGAGGCCGCGCGGATCCGTGTCCTGCTGACCGATCGCGAAGATCGCCTGCGAGATGTGGCCCCGATCTGTGGCGCGGGGCGTCTCCCCGAACGCCGCTTGTGCGATCTCGCCCCATGGCCGCGAGGGCTTGACCTTCGATTCGATCACCTCTGCCACAAGAGTGATAGCGTCGGTATGCAGTCCGTCGATCGGTTGGCGACGGAGAGTCTCTCGACCGAGCAGAATCGACTCACCCAGGCGAAGATCATTGATACGCCCGGTATCTCTGCTACTGAGGGCCCAGGTGAGGTTGCCGGAGTTGCCGCCCGACACGATGGCGACGGTCAACCCGAATACCGCCTCGATCGACCGCGCGATTGCGGAGAGCTCGGCCATGTTCCTGGCGTCGGGCGCCACGCCGCTGCGACAGGCAAGGTTGGTGCCGATACCGACGAGAGTGATGTACGGGAAGCGAAGCGTCTCGCGCACGGTACTCTCGATCTTGCCGGGCATGATGCCTTCACGGAGATCGCCCAGCTCGACCATGAGCACTATGCCGTGCGAACGCCTCGTCTTCTCCGCCGCGCGCGATAGCCCGCTGATGACATCCAGCTCGGTGTTGAAGCTCACGTCCGCGTGCGCTACGACCCGGTGCGCCTGGCTCAGCATCGGAGATCGGATCAGCGTCATCGACGCCGCCACGCGTGCACGACGCATCGACTCGATATTCTCGATGCGGGAGTCGCCGAGCCCACGGACGCCCGCGCTGAGCAACGCACGCGCGATCTCCGGTGAGCCCAGGGTCGCCTTCGTGACACCCGTGACCGAGATGCCGCGACCGGCTAATCGTTCGACCAGCGTGCGGGCGTTATGGTGAATCTTCTGGAGGTCGACCTCGAGTCGCGGTGCCGTCATTGTGCCCCGACGGTCAGCTTCTCCTCGAGCTGCGGGAACGCGGAGAGGACCATCCCGACCAGGCGCTCGCGTGGTCGGGTCAGTGCATCGGTGACGGGAATGCCGAGTTCGCGCTCGTAGAGCGTGATGGACGCGTCGACCTCGGCGTCGGTCATGTTCTCGTGATTGATCGTGAGGCCGATGACCTTCGTCTCGGCAAAGGTCTGGATGAGATTGATCTCGGTGGCCGGCGTCGGCATCGCCATCTGTTCGAAGTCGCAGCGACTGACCCGTCCCGGTGCGTGCTGCAGCACGACTCCGTCGGGGTGACTGCCTCTGAGGATGAGGCTCGACGTGGAGAAGGCGGGGTGGCTCAGCGCGCCTTGCCCTTCGATGATGATCACGTCAGGACTCTCTCCCTCGAACGCTTCGACGATGGCGGCTTCCATCTCACCCGAGCAGAACTGCGACGGCACCGCATCGAGCGCAACGCCGTATCGCGCTCCCTGGATCAGCCCGGTCTGGCCGGTGCCGACCATGACTGCCTTCACGCCACGATCGTTGAGGGCGCGGGTCAGGATGGTGGCGGTGGTGCGCTTGCCGATGGCGCAGTCCGTACCGAGCACGGCGATGCGCGGGCAGGTGACCTCGTCGATGCGGCCGCTGAACATCCGCAGGTCCTTCTTGGGACGGGGCTTTCGGACGTCGAGGATCTTCACGTTCCTCGCTGCGCTCACCGCGACGAACTCCGGATCGTCGGTCAAGAACTCATGCAGGCCGTTCACGACGTTCATCCCGAGGAATATGGCCTCGAGCAGGAGGCCGCGCTGGTGTCTCGACAGCATCCCACTCGCCGGCGCCACCCCGAAGATGAAGTAGCCGGGTACCCTTCCGATGCGGTCCAGCGCGTCAGCGAGGTCGCGACAGATGGGAATAGCGTTCGGTCGCCCGCCGAGCGCCACTCCGGCATCGAGGCCGGCCTTCTCGCTGTCGATGACCGAGAGGATTTCGTACTTCTCGGAGTGGCGGACAAGTCCGTTGGCGGTCTTCCCGTCGATTTCACCGAAGTTCCCTTCGCAATACACGATCGCGGTTGCATGTCGTTCTTGCTCGTCTCCGGCTGGCAACTGCGCGGACATCGTGGTTGGCAACTGCGCGGACATCGTCGTCATGAATGAACATCTCCTTTGCTCTACAGGTAGAAGCTCGTGATCGTCCGGCGCAGAATCTGTTCCCACTCACTCCTCGGAAAAATGGAGTGGATCCCTGAGGTTCTGCAGCGCACGGTAGTAATACAGCTTGTTCGGCCGCTTCCCGGGGAATCGCTGGTTGCGGAGGAGCGGGACCTCCGCCTCCGTCACGTCACCGCTGAGCAGGGGGTCCTCAAGGAAGTCGGTGAGACCGCGTTGCTCGCCCGTGCCGTTGGTCGGCGTGCTCTCGCTGAAGGCGAACGTGTAGTGTGGATCCGAGACAAGACTGGGGTTCAGCATGATGTCGAGGCGGAAGCTGGTCAGATCGACGTCCCAGGACTGCACGAGTGGGTCGATGAAGGCGACACAGTTCTCGTTTGAGACCTGGAACACGTCCGTGTCCAGAAACTCCAGCACGATCACCCGCATCTCTTCGTGGCTCCGGCCTCCCACGCGCGCGGTCAGCCGAATCCAGCTCTCGCTTTCCAGCTCCTGGCGGGCGACGCGCTGAACGACCTCGAGAAGCGTCTGCGTGACCAGCCGCTCGAGTGTCCCGAACGGCTGTTTCTCAAAGACCGTACGCACCTCGTCGCGCTTTCCCGGAACGCACTTTCTCAGCACCAGATCGCGAAACTCCTGAAAGAGCGGCTCGGGGGCCTGACCCAGCCTGCGCTTTATCTCTTCCGCGCGCTCGTTGTCTGCGAGCCGCCCCAGCTCCCCTGGCTCGAGCTGGAGGAAAACCTCCATCTTCGCGTAAATGTCGGTCCGTTCGCGGGTGGGCGGAGCCTTCCTTCTCGTGAGCAGTTGCGAGATGTAGGAGTCCGTCACGTGGGCTGCCCTCGCCAGGTCCTTTTGACCGTAGCGGAGCGTGGCCAGGCGTGATCTCACGAGAGCGGAGAAATCCAAGGTCGTCATCCTTTGATTTAATCAATAATAGTCACATTTGTGAGGCGATTCAAGCCCAGAGTAGCTAAATTTAATCAAATATAGTAAAGTGACCCAAGTTCACTCTCACCGCGGGCTGGCGGGAGCCACCCCAGGAGGCAAGACCGAAGTTCGCGGCTACCTCCCAGGGACGGCATGGACACCAGTCCTGCCGCCGAGCTTTTCTCGGCGGGGCGGGCCTGTCTGCGGAGACTAAGGAACGGTCGAAAGATGATGACGAACCTGCAACGACGACCTGCCTCGGGGCTACTTCTTGTACTGCTCATGGCTATGTTGCCTGGCGCTGCCCTGGCACAGAGCGACCCGGTCGATCCACCACCGAACGCACATGAGAACCGATACGGTCGCGGTTGGGAATGCGATCGAGGCTATGAGAAAGCCGACGAGTCGTGCGTGGCCGTTCAAGTGCCGATCGACGCGCACCTCGACTCCTCCGGGCACAGGTGGGACTGCGACAGGGGCCACCGGAAAGCCGGGGAGGGATGCGAGGCGATCAAAGTTCCCGCGAACGCCTTCCTGGAGTCAAGCGGACACAGGTGGGACTGCCAGCGCGGCTACCGCATAGCCGGGTCCGGGTGTGAGATCGTCGAGATACCGCCAAACGCCTTTCTGGATTCACGCGGACACGGATGGGACTGCGAACGCGGCTACGGGAAAAACGGCGAGTCCTGCGTGGCGATCACGGTACCTGAAAACGCATACCTTGAATGTTACGGTGATGGCTGGGAATGCGACCGCGGGTTCCGGGAAGAGGGCGATTCGTGCGTTCCCGTCGATGTGCCTCCTCATGGCTACCTCGCCCATTCGGGGAGCGACTGGGACTGCGAGCGCGGTTACCGAAAGAACGGTGAATCGTGCGTTGCCGTTGAGCTGCCGACCAATGCACACCTCAACTACGCCGGAGATGCCTGGGAGTGTGATTCCGGATACGAGAAGGAAGACGGGAGCTGCAATGCAAGAGGCGCGTAATGGGCTGCGCAGCACGGCGAAGAAGATCCTGGGTATTTGCCCTAAGGACCGTATCGAGCATTCCCTCTTTGGGTTGGGAAGCATCCTCGAAATCGACGAACGGTACACCACGATCGCTTTCGATGAATCCGGCACAAGGAAGTTCGTGACGAGCATAGTCGAGCTTGCACCTAGTGACACACCGGCACCGGCAAGGAGCGCCAGGAAACGGAAGAAGGTCGGGCAAGCAGGGTGCACAAAGCCTGTTTCGTCTTCCGCTTGACCGTCTTGTCCGCCGCCGAAGCCGCTTCCTCCGGGCGCTCGTCACCTGCCGCCCCGCGTCCCGTTAGACTGCACCCGGATCGTGAGGCGCGACGCGCCCACAGGAGGTGACCATGAGCGGAGGCTGGACACCAGGTGGAGGTGACAAGGGCCCGGTCATCGACATCTCTCGAATCAAGATCCCGCCGCGCCTGCCGCAGATGGCGGTGGGAGGCCTCCTGGCCATCGTCCTGCTGGTCGTGGCCCTGACCAGCATCTTCCAGGTCAAGCAGGACGAGGTCGCCGTGGTCCTGCGCTTCGGGGCCTACGAGCGGACGGTCGATCCCGGCCTCCGCTTCAAGCTT
>JBDHFY010000270.1:0-10203 GCA_039590195.1 Gemmatimonadota bacterium | reverse complement strand
CGCGGAGCTCCGGGCTTGGCCGGTGCCCCCTTCCCTGCTCACCGTCGACCGCGAGCGCGGGACCGTGGCCGTGAGGCCTGGCGAGAATCAACTCGGGGCGACCATGCGGGCAGCATTTCGCGAGGGAATCGGATGCGTCGCGATGGGTCCGGAGCAGACCTTCGAAGACATCGCCGCGCTGCCTGCCCTCCGGATGCCGCCCGCACCCGGGGATCCCAAGCAGATCCCATGGCCGGACGGGGATATGGTCGAAGAGAAGCCGCTGCCGGACTACGTGGACGGGGCCGCACTGGAGGCCGCCGGGGAGTGGACCCTCGACCGGACCCAGTACGGTGATCCGGGTCAGCTCTCACTGAGCCTGCTCGTGGTCCACAAGGGCGACATCGTCTACGAGCGATACGCGCCGGGCATAGACATGAGCACCAAGACCCGCACCTGGTCGACAGCCAAGAGCATCGCGGGCACCCTCATCGGGATCGCGGCGGGCAAGGGGCTCTTGGAGCTGGACGAGCCGCTCCCTTTCGAATGGCCGCCCAACGAGCTGGCCGAGGTGAACTCGCGCATCTCCAGGAGCCACCCGGCCGTACTGGTAGATGAGTTCCCGCCTGCGGAATACGAGCTGGTGCCCGATCCCCGCCGGAAGGTCACCCTGCGGAACGTGTTGAACATGTCGAGCGGGCTCTACCCAATCGACAACGAGTACGGCCGGGCGGTGGGGTCGCGGGAGCCCGGCACGGTGTGGGACTACGAGAACTACGACACGCTGCTGGGGGTGCTCGCCCTCAAGAAGGCCCTCGGCGACGACCGCACGTACCTGGAGTTCCCGCGCCGCGCGCTGTTCGACAAGATCGGCATGAGGAACACGATCCCCGGCACGGATCGCTTCGGCAACTACGTGATGAGCAGCCAGGTCTACACGAACGCCCGGGATTTGGCTCGCTTGGGGCTCCTCTATCTGAACGACGGCAAGTGGAACGGTGAGCAGATCGTGCCGCAGAAGTGGGTGGATTTCAGCCGCACAGCGGCCCGCTCCACGCGAAAGTTCGGCAACTTCTACGGTGGACAGTGGTGGCTGGTACCGGACGCCCGGACCGACCTGCCGCAGGACGCCTACACGACCGCGGGAGCCCGCGGGCAGCACGCCATCGTCATCCCATCTTACGACCTCGTGATCGTCCGCCGGGGGCTGGACGACTCGGGCCTGCCATACTGGGACATGGTGGCCGAGGTGTTGAAGGCCTTCCCGGACTGGCCGGGTGGTGAGAAGCTGGGCGGGAATTGAATTTCTTCGATTGGGGATTTTGGTTCCCCTGCGCTGAAGCGCCCTTCGCGACGCCGTGCTACGCACGGCTCCTCAGGACGCGGCGGGCTCGGCGCGGCGTGTGAACACGCCGCGACGCGGCTTGAAAGCCGCACTTTAGGGAGAGTCCTTGAGGACTCGTCGCGAAGCCTGTCCTGAGCAACGTCGAAGGGCGCCGAGCCCGGGTTTGCACCAAGGGGCAAACACAGAAAACGGAGGAGCGAATGGCAGTAGCCGACTCGGGCACCCTACATCACACCTGTTTCGTCGTCCACGATCTGGAGAAAGCAGCGAAGGCCCTCGCAGATTCCCTTGGTATCTCGTGGAACGTGTGGACAATCGAGCCCGAAAGTTCAACCGTACGCGGGCGCGACGTGCCGTTCTCGTTCAAGGTCGCGCTCGCGCAAGTCGGTGGTGCGGCTTATGAACTCATCGAGCCTCACACGGGCGAGAGCGTATACGTCGAGCATCTGGCGTCCAAGGGAGAGGGCTTTCATCACACGTGTATTGCCTACGGGACCCGCGAGGCGATCCAGCAGGCGAAGGATGAACTGTCGCGGCAGGGGCGCGAAATGATTCAAAGTGGGAGCCTCGGCGAGCTAGGCGAGTTTTGTTACTTCGATATCCCCGAAACCGGTGCTGTCCTCGAGTTGTTGTTCCTGAGTGGAGAGCTTCCACCTCCCGAAAAGACGATCGGCAGTTGATGATTGGCGATCTTGAATCCCCTGCGCTGAAGCGCCCTTCGCGACGCCGTGCTACGCACGGCTCCTCAGGACGCGGCGGGCTCGGCGTGGCGTGTGAACACGCCGCGACGCGGCTTGAAAGCCACACGTCGGCGCGAGTCCTTCAGGACTCATCGCGAAGCCTGTCCTGAGCAACGTCGAAGGGCGCCGAGCCCGGGTTTTAACCCAGGGACAATCTGCAATCGTCAGAGGTACCTCCCATGAGACCGAATCTTCCCCTGCCCGTGCTCACGCTCCTCCTGCTCGGCGTCCCGGTCGACGCACATCCGCAAGAGCTGTCCACCCTCTCGGCGGCCGATATCGCGCACGGAGAGCGGATGTATCGCGCGCGCTGCGCCCGCTGCCATGGCCTCCAAGGCCTGGGCGGTGAGGGACCGGCGCTGGCACGTCCATACTTGAGCTACGCGCGGGATGACGAGACGCTGGTCTCGGTCGTGCAAGACGGCATCCCGGGCACCGGTATGCCTCCCGGTGGGTGGCTGTCCGATCTCGAAGCCCGCCAGATTGCGGCGTACGTCCGATCGCTCGGCCGCCTAACCATAGCGCAGGTGCTCGAGGGTGATCCGGCGCGGGGCGAATCTCTATATAAAGGAAAGGGAGCTTGCGCCACATGCCACGGTGCCAACGCCACCGGTGACCGGTTCGGGCCCGACCTGACGAGTGTTGGTGCGCGCCGGAGCGCCGAATTCATTCGCCAGTCGCTGGTCGATCCGGGATCGGCGTTACCCCAGGGACTGACCGGTGTCCTGGCGTTCGGGTTTCGCGAGTATTTGCCGGTCACCGCGGTGGAACAGCCCGGCCGCTCAGAACTCCAAGGGCATAGGGTGAATGAGACGAGCTTCGCCATCCTAGTGCGAGATCGGGCGGGTAAGCTCCACTCGTTTCACAAAACCGAGCTCGTGGAACTCACCAAGCAGTTCGGACAGAGCCTGATGCCGAGCTACCGTGAGCTGCTCTCGGACGCCGAACTGGACGATCTGGTCGCGTACCTCATCAGCCTGCCGGAGATGATCCCATGACGCGCGTGATGACAGTTGTGCTCCTCACGTTTCTGCCCGGCAATGCGCTCGCCCAAGTACCGTATGATCGGCTGGTGAACGCGGACAGCGAGCCGCACCACTGGCTCACGTATTCGGGCAACTATGCGTCGTATCGATTCTCACAGCTTGCAGAGATCAACACGACCAACGTGCATCGCCTGCGCGTGGAATGGGCGTATCAGGTGAGTGGGGGCAGCTTGATCGAAACGACGCCAATCGTCGTGGACGGCGTTATGTACATCACCGAGCCGCCGAGCACCGTCACGGCATTGGACGCGCGCACCGGACAACGGATCTGGCGTTGGTCTCCCGACGTGCCGCGCGACGTCAAGCACATTGGGTTCCCCATCGTGAATCGCGGGGTGGCGATACTCGACGAGACCATCTTCGTAGGAACCCTGCACGCCCACCTCGTGGCGCTCGACATGCACACGGGCGCAGTGAAGTGGGACGTCACGGTCGGTGACAACGATCTGGGGTATGCCCTCACCCTAGCTCCACTCGCCATCGATGGTAAGGTGATCGTGGGCGTGAGCGGAGCTGAGGTCGGCATTCGTGGATTCGTGGACGCGTACGATGCTGAGACGGGTGCGCTCGCCTGGCGTCGTTACACGGTGCCCTCTCCCGGTGAACCTGGCAGTGAAACCTGGGACAACGAGTCGTGGAAGACCGGTGGCGGGTCTACGTGGCTCACGGGATCGTTCGACCCCGAACTCAATCTGCTCTACTGGATGATCGGGAATCCTTCGCCCGATTGGAACGGTGACATGCGTCCGGGCGACAACCTGTACACCTGCTCGATTCTCGCTTTGAACCCGGACAACGGAGAGATCGTGTGGTACTTCCAATTCACACCACACGACACACACGACTGGGACGCGAACCAGATTCCGATTCTCCTGGACGCCGAGATCGACGGACGTGCCCGTAAGCTCGTCGTTACGGCAAACCGTAACGCATTCTATTACGTGCTCGACCGCGAAACCGGTGAGTTCCTCAGGGGACGAGAGTACTCCAAGCAAACATGGTCGGACGGTCTCGACGCGAACGGTAAACCCCTCGTCAGGCCCAACACTGAGCCAACAGTTGACGGTACGCTGTTGTGGCCAAGCCTCCAAGGCGCCACAAACTGGTTCAGCCCCAGTTATAGCCCTGAAACCGGACTGTTCTATGTCGTTGTCCGCCAAATGGGTTCGGTGTATTTCAAGGGAGAAGTGGAGTACGAGCCCGGCGAGCCGTTTCTTGGTGGTGGCGAACAGGCCCTGTCGGGTGATGATGCGAGCGGCGCGGTGCGAGCACTGAACGCGTTGACGGGCGAGCGGGTGTGGGATTTCGAGTTGTTGAGCCCCCCGTGGGCAGGTGTCATGGCCACTGGGGGTGGCCTGGTCTTCGGCGGCAGCAACGAAGGCAATCTCTACGCGCTCGATGCCACCTCTGGTGAGCCGCTGTGGGATTTCTCCGCGGGGGCTGCGGTCCGCTCGAATCCCATGAGTTTTGGGATTGAGGGAAGGCAATACGTCGTCATGTCGGCCGGGAGCGTGGTGTATGTGTTCGGGCTCGCTCCGGAGTGATTGAGATTTGGCCTGAGCGTAGGGGAACGCGGCACTAGTGGACCACATCTGAAGTTGCGTCGCACGGCGCGGCGGCGGGAGCGGAGAGAATAGCGGGGCGCGAACCTCGTGATAGGCAATTTGTTGAAAAGCCCGCACGGCCCATAGCGTTCTGGCAGCTCCCGCCACCGCGCTGCCAGCGCAACTTCAGATACGCTCTACTGTAGGAGAGGACCCCGTTCAGCCCGTCGCTCCCGCCGCTTCACGTAGCAGGTTCCGCGCGATCACCAGGCGCTGGATCTGATTCGTCCCTTCGTAGATCTGCGTGATCTTCGCATCCCGCATGTACTTCTCGACGGGGTAGTCCTTGCAGTAGCCGTACCCCCCGAACAGTTGGACGGCGTCTGTCGTCACCTTCATCGCGACGTCGGTGGCCATCAGCTTACACATGGCGGAGATTTTGGTGATGTGCTTGTGCCCCGAATCGATGGTCCGGGCCGCGGCGTGCACGAGCTGGCGGGCGGCCTCGATCTGCGTGGCCAGGTCCGCAAACATCCACTGGATGCCCTGAAACGAGCTGACCGACTGGCCGAACTGTTGACGCTCGTGAGTATACTGAATGGCCAGATCCAAGGCGCCCTGAGCCAAACCCACGGCTTGTGCTGCGACGCCCGGGCGGGCCCGGTCGAGCGTGATCATGGCGTGCTTGAAACCCCGCCCCTCCTCGCCGCCCAGCAGGCTCTCGGTGGGGATCCGGCAGTCTTCCAGGTGGATCTCGACCACGGGAACGCAGCGAATGCCCATCTTGTCCTCGTGCTTGCCCACGCGGTAGCCGGGAGTGCCTTCCTCAATCACGAACGCCGAAACGCCACGCGCCCCGCGATCCGGGTTGGTGACCGCGAAGATAGTGTTGAGCGCCGCTACGGCGCCGCCGGTGTTCCACTTCTTGTCGCCGTTCAAAACGTAGGAATCCCCGTCCCGCTCGGCGCGGGTGATCATGGATCCCGCATCCGACCCAGCCTCCTTTTCCGAGAGGGCAAACGCGATGAGCTTGTCTCCCGCCGCAATCGGGGGCAGCCAGCGCTCCTTCTGCTCGCTTGTCCCCCCGACGATGATTGGGAACGACCCCAGTGCGTTCACGGCGTAACCGACTCCCATGCCGCCGCAGGCCCGCGAGAACTCCTCCACTACGATGCACAGATCGAGCACACCTCCGCCGAGGCCGCCGTACTCCTCTGGGATCCAGACGCCGGAGAGCCCCGCATCCTTGATCGCCCTCTGGACCTCCCAGGGATAGGCCTGCTCGACGTCGTACTTGGCGGCCACGGGACGCATGACCGTCTCGGCCAGTTCGCGCGAGCGGTTCCTGAGATCTACTTGCTGGGCTGTGTAAAGCTCTGCAATCATAATTGCGCTCATCTTTCTTTTTTGCAGTTGTCCGTGAGGTAGGAATCGTCTTTGCAGAGCGAGAATACTACCGTCCTGACCTGTGAAATTTGCCTGACCCCGTTCGCCCTATCGGGCACAGGTCACTTTCGCAGCGCCTCGATTAGCTCCTCGTTGTCCTCATGGCTCAGGAAAGTATCGAACTCCAGGTAGTATCCTTCGGGATCGTAGCCGACGAACGCGCGAAATCGCTCGTCGGCTGTGCTGATCTCCGGGGATCTGAGCTCAAAGGCCTCGTGGTCTCGCGCGTACTCAAACCAACCTCGATTCGTCCACCAACCCGAGAAATCCAGACGGGGAGGTCTGATAGATCTTTGCCCAACCTTGATCCACCGTGAGGCTGAGGCCGAGCCTGCCCTCGTAGAACCGCTGTATGCCTTCCATGTCTCTGTAGTAGAGCCAGAGAACAGTGGCTTTGAAGCCCAACCCCTCGGGGACAGTTGTTGCCTGTCTGGGATCGGCTGGGATCGTCGCGGCCCGCTGCAATAGTGGGATTAGATCCCGGTTCTCCGGGTGCACGTTGAAGCGCTCGAACTCCAAGTAGTACCCTTCGGGATCAAGCACCACGAAACCGTGGTGGGGGCGGCCTTCAACCGGATCGTAGTCGGACTGCATCTCTACTCCCTGTACCGTCAGGTAGCCGTGCCATTCAGCCAATTGATCAGTTATGAGGGCTATGGCCACAGTCTTCGGTTCGTCCGTCGCGTGCATGCCCTTCGTACCATCGACCAGTGTGAGGTAGGATGTGGTGGCGATTCGGAGGATCTTCGCAAAGCCGTAGTCTGCGATCAGGTGGAACCCGAGAGTTTCAGTATAGAAAGCGGTAGCCGCGTCTAGATCGTCATAGTAGAAGAACGCGTTGTTGGCGGTGATTCCAAAGTCCTGGAGTGGGTTCACTTGTCTCTCGTCTGCGGTCTGTGCACACGCCGCGAGTAGTGCAGTATAGCAGAGGAGCGTCACGTACTCACACTGCCTGCGCAACTGACTTATGCATATCCAGCGTCTTGGCATTGTCGCTTCCTTGGGAAAGATCCGGGGCCTGCGTAATTTGTCGGCGCTTCTCGCTGCCCGCCATGCTCCATTCCCCAGGGCAACGGTCCGTCTCACACGCCGCTACCTCGCAGCCTTCTCAGCCGTATACAGCAGCTCGCCCCGTTCGTCGTGAAAGCGAAACGTGGCAGTGGGTGGCACGCCGGGGGAAACCGTGACGTGCAAAAACCCACCGGAAGGCTCGGTTTGGGTATACGGCTGCTCGATCAGCGCCTCGGGATCGCTCGATTCCGGATCTCCGGGACTCCTCCCCAGCCGCGAATTGGCATCCACGAGCGCGCCGCTGGAAAACTCCTCGAAGCCCGTTGGGTGGATCGAGTGGTATTGCCAATGCCGGTCCCCGCAGATGATGTAGAAGTTCTGCTCCTCGAGAAAGCGGTTGTCGATCAACCACCCAAAGAATTCATCCCGCTCGTACTGGAAGCCGGCGGGACCAACGTGGTTGTCTCGCTTCCGAGCGTCATGGCCCTCCGCCGGCTGGCCCGCCTGCCCGGCATCGTCCGGGCCGATCATCGGTGTTGGCGAGATGAGGATCTTGAAGGTCGCATCGCTCTCGAGCAGGGTCCGCTCGAGCCACGCCAGCTGCTCGGCTCCCCACAGCGACTTCCCAGGACCACTCGGCATCATGTTGGGGCTGCGGTAGTCGCGCCCCTCGACCAGCCAGATCTGGAGATCCTTGTTGACTCGGTGAGTCCGGTACGTCACGGAATTCGGTGCTCGGGGATCAACCACCGGCAGCTGCTCCCGGAAGGTCGCAACGCCCAACTCGACCGACGGCTCCGCATCGCCGGTGTTGTCGGAATCGTTGAAGCGAAAATCGTGGTCGTCTTTCTCCCAGTAGGTTGGGACTTCGGCGAACAGGTCCACATACCTAGGTTGAACGAACTGTTCGTGCCACTTCTTGCGAAGCTCGGCGGGGGTCTTTGCCGCAGTCTCCCGGGGTGTGTCGTAGTAGACATTATCTCCGGTCCCGACGAAGAAGTCCGGCCTCATATCGAGGATCGTCTCCAGGGCGGGATACCCCAAGTGCTTGTCCGGGCCCTCATAGGCAGTATGAAATCTGGTGTAGTTCATGCCGGTGACGACCACGAAGCTGGCTTCGCTCGCCGCCTCTGCGCCGTCGAACGTCTTGAAGGTACGAGTGGGACCGGCTCGGACCATTTCCTGATCCGGTCCGTAGATCAGGCGGTAGTAGTAACGCGTTCCTGGATTCAACCCGTCTACCTTCGTCTTCACGATGAAATCGTTGTCGGGTGTCGCGAACAGCCAGTCAGATTGAAGCGCTACCGCGAACTCCGACGTCGTCGCAACCTCGAATCGCGCCGTTCCCTCCGCACCCGCAAGATCGCCCCCAACCAACTCGCTCCCCACCGTCAAGCGTGACTGCAGGATGACGCTGGTCGTCGTCACCTCCCCCACCATCTCGCCCTGACCGTTGGTGATGTCGGAAAACGCACCGTCGGCGCAGCCACCAGCCACTACCGCGATGGTTCCTACGAGCGCTACTGCTGTCCAGGTTATTTTCATGGCGGCACTTCTTTCAATGAGCTAAAAGCGAAGGTGCGCTGCTGTGCCCTATGGCTCCGAACCGGCCGCCCGCGCCCGTGCCGCCTCGATGAACTCCTGCCACTGCGTTTGGGATGCCGGATCCCAGATCGCTTTCATCGCGGGGCGGGCCTCAGCATCTCTCTCTTTCAGAATCAATGTGCGGTACAGGTAGGTGAAGGCGGACGCCCGCATGTTCGCAAAGCAGTGGACGAACACCTTGCGATCCCGATTGGCGTCCATCACTGCGAAGAACATGTCGAGATCCCGCAGCGTCGGGCGCTGCCAGTCCACGGGGATGTTCACGTAAGTCATCGCCCGCTCCGCCACGAGAAACCCCTCCCGACCGTTGCGCTCCTCGCGGGCCGGCGCCAAGTTGATCACGACCTCGAACCCGGCGGCGGCGATGTCTTCAATCTGCTCGTAGGCCATCTGCCCCGACGTCGCGAGGCCGTCGGAGATCCGCACGTAGTTGTGGATCTGGCTGAGGGCGTCGTCCGCCGAAGTGGCGGCGATCTGCAAAACCAAGGCAAGCGTCAACATGTCAATGTTCTCTCCGCTCTAGATCTTTGCCGACCACACTCCCCCACCTTGCCAGCTTCTCCACTGTGTGCAGCAGCAGGCGCAGGACGGATGATTGCAGATTGCAGATTTGAGCCACAGATGTCACAGGACCGCGCAGATCAACACTGAGGCCCCATTCGGCGCATTTGGGTTTAGCGCGCTGACGTTTCAATCCGGAATTGCTCACACCCACGGCTTCCTGACCGGGTCATTGGTGTGTGCTGATCGTGTCAGCGTACATCTGCACGTTTCGGCGCCATCTGTGGCGCCATTCGCCGATCTGCAATCTGCATTCATGTGGGACCTCCCCACCCCATCGCCAGCGCTGGGCGCGGCCGCTACTCCCTCCCCACCACCCGCTGTAGCGCCGTTTGAAAGAGCGCCGTGCCAGCACCCAACAGGCTGCCGTCGCTGCCGAACGTGAGCATGTTCAGTCCCTCGCCCACCCACATGGCGACGTCCTCGGGGCTGCGGATCGGGAGCGATACGATGAGGTCGTTGGCGCGGCTCGTCTCGATGACCTTCTTCGACGCCTCGATGACTGCAGGGTGACCCGACTGGCCCGGATAGCCGAGATTCATCGACAGGTCGCCGGTGCCGATGATGCATCCGTCGATGCCGGGCGTGGAGAGAATCGCCTCCCGGTTGTCCATCCCGATCTGCGTCTCGATCATCACGAAGAGCAGCACGTCCCGGTTGCGCTGCGCGATGAACTCGGCCAGGTCGGCCGCGCCCTTGAAGTCGTTATGGCCGTTGATCGAGGAGATCCCCCGCCGGCCCTCGGGTGGGTACCGACCGTACTTGACGAGCTCCTCGGCCTGCTCGCGGGTCTCGACCAGCGGAATAACGATTCCGTCCGCCCCCATGTCGAGCACCAGAGACTCGTGATGCCCCGGCTCGTTGATACGGATCAGCGAGTAGAGGCCGCTGGCACGGGCAGCGAGGATCGTCTCCCGTACCTCCGA
>JBDHFY010000269.1:0-5801 GCA_039590195.1 Gemmatimonadota bacterium | reverse complement strand
AAACCGAAAAAGGTGGCGCTGATCGCGTGCGCCCGGAAGCTGCTCACAATTCTGAACGCCATGGCCCGAGATAACCAGCAGTGGGTGCCGCCAGTACAACACAGTTGCTAACGGCCCCGCCGCCTGACAGACGCCGCCTGACGCCCGCCCGACGACGAGTCCGGTGTGCTATCTGGCGATACGAAGGCGAGGGAAGAGAATGCATCGTCGATCAGATCACTGGTTACTTCTTCCCGTCTTGCTGTCGAGACGAGCCACCCTGCGGAGGGCAACGATGCGCTATCGAATCCGCTCCCTCATCACCGTTGCCTTGAGCGCGGCTGTATTGCTGGGCGCCTGCAACCAGAATGGCCCCAAACAGACCGAGATCCTCTGGGACGTCTGGGGGATCCCCCATGTCTACGGGAAGACCGAAGAGGATGTCTTCTTCGCTTTCGGATGGGCCCAAGCGCGGAGCCACGGCAATCTGATACTCAGGCTCTACGGTGAGGCCCGGGCGCGCAGCGCCGAGTACTGGGGGGACGAGTTCCACGAGCATCTCGGCTGGACCAACCTGCAATTGGACCGCTACCTACTCACCATGGGCGTGCCGGCCCGGGCGCAAGAGTGGTACGAGGCGCAGACCCCGGAGTTCCGACGTTATCTGGATGCATTCGCGGAAGGAATCAACGCCTACGCTAGTGAGCGACCCGACGAGATCAACGACGAAGTTGAGGTTGTTCTCCCCGTCAACGCCACGGACGTGCTGGCCCAATCCCAGCGTGCTGTGCTCTTCAGCTTTGTCACCAGCCCTCACGTCGTCCAAGCAGCACAGCGTCAGCTGGCCGGCTCCAACGCTTGGGCCATCGCGCCCTCCCGCTCGGCCAGCGGCAACGCCATGCTGCTTGCGAACCCACACCTGGAGTGGTCGGAACACAACCTGCTTTTGGAAGCGCAGCTCGTGGGCCCGGGTGTCAGTGTTTACGGTGCGACGGCGCTGGGGACCCCAACGCTCGCGATCGCCTTCAACGACGATTTGGGGTGGACCCACACGAATAACACCCACGACGGCGCTGACTTCTACGGCCTCGAGCTCACCGACGGGGGCTATCGCTGGGACGGCGAGGTGCGCGAGTTCAAATTGCAGGAGCACACGATCAAGGTGAAGTTGGCTGACGGTAGTCTTCGTGAGGAAACAATACGGGTTCGTTCTTCCGTGCACGGCCCGGTGGTGGCCGAAGGCAGCGGTTCGGCGCTGGCATTGCGAATAGCGGGGCTGGACCGGCCCCGCATGCTCGAGGCCTGGTGGGACATGGGTCGCTCGACAAACCTCGGCGAGTTCGAAGCGGTTTTGCAGCGCATGCAGCTCCCCATGTTCACTGTGATGTACGCGGATCGTGAGGGGCACATCCTGCATCTCTTTGGCGGGCTGACGCCGGTACGGCCCGAAGGAGAGTGGGATTGGTCAAGGGTGGTACCCGGTGACATCTCGACGACGCTTTGGACTAAAGTACATCCCTACGGTGACTTGCCACGCGTCCTAGACCCCGAGAGCGGCTGGCTCCAGAACGCCAACGAGCCACCCTGGACGACGACTTTCCCGCGCGCCCTCGATCCCGATTCTTACCCCGACTACATGGCGCCGCGCTTCATGTCCTTCCGGGCCATGCGCTCGGCACGCATGCTGTTGGAGGACGAATCCATCACGTTTGAGGAACTCGTCGCCTACAAGCATTCCACCCGTGTCGAGGCAGCCGACCACATCCTCGAGGACGTGATCGCCGCCGCCCGCACGCACGGTAGTTCCCTCGGCCAGCGGGCCGCCCACGTGCTAGTGGAGTGGGACCGAAAGACCGACGCGGAGAGCCGTGGTGCCGTGCTCTTCCAAACCTTCACCGAGGAACTTGCGGGCATGGTCGGGTCGAGATTCTTCGCCGTGCCCTGGGATCCCGAGTCGCCCCTCGACACTCCCGACGGCATCGCCGACCCCATCGCCGCAGCCGCGGCCCTGGAAGCGGCTGCCCGCAGTGTCGAGGCCCGGTACGGCAGGCTGGACGTCCCATGGGGCGAAGTCCACCGCTACCGCCGCGGCGACACCGACCTTCCAGCCAATGGCTTCCATGACAACTACGGAGTCTTCCGGATGGCCTGGTTCGCCGAAGCAGCGGATGGTCGCTTCGCGGTAACCGGCGGCGACACCTACGTCGCGGCCATTGAGTTCTCGGACCCAGTGCGGGCGATGGCGGTCCTCGGTTACGGTAACTCCAGCCAGCCCGGTTCTCCCCACCTCACCGATCAACTGCAGTTCCTCGCCCGCAAGGAGCTGCGGCCGGTCTGGCGCACCCGCGAGGAGATCGAGGAGCACCTCTCGCACCGTACAAGCTTCGACTAACCGTACGGTGGCGGGTGATCGAGAACTTCGACCCCGAGATGGCCGGACGCTCGCGGTAGACTCACGCCCTTCGTCGGGAGAACACAGCCCCGAGCGTCACGCGGCGTTCGGGGCTTTCACTTCTATCGACCCTTCACCAGACAGTTCCTGTTCGCGTTGCCGTTTCTTCGGGCAAGGGACGACATCGGATATGGTGTCTTGCGCCACATCTCCGACAACTCCTTCTCTATTTCTCACAGGACATGGCCCATAGCTTCTGCCTAGCCTGTCAACGAGGGCCCTTAGCGCGCCAGGAGGTTCAAATGACGCAAACCGTCAGTCGACAGAGCCCCCGGGACACAGTTCGGAGCTGTCAGCGGGTGGTTCCAAGAGTACTTGGCAGTGTTTTCTTGCTCGTGCTCATGCCGACGCAAGTACATGCGCAGATCGCTACAAAGAAACGCGATTGTGGCAGTGGTGAAGGGGCGGCGATTCACGGGGCTGACGTACAGTATTCCGGAGGTCGCCGAGTCTCTCTCTGTGCCCAGCAACTCGAGGCAGCTGGGACGAGGGTGACTGGGACCGTAACGGCACCCTCGGTCGACGTCTATGGTCAGGTGCTTGCCGTTCTTCCACCTCCCACTGACGACATCAATCACACCTGGTGTGTGCAGTATGACTATGGCGATCGCCAGGACTTGAAGGGCAAGCACGCCATCTGGTGGATTCGTGACATTGGAAATGGGGTCTCAGCACTCGACCAAATACTGATCATGCAGTTTGATGTCGGCACGTGGAGCTGCGCGAATCCACCGCGCTTCGTATCCGGTGCTTCACTCGATCCCGCTGCCTGCGTCCACACAGACGATTTTGTGAAGGGGAATCCTCACTCGGTTGGCATCGGCTGTTTTGTCGCAATAGAGGGAGGAGATTTCGTGAGAAAAGTGCCGTGAATCGATGACATCTCAAGGGGGTCGGCTGAGAACCGAAACGCAAAAACCGACGCGTAGGTGCACCATGACAAACGTTGTTTCCCGACGAGAGTTCTTAGGCGCGGCCGCCGGCCTCACGGCAGCGACTGCCACGGCGACTGCCAAACCAGTGCGCACCGGTCCGGCGGTGCATCTTCGACGACTCAGCAAGAGCATCGCGGTGGCATCCGAGAACGGGCTCCGAGCGGTCGAGCGAGCCGGACAGTTGATGACCGAGGGTATCGATACACTAGAGTCCGCAGTCGAGGGCGTCAAAATCAACGAACTCGACCCAAACGATTTCGGAGTTGGCTACGGCGGACTCCCCAACGAGAACGGTGTTGTGCAACTGGATGCGTCGTGCATGCACGGCCCCACTCGGCGCGCCGGGGCCGTTGCCGCGCTCGAAGGCATCAAGACACCGAGTGTGGTGGCGAAGTACGTGCTGCTGTACACCGATCATGTCCTGTTGGTGGGCGAAGGAGCGAAGCAGTTTGCGCTATCCTATGGATTCAAAGAGGAAGAGCTGCTCACCGAGCGAAGCCGTCAACTTTGGCTCAACTGGCGAGCGAATCGCGCTGCGACGGACGACTGGCTTGATGTGCATCCGCACCAGCAGACGGTTCACCGACCTACCGGTACGATCAACTGCAACGTCATAAACGAGAAGGGCGACATTTCGTCAGTCACGACCACTAGTGGTCTGTCTTTCAAGATCCCCGGCCGGGCGGGTGACTCGCCCATTATCGGCGCGGGACAGTACACCGACAACGACATCGGAGCCGCTGGGTCAACGGGCCGGGGAGAGGCCAACATCAAGGTCTGCGGAGCATTTCTCACGGTTGAGTTCATGCGAAGGGGGATGACGCCGACCGACGCGGCATTGGAAACCCTTCGCCGGGTTGTGGCAGCGACCGAGGATCGGCTGCTTGATGAACAGGGTCGGCCCACGTTCGATCTCGATATGTACGCCGTCAATAAACGGGGTGAGTTCGGAGCGGCGTCGCTTCCGGGTCAGGGCCGGTACGCGGTCTGGGATGGCGAAGAGGCATCACTCCGGGACATGGCTGGGCTGTACGAGGAATGAGAAAGCCCCGAGCGTCACGCGGCGTTCGGGGCTTTCGGGTGCGCCTCAATCCAAACTGAACAATTCCCGTCCTTGGGCATCCGAGCACGTGACCCTATTCTAACATTCTAATCTCAACCTGCCGGTGGCCCTTCAACGGCCCTGCCGCCAGAGCGACGCCCTCCATCTGGACGCCCACCGACGACGCGACCGCTGGACTGCCGACGCAAAACGCACCCATCAACCTCACTTCGATGGAGGTGCCGCATGCGTTACCTACCCTTGACTCTGCTCCCGCTGCTGCTCGTCGCGTGCACAGACCAGGAGCCCGTCGCGCCGGACATGTCACCAGTGTTTGCCGCCGGGGCGGGCATGAACAAGGAGCCCATCAGTGGGGCGCTTAAGTTCGTTGGCTCGTCAGAGCCCGGAAGAAGCGTCATTACACCGTCGGGCATATGCCACTTCTGGGACGTGCCTGTCTTCACCCACTATTATGACGGCAGCGTGGAGGGCCCCGTGACCTTTTACGAGCAGCAGCACTTGCCGTGCGACGGCGGTCACATCGTGGCTTTGGGACCGTTTGAGGGTGAGGTCACCTGGAACGGACGCTCCGGGACCATCTCGGGACAGTTCACCACCAACTGCAAGCCCGATGCTTCCCAGCCGCTTGGCGTTTCATGTGACGGGACGATGAATGCTCGCGGGTCAGATGGTCTTGAGGGAGTTCAGTTCCACATGAAGTGGGGGCCGGGCTGGTACCCCTTCCCCTACACCGGAACGGCCTTCTGGCGATAGCTTTGCCAGTCGGGCACCGCCCGGCCCCGCGCCGGGCGGTGTCGTTTCAGCCCCGAGCGTCACGCGGCGTTCGGGGCTTTCAACTCAGAGCGCAGCCGCCCGGTCATGCCTACAGCACGTCGTACGCGCATGGGCCGCCGGTTTGCCAGCGGCAGTTTGCGCATTGGACGCTCAGAGGCACCAGCCTTAACGCTCTCGGGCTACAAACCCTCGGAACGAGATTCGCTTTGTTCGGAGAGTTATCGTCTTTTGCATCTGGAAGATGTTGTCCTTCATGCGAACACAGCCCACCCCGGAGGAGAACTGAATCCCCTTGCCCGATGAGCCGACCAAGTCCTGGTAGTAGCGCTTGGCCTGCGGTGGCCGTCCGCCCGCAGCTCGGGGTTAGGGCGAGCTGACGATTCCCCCCAACCGAATGGCAATTGTAATCTCGCCGAGGTCCGAGTCGAACCAGCGGCGGTACCCGCCCTCGAACCCGACGGCGAACCCTTCGTTTACAAGGACACGATAGCCTACGCGGGCCCCAGCCCCGAATTCGCTGTCCGAACCGAAACTCGTGTTGGCGTACTGCAATGCGGCGTTCACGCTGACGTACGGCGAGTTCGTGGCTGGTCCCGAG
>JBDHFY010000268.1:0-7222 GCA_039590195.1 Gemmatimonadota bacterium | reverse complement strand
CCACGTCGGCAAAGCCGACTAAACGGAAGCTGATGACCCGGCCCAGGATGCGTTCTGGAATGTTGGGCAGGTTCGCTACGGCGATCCCGAAGGACAGGGAGGCGATGGCACCGCTGTACCCCCACAACTCGGTGAGCCCGTAGAGGATCAGCACGTACGCCACGGTCGTGAACACCGTGTTTGGCAGTTGTCGAATTTTGTCGAGGATCGCGGACCATATGAATGCACCCAAGGCTCCCATCAGCGCCGCGACGAGGAACGAGCTTGCAACCTCCATGGTCATCGATCCGGCGGAAAAGGCCGCGTCGGACGCCAGTGCCCGCATGAGTCCCAGGCTGAGCACGACCGCCAACACGTCGGTGAGAGCCGACTCCAGCAGCAACACCGTGCGGGGTCGATCGGCGGGTGAGAGAATGCGGATGAGTGGCACGACCACGGCGGAGGAAGTTCCACCCAGGATCATGCCCACGAGCAGGGCGCTGAACGGGTCTACCGGTAGGAGCAGATCGACGGCGTACGTGACGAGGAGTACGGTGAGGGCGAAGGTCGCGAGAGAGATGACCAGCGTATCGCCCGCCGCGGCACCCAGATCCCGGATGTTGAGATGGATACCGCCCTCGAACAGAATGATGATCAGGGCAAGGGTCGTGAACACCGGCCCGACTTTGCCAAAGTCGTCCGGAGAGACCACGTGGAAGACCGGGCCAAGCACGATCCCGGCGAGCATCAGGATGAGAACGTCGGGAACCTTCGTTCGCTCGAAGAAGCCGGTGAGAAAATGACCGGCAAAGACCAGAAGCCCGATGCTCAGGATCGTTATGGCCACGTGGCTCAAGATCGCATGTTGGTATCGGGTGTGCCAGGCCACGGCCCCGCGTCAGGTTAGATTTGAGAACTCGGCCGGCGGCATGCCGACTCGCAACGTCGAGGCGTCCAACGACAGGTTGTCATGGGAGGCAGAAAGATGTTCTGGCGTTCCTTCACAATCGGGGACTGGTTCATGGCAACGGCTGTGGTGCTCTTTATTCTGGCGGGAGCGGCCAAGGTGTTCGAACGGCAAGGCCGGCTTGCGGCGGCTTTGATCCTTTTGGGCGTTGCCAACGCCATCCTGCTCACGCTTGCAAAGCGTTAGCAGCACCTAGATCGCCGAGAGTGTCAGGGGGCGTGCAGGCGGCGAGGGTCCTTCGGTGACCAGCGCTGTTCCACGAAGAGAAATGGCGAGGGAACGGGCTCCCTCGCCATTCTGTCATCCGGGTGCCCGAGTGAACGACGCTAGTTGAACTGCGTACTGAGGGCGAAGACGAACTGCGGGCCGGCTGGAAACAGCCGCCCCGACAGCGGAATCCTCACACCAACCTCGGGCCACACGGGGCCCGTGCGCACGGCTCCGGCGAATTGCACGTTGAGAATTCGGCGCTTGGTGGCAATCGGGAAGCCCTCCTGCACGAACCCACGGCCTATCAGACCGTCCACGGTGGCCTTGAGCAAGGTCCCTTGGCTGGGCTGAACACCAACTTCGGCCAGGTACACGTATTCCCCACCCGGGTCGATGTCGTTATCTGTGTTCGCGAACCGGGCACGGTAACCCAGCCACAGTTCCGCGTAGGCCGGAACGGGCCAAAAGGAATGCCCAATCTCAGCAAACGCCTCGAGGTCCCATTGCCCCTCACCGACCGGGATGACCTCGGCATCGAGCGGCGAGTCACCGATGGGGGCCTTGGCACCGACTCGAAGAGCGACGGGTGTGCTGCCTCCGAGGAGCGATGCGAATTGCCACCGCAGCCACGCTCGGATGTCCCCGAAACCATCGGTCTGTAACTCGCCTATTGCCGGCCGGTCGAAACGCAAATCGTAATACGGGATCTGCAGCCAGAGATCGATGCGGGGGTGGAGGCCGACGATGATGTCGGTAAAGATCGCTCGGGCATCGGATTCACCATTGCCGAGCCACACTTGGCGCTCGCCGATGGGACCGAACTGCTCGTCGGTCTTTTGGAGGAAAACAGCGGTCTTGGCCCACACCCGACCGGCCCTGCCCTGTGCCCACTGGGCGCTGGCGTGGATTGGCGTGATGACCAGCAGGGCGATCGCAACGAACCACCCTTTTGCGACGGCGGTCTTCACCGGAGGAGTCTCCCTATCCCCTTATGGATTGAGGAAGAGTTCGGTGTCGGAGAAGTAGATCGACCACGCGAACCAGAACGCCACGTACGCATCGGGGAGCTGTCTGAGGTGCTCGCCGGCCAACGGACCGCTAGTTGCCTCCCCCACAGTATTCCACACGCTACCCGTCTGCTCGTCGGTGAGGGTTCGTGTTCTGCTGTCAGGGGTGAACGTGAGCTCCTGGCCGTTCAGGCGCCGGTCGAAAGCGATGGCAGTCTCCTTCGAAGCGACGTATGTCACGAGCAGCGGCAAACCCCCAACCTCGTCATTGATGCCGACTCCGGCGCCAGCGAGTGCGCCGAACGGATAGGCTTTGGCCACCTCGCCGACGTGGATGCCCAGCACGAGTTCCTTGGGCGGACGATCGTTGCTGAAGGAGGTACCGGGCGCCAGGAAGTTGATGCGGTCGTTAAACTGCTGATCGTAATCCCCATATGGGTAGATGCCATACGGACGATCGAGGAATCCGGTATCCTCGCTCATGACTGTTGTGTTGGGGTACATAAACGCCCAGTGCGCCCAGGTGGTTTCCACGATCGGCAGCCGCGTCAATCCCCGACCGCGGTCGACGCCGCACGTGCCGCCGAGCAACATCTGGTTCCACAGTGTCTCGGACTCTCGATCGAACATGGTGAGGTTCGTTCTCCAGAGTAGCCCGGACACGCCGAAGTTCCTGGCGGCGCCCCCGTCCACTCGCGGATCGAACGCGATGCCAGACCCGGTGAGTGGGCAGTAGGTAACCAAGACGGGCTCGCCACCCAGCACGTCATTCACGATCTCGTGCCACCACAAGACCCCCATCGGATAGGCACGAGCCTCTCCGTTCACCACGATGCCCAGTACCCGATCGCTGTTGGTGAGAAACGACGCCTGTGAGGCTCCGACCGCATCGGGGTTCGTCAGGGCGGGGATGCCGTCTCGCGACACCCCACCGGAGAAAATCTCCTCGCTTGGGATGATGCACTGGAGGTCGATCTGGGCCGGCCCGGGCCCTGGCTCGGTGGAATCGCCCCCGCAAGCCGCGGACAGGGCGACAGCACCGGCCGTCAGGAATCGCTGTGCTGTCTTCATATCCACGGTAACGGCGCACCACCGAAAATGGTTCCGCCTGGGATCCGATCCGGGAACCCCAACGGCGCCCCGCTTGTTGCCCGGGTGTTGCGGCAGCTGTGTCCGGAAGAACTCCGAGGGTATGACTGAACGCGTCAAGCCCCCTTGTCGCAAGCCGTTGATCACGCGGGCTCCACGCGCTTGGCACCTAGTTGAAGGAGACAGATCCAATGCGATCGAACCGGGCGCTGTGTCGCTTCGGATAGAGCAGTCGGATTCGGACCTCGGGGCGTTCGAACGAGAGACGCTGGCTGCCCTTGACAGTGTGTACCGGTTTGCGCTCCGGCTCACCAGAGATCCGGCTGACTCGGACGACCTGGTTCAGGACACGTTCCTTCGTGCGTACAAGCACCGCCACCAGTATCAGCTTGGAACGAATTGTACCGCATGGCTGTTCACGATCTGTCGCAACCTCTGGATGCAGAAAATGCACCGAGAAGAACGGATAACCTCCTACGAGGGGTCGGAGCTCGAGGAACTCGCTTCGGTGCGTCGGGAAGAGTGGGTGGACGCTGACGTGCGACGGTTGCTGGAGCTGCCGGAGTTCGATGACGTGCTGCGAGGGGCCCTTGACATCATCCCCGAGACATACCGCACACCTATCGTGATTGTCGACGTCGAGGACCAGACGTATCAAGCAGCGGCAGAGATTCTCGGCGTTCCCATCGGCACCGTACGCTCCCGCCTCTTCCGCGGGCGGCGTCTGCTCCAGCACGGCTTGATGGCGTACGCCGAAGATGCTGGGCTCGTTTCGCGACCGGCCATGATCGAGGCGGGTGGTGGCGCTTGATTCTGAACCATCTTCATCACACCACAAGGAGGCAAAGCATGCTCAAACGTATGGCGGCCAGTGTTGGGACGCTTCTGGTTCTCGGATTTGTCCTGCCCAACGCCGCGTCGGCGCAAATGATGGGCAACGCGCCGGAAGGAAAAGAGGCGACGGTCCAGGGAACGGTCGTCGACCTGTCCTGCAAGTTCCGCCATGGGCTGACGGGCGCGGACCATCGGATGTGCGCTCAGGTTTGTGCGGATCGCGGTATTCCCTTGGCCATCCTGGGCAACGACGGCAGGCTGTACATGCCGGTCAGCTCCGGCATGCCCGGTGAGGATCAGAACGCTCGCCTCAAGGAGTTCGCGGAGCAGCAGGTGACCATTAGGGGCACGGTGTTCGAGGCAGGCGGCGCGAGCGCGATCGAAATCGCGTCCGTCAGTAAGAGCTAGTGAACCGAAACAGCACAAGAGCGGGTCGGGGGCTACCCCGACCCGCGCTGTGGGTAGCGCTCTCTGTCTTCGTGGGCGCGGGAGCCTTTTTCGTTGCGGGATCGAGGGCGGGGGAGCCTCATCGCGGACCGATAGCCGTCCCGAACCCTGAGGCCGCCGCGCCGGTGGAGTCGACGATTGCGGGTGTCCGACATGTCACTCACTCCGCGGCGCCCGAAATCGCGGTCATCGATTCCAACTTTCCTTCCAGGCCCGCGCGACTGCTGTTCTTCGAAGGGCGACCGGCCAACCCACGACCGCAGGGGGATGTGCTCACGCTTGACGGGGCTGGGGGAGTGCTCAGTGTCGACCCCCGCATGCGGGTGCATCGTGTGTGGGCTGACGTCGAGGGTCGCCAGATTGCGAGCGTCGCGGCGGCTCCGGACGACGGTCTCTGGCTCGTGACGGGCGACGGTGAGGTGCTCCTCGTCGGCCGCGACGGCGGTGTGGACGTGAGTCTCCCGGGGGCTTTCGACTACTCGGTTGTCGCGAGCGACCGTGAAGGCCGTGCCTGGCTCGTCCGATCCCACGAGCATCTGGTTTTCCGTCCCGAGTTTGGTGCGACTCCCCTGCTGGTCCGCCTGGACGCAGAGGGAGAGGCCGAGGCCACCCTCGGGTCGGGCTTGATTCCGAGAGATTTTCTCCTGGCCCATCTTGCGAGTTCGGGTCGGATCGCGGTCACCGACTCGGTCATCTACTACGCACCGTTCATCCGGGACGAGGTGGTGGCGCTCTCGACGTCGGGAGATACCCTCTGGGTCACCCGCCGGGGCCTGCCGCAGAGCACCGCCGAGCCGCGCTTCGAGATCAACGACGGCGAGCCGATGATCGACTACGCTCCGGTCAATCTGGGCATCGCGGTGGGGCCCGACGGCCTGCTGTACGTGTTGAGCGTGCCCGGCTTCACCACGGAGGAGGGGCGCCTTGATGTCGTCGACGCCGAGACGGGACACCTCGTGCGGACGGCGGAGCTTCCCGTTCCGCTCCCGACACTCGCCGCGGACGAGGAAGGCCGGGTCTACCTCTTGGACGAGTTCCGGCTTCTGACGGGTGTACCGCCGGTGGAACGGCTGCCCTTTCAGGCGTTCGATCTGGAGCTGTTGGGCGAGGGCGGGGACCGGATGTCGCTCCATTCTGGGCGAGCTGGTGCGGGCCGTGTCGGACGGAAATGCCAGCCCTCGATGCGCTTCAGAAGAGCATCGAAGATGATGATTTCATCTTCTTGACCATGAATGAAGATGTGAATTCTGAAAGCGCGGCAGAGTTTCTGTCGGCGTACGGGTTTGAGTTTCCGTCGGTCCTCGGTCGCGGAAGGCTCAGAGCGAAGTATCACTACGTTGGATTGCCCTTCACGGTCCTGTTGGATCGTGAGGGAAGAGTGGTGCAGCGCTGGATCGGATTTGCTGGCGAGCAGCAGATTCAATCGATCCGCGCCGTGGTGATGGCGGAACTGAATCGTGAAGTGGGTGCTGGCGGCGGCCACGAGCACGGCGGGCATTGAGATTTAGCTAGTACCACCCAACCTAGCCCCGCCCGAGCTGTTAGCTATTAGCTTCCCCGCAGCCCTACCCCGGCGACCAGTTGCCGTGCATACGCCTCAAGCGCCGACACCCTACACCCTAATCCCCAACCCCTAAGCCCTAAGCTCCTAAACACCACACCCTACACCTACACCCTACACCCGACACCCTTTTCTCTATTGAACCACTCTCGTCTCAGGCTTGAACACCCCCCAGGCGAACCAGAAGTGATTCCCGTGTACGACGGGTTCGAGTTGTTTACCTGCCAGAGGTCCGGCCACAGCGCGCCCGAGTATGTCCCACTGGGAGCCGGTCTCTCGATCTGTGAAAAGACCGACCTCGGCTGCCTTGAAAGTGAGCACTCGTCCGTCCAGCCGCCGGTCGAAGACGGCAGTGGACCCGACGTCGCGGCCTCGGGAGATCTGCCGTGCGTCCAGTGGGCTCGACGTGCCTTGCACCCAGAACACCGCCACCGGGACGTCGCCGACTTCGTCGTTTGCCACCCGGCTGTCCCTCAGGGAACTGAATGGGAATGCCGCGCTCTCTCCGTTCAGATCGATGGCCACTACCCGCTCCATGGCCGAAAGTCTGCCGTCCACTTGCCGCTTGAAGAAGTTTGGAAAGGGGGACCGCTGACGATCGTAGCCCACGTATGGGTTCTGCCCGTACGCCCGCTGGAAGCCGGTATCTCGGGAAAGCACGTGGCCCTCGGGGAATGTTGCCTTGAAGGTCTTCCAGCTGAGGAGGGGTGCGCTCAAAAACTCCAGCACCCGGCCCGCGTGTTCGCCCACGATCCCCTCTCCGGTCGCTTGCTGCCACCAGGTTTCCGTCTGCCGGTCGTACATGACCAGATCGGAAAGTCTGAGCCGACCGGTCGTCCCAAAGTCCAAGAGTCGGCCGTCGAACCGGCGGTCGAACGCGAGGGCGGTGTTGCAGAGGGGGCAGAAAGTCACCGTCACCGGCGTTTGACCGACGACATCATTCACGATTTCGTGCCAGATGAGGATCTGGATAGGATAGGCCTTGGCCACCCCGTCCAGATTCACGACGACCACCGGCTCTCGGCTGTCCAACCACTGGTCGGCTTCGCGAACTGACACGAATTTCGGGTTGTCGATTGCCGGGATACCGTCCTTCGGCGGACCGCCTGATACGATCTCCTCGAGCGG
>JBDHFY010000267.1:0-5814 GCA_039590195.1 Gemmatimonadota bacterium | reverse complement strand
CACCCTTGGTCAGGCAGGCCCCGCGGTTGTTGTGAAACCCCTCGATGGCGTCAAACGTCCGCAGGTAGTTGAGGAATTCGCGCTCCGATTCCCGCAGGTCGCCATTGTTGTCGCCTTGCAGATCCTTCGCCAGATCGAAGGCCTGCTTGAGCGTGAGAGAACTCCCCTCCAACTGCACGCTGGCCAGAGCGTCCTTGACCTGGACCTGGCGACGCAGCTCCGCGATCCAGTCTGGCTTGAGCCGGACGGCGTTCAAGAACCCTGCGGTGTGATCGATCCCAGCAAGCTGCCGGGCCATCCGAGGCGTGATGGTGTAGGTCGGATTGAAGGTCATTGCCGCGCCAACTCCCTGAGCCGCTTGAGCAACATTACCATGGCCTCTGTGTCTTGCTTGCAGTAGGTCAACAGATTCTGCCGTAGGCGATCGCGCTCTTCGGGTGGTAGCTCGTCGGCCTCGAACAGCAGTCGCGCAATGTCGACACTGGCCTCCTGTCCGTCTTCGATGGCGAGGCCCTTGTAAGTCAGCTCGGGCACCAGAGGGGTCAGGACATACTTGATGCTGAAGCTCCCGTGGAAATCGGGATCGTAGACGTTGTCTCGGATGACCGGGAGGAGGTCGATCAGCTTGTCCTCGATCTCCTTGAGTGGCTCCGCTAGGTCGGGGACCGCTTCCTGGAGCTCCCGGATGCAGCGCCGCTCGAAGGGAGAGTACGTCACGATCTTGCGCGCTCCCGCGCAGGCTCGTACCAGAGCCTCGGCCAGTGCAGGGCGGGGGTCCTCGGGGCCCTCGGCGAGATAGGGAACGTGGGAAAGAGATCCGTCGGGTGTTTCCTCGTGGTAGCTGAATTGTGCCGTCGCCTGGTGCCAGGGGCCCAGGCCGGGCCATACGGGTATCGCACGCCCTACCGTCTCGAAATCCAGATAGCCGAGCGGGCCTTGAAAGGGCTCGAGCGCCTCCGCGAGCCCCGGCTCGACGATCATCTTGCCCTGCTCGATCGCCCGCACCTGCCGCCGTGCGGCCTCGGGGAGTTTTTTCGCCGGTGGGATCTCGGGAATCGTGTGAATCCCCTTTCGCATGTAATCCCACACCCTCTTGCCACCGACGTTATAGAGTTCGCTGATGTGGTGCGGCACGTCGGGCCAGCACCGGTCTGTGAACGGGCAGTCGCGGGACTCGAGACAGTGAGGCCCTATGGACACATCGGGCAACGGGCCGCGGATGACGTCCAGCTGCTTCTGGATCTCCTCCGGCACCCGGTGAAGGAATTCGTCGACTGGGGTGGTGACGTCGGTGCGCTGGAATAGATCCCCGTGGTCCGGATGTCGGAATTCCCTGTTCAGGTGCATGATCTCGACGCGCCGAACGTCGATCCCGCTCTGCTGCAGCACGTACTTCTGGACCGCGGCGTCGGGGATGTGCTCGTCCTTCTGCGAGGACGACGACTTCACCTCGATGAGATGGAAGCCGTCGCAGTTCCGCTCCAGCACGTCCACGGCTACGAAGACGTCGTCAGCCCTGAAGCTCGCTTCGAAGATCGCCGGTGCGCCGTTCTCGAGCGCGGCCTGCGTCGCGTCCAGCCGTGCGTCAACCTCGGTATGCGGCAGATCGATGAGCACGCCTCCGGGGAAGCGTGTCCGAGCGACATCTCCCACATGCGTTCCCTGTTCGAAGCGATCTAGCAGTGCCTTGTCGGGCTTGAGCTCGTCGGCCTGAGGCTCGTGCACCCGCCACCACAGGAGTTTGGGACATTGGCAGCCGGCGACGAAGCGGGACTTCGAGAGGCGAAGGGAGCGGGCTGGTGTGATCATGGCACACTCCGAATAGATGTTTTGGAATTGCGAATCTAATGGTTCATCACAAACCAAGTTGTGATGCAACTACCAGGACCACGGGCAGTGCTACAAGTCCCGGTGAGTGCAGAAAACGCGACTCGCCTGGCAGGCTCACGGCTGGCTCGAGCGCCATGGCTAATTGTGATCTGCGTCACCGATGGAGCCGTGACCGGCAGGGCCTACGTCAGGTGACAGCCGTGCAACCTCTTCACTTCCGACGAGGTTCGCGATGGGGGCAGTGGGGTCGCTCGAGTGCGGCAGCGTGCACTCCCCCACTCCACCCTTCATACAGCGTCGCGAATGCCGCCACCTCCCGTGCCTCGTCGTATCGGCGATGTTCGAGGCAGAAGATCCCCAACTCGCGCCAAAACAAACTGTCCGGGTGCCCGTCGTCGATTCGGCCGGCATTCTCCCACGCTGCATGGGCGGCCCGGCGATGCCACAGATAGGCTTCCTCACACATTCCAAGGTCATCGAGCGTTCCCGCAAGCATGAGCGTGACGACGCGACTGTGCGGATGCCGCGCGTTGGCGCCGATCAGTGCCTCGAGCGCCAGCGCTGGTTTGCCGGAGGCGGCTTGCAGTGCCCCCATGGCCACCCAGGGCTCGTCCCAGCGGTCGTCGAGACGGGCAGCCCGGCTGGCCCAACGCAGTGCCCACGCATCGCGATTCCACCTACTGAACAACCGTGTGTGCAGCAGCGCGGTACGGGCGAGCAGCCGGGAAGACCACGCACTGACCGTAATCGAAACCAGGTACCATTTGAGCTGAGCGGCGTTGAGCCATCGGAAAACCGGATTCGGTGTTCTGGTCAGGTGCATGCGGGTCATGGGTTTGGATCGTTGAGGTTATTGGAATTGGCGCGCGAAGGACAAATGTGGCGGCGCCAGTAATATGCGATGAGTGTGAGCCCTGCGGTCCTGAGATTGATATCCAACGACAGCCAAACGTCGTCGTCGGAACTCACGATACGCGCGTAATAGCACTCCCCTCCGGCCCGTGTGAGGTACACCGCCTCCCCTGTCTTGAAGCGATGTGCACCCAGCCGCACGACGGACCTGCTGGGCCGGTCCGTCTTGCGCATGTGTGGAAGCATCGCCAAAAGCAGCTCCACGTTGAGGGGTGGCCAGTCACCGATGTTCATCGTTGTTCCTGAGTCGCCGTTGTGAGGGGGATCGTTGGCTCCAATGCACATTAATCGGCCCCTGTGACAGTGGGGGCATTCTGACTGCCTGATTTCTTCCCCCGCCGGCTGTCACACCCCTGTCTTAGACTTGGCCCATGGCTGAAATCACCCCCAATACCGGCCGGGAGTTGCGACCCGTCCCCTTGGAGGTCGAGGATGAGGAGGACCTCCGTGAGCGGAGGCAGGATTTTCGACGGCACACTTGGGGCACCGTGCATCACCTGGCGTACGTCTTCATGTCGCTGGCTCTGGTGGAGGAGGGTTACGTGAGCGAGCGAGAGCTTCGGAGGGTCGCACGGATGCTACCGGAGTACCATGACAGCCCGACACTCCCTGAGGGACTCTGCCGGCAGGTGAAGATCGCCTTCCTGAAGTGGATCGGCACTGCCGTGCTGGCGGATGTCGACAATCATGGGATTACCTTTCAGATGAGCCAGTTTGCGGGATCTGTGGATTACCTCAGCAAAACCCTCTCGCCGAAACGTCTCGGCGAGCTCCTCAATGACGTTCTCGAATTCCTCCATCACGAGCCGAGTGAGTTGCAGCGCGACCACGTTGCCACGCTGCAAGCAGGTCTGGACCTCGCTGGCGGGCGAGCGAGCCCTGTGCCGGAGACGGTCGTACGCGAGGCCGAAGACGCTAGGCGGCTCTCCGAATGGGACAGGCTGCATCACCTGGCCTACCTGTGCGTGGCGCTCCTGGCGGTGGGCGAGGTCGTCGTGGACGAAACCCTGGAGGTCGCGATGGTTGACGTGTTGCACCGGTGGGGCGAGGACGACGGTGTCTCCAGGGAAGGGCTGGTGGAGATCCTGTTGGTGGTTGAGACGGCGTTCGCGTACGACATGGCGGTAGACGGAACGGCACGGATCCTACCGAGCATGATCTCCTCGAACGCTGAGTTCAGTCACGAGCACGAACGCCTGTACAACGACCTGGATGCGCTTGTGACATCACGCAGTAATTCGTATTCCCACCGCGAGGCCCTCGAGGCGATGCGTGAGGTGTGGCAGGCGAGCGCTCACGCGTGCCCCGAAGAGCCTAGCACCCACGAGGGCGCGTGACCGTGTATGGGGCTCTCCGATCCCGCGCTGGTGGCTTGGGGTGGTGCCGGTGACGGAGGTCACGGACCGGATCGAAACCGAGATCGAGATTCCCGGTAGGTGAGTCAAGGGCAGACCGTCCTCGATCTGTCAATATTCCTTCAGTACCGTCGGATGTTGAGCGATAGTCGGGAAACGTGCGTACGACGACTCTCTTGAAGGTGGGGGAGGTGAGCCGGGCTCTGATGCGTGAGGGTCCCCCGCGGTTGCTCTAGCTTCAGAGCGGTACGCTTCTGCAAGCCTGCCGCCGGTGGGGCGGGGTGTTATGGGTGAGGGATCAAGCCTCTTCTACCCGGCTCTAATATCAGGTATGGCGGCTTTCTAAGAGTGCCGTATTCTCTGGGCGAGATGCCGACAGCCAAGACCACCCGCTGGCTGGACCTCCTGGCCTTCCTCCTCAACCGGCGCTATCCGGTGACGCGGGAGGAAATCTTCCGGAACGTGCGAGGATACGCGCAGGGGTTGGATCCGGAGGACGAGCGATCGGTCCAGAGCCGGCGCCGCAAGTTCGAGCGGGACAAGGACGAGCTCAGAGGCTTCGGCATCAACCTGGAGACCGTGGCACTCCCGTCCGCGGAAGGGGACGAGCCGGCCCAGGGCTATCAGCTCCGACCGCGGGATTTCTATCTTCCGTACCTCGAGTTTGCGAAAGAGGATGCTCCCGGCGCCCGGCCGTACCAGGGGCTCAAGTGTCTTCCCATAACCAAGGCCGACGTCGAGTTGCTGGACCGCGCGACGCGGCGCGTCGCCGAGCGCACGGAGTTTCCGTTATCCGCCGCCGCCGCCTCTGCGCGCCGCAAGCTCGAGTTCGATCTCCCCATTCCTATCGACGCCGTCGAGCGCGTGCTCGGAGCCCCCATGACCCGCGAGGGTCAGAAGGTTATGGCGGCCCTGCAACGGGCCGTCGCCGAGCACGCTGTCGTCCGCTGCCGCTACTACACGATCGGCCGGGATGAAGAGACGGAGCGGGAGATCGAGCCTTACGGGCTGTTCTTCAGCTGGGGACACTGGTACTGCGTGGCGCGGGCGCGGGACCGCAACGCGCTCCGCGTGTTCCGGGTGGACCGGGTGCGCGAGACTGTGCCGCTGAGGCAAGGCGGCACGTCGTTCACCGTCCCGCACGATTTCTCGATCAGAGATTACCTCGGCCGCGCGCCGTGGGAATTGTCGGCTGATGAAGGGGTGACCGTGCGCGTGCGATTTGCGTTCCCCGAGTCCCGCTGGGTCCAGGCCCAGTGCGTCGGAAAGGTGGAAGAGCCGTTGCTCGAGGACGGCGGTGCGGTTCTCTCGTTCGACGTCACGGACAGGAACCCGTTCCTGCGCTGGCTCCTCACGTTCCGGCAACACGCGCAGGTGATCGATCCTGCAAACGTTGTGCAAGAGTTGGACGAGTTGCGCGGCCGTGTGGCCGGGTTGTACACCGGAGAACCGCAGTGACAGCAGCGGAGCAGGTGAACCGTATCGTTTCGGTGGTGGCCGAGCTAACGCGCAAAGCCGGGGCTGGTGAGCCGCCGGTTGCCGTGGCCGACATTGCCCGCCGTCACGGAACGAGCGTCGAGCAGATCCACGCCGACGTGCGAACCCTTACCGGCCTCGATGACGCAAGCGTCGATTGGCTGCTCTCGTTGAGGATTGCGCAGGAGGGAGACCGCCTCGAGATCTCGAGCGGTGGCCCGTTCCGCCGGCCCGTGCGGCT
>JBDHFY010000266.1:0-5831 GCA_039590195.1 Gemmatimonadota bacterium | reverse complement strand
TTGGAATGACTCTGGACCTGCTGAGCGTGCGCCATTTCGGACTCCCCACCTGGCTAGGCTTCCTCCTTCTCCTGCCCGCGGGCGCTCTTGTCGGAGCAATCATCTCGTTGGTGTTCGATGGAGCCGGGTACGTGCTCTCCCTTGTTGCGTACCGAAGCAGGCTGTCCTCATACCACCGCCGCTATGAAAGAAGGTGAGGTCGTCAGTTCGCTGCATAATATGCCCATGTAGCTGACGGCGCGGTCGTTTGCATGAGGAAGGTCGTTGCATTGTGAGGCTGGTAACATTTCTTAATGGATCGGCATCTATCAGCTGGATGGAAGTCACGGCGGAACTGATGGGCAGATCCGTTAGGCATCTCTGGAGACGTTCATGAGCGAATTCGAATTGATAATGGTCCTGAGTGAGTTGAGCAGAACGATTACCGAACAGTTCGAATTCTGGATGGGCGCGACTTTTGCCGTAGTAGTGGTTTGCTATACGGCTGGCCAAAAGCTCGGACGGGTCGTTCGGGGCTGCATAGCCTTTTTGTATCTGGTCGCCTCGGCGATGTTCTATTTCAGATACTTGGACGCTGTTGATAGCACCGTGCAGATATCCCAAGCTTTGGGCGAGATCGGGACCGTCTATGTGGCTGATCGTGTCGAACTGGTTTCGCTCGCGCGGCGCATTGTGATGTTCGGCGGATCTCTGTTTGCCATGGTTCTAATATTCTGGCCTCCCTTTAGCGAACTAGGACGACGAAAGGACGGAGACACCTAACAAGTCGTTGGGTCTCTTTCCATACCTCAACGGCAGCCAACACTTCGGGTGACATTGATTCGGAGGACACAATGGGGATCACGGACGCTGTCTGGAAGACGATGAAATGGAAGATCATGAAGAGGCACCTCGGCTACTCCAATGCGGAAATGCAGGTGTTCCGTGACAACCCAAGGAACGCGGACGTCCTCTCACGAATGCCTTCCCTGATCGGAAAGACCATCGTGGTGCAAGTAGTTGATTCACATGGCTGCAACAGCCAACACAAGGTGGGCGACAAGTTCTACTTCGACGGCGCCGGCAACCTCCTCACCAAGCGGTGTCCGAAGAAAGTGTGCGTTTACGCCCTCAACGCTGCAACCGGCCTCATCTTCGCTTCGAACGAACTCCTCTACGCCGGGGTAGACCCAAACGAAATGCGGTTCAAACGAGCCGGCTGCTTTGACGTGGGCGTCCAATGCGGTGGCTGGGGTCGTGTCGTACTGGAAATCAGCGTTGTTGAACGTGGAGAGGCTTAACAAGCGGATGCGAGCGTCGGTTGCTCTTGCGTGCTTCGTGGTCGGGATGGCGGCCTTCTTCCGCTTTTTCTACCTCGTGCCTAGACTGCGAAAAGAACGAGTTGGGCCACCGGCCAGCAAGCTCGAGCTGTGGTTTCCCTGGCTTCCAGGGCAGTTCACTCCCACAGGAGACCGGCTGCGTCGGGAGATGAACCGGCTTATGTTGGTGGGATGGGCCTTCCTGATAGCAGGCCTTGTTCTTTCACCTCGGTAGCAGCCCAACAAGCCATGCGGCTGACGACCTGTAGTCCTGATGAGGACATCATTGCCTTCTGAAGCCGCTGACATCTCTGAACGCGTTCGCATCGATCAGCTGACGGGTGATCACGCCACAGCTGATGGGCAGGTCCGTTAGGCGGACGTCCCACGGAACATCCTCCGGTTGATTCTCGTGTAGACCGTGGGGTGTTCACAATCCAAGGGGAGTTGGATTATGAGAAGATCGATCAGCCGCGCGCTGGCACTCGCAGCCCTTGTCTCCGCTTGCGATGCGGGTGAGTACGACGTCGTCATCCAGGGTGGTCGGGTTATGGATCCGGAATCGGGATTGGATGCCGTCATGAACGTCGGGATTCGCGACGGCCGCGTCGAGGCGGTCTCTGAAGACCCGCTCAGCGGTGGTCGCACGATCGACGCGAGCGGTCTCGTCGTGGCGCCCGGGTTCATCGACCTGCACGAGCACGGTCAGACGGAGGAAGCGTACGCGCTGATGGTGATGGACGGTGTGACCAACGCGTTCGAGTTGGAGGTCGGCACGGGCGACGTCGCCGCGTGGTATGCCGAGCGCGAGGGCGGACAGATCGTGAACTACGGCGTCAGCATCGGTCACATACCCGTCCGCATGGTCGTCATGGACGACCCGGGCGACTTCCTACCGAGCGGCGCGGGCGGACATGGCACCGCGACTGACGCTCAAGTTGCTGAGATGGCGCGCCGCATTGAGGAGGGATTGGCGCAGGGAGCCGTGGCAGTGGGGTTCGGCACGGCGTACACGCCGGCAGCCACGATGGCGGAGGTCGAGACGATGTTTCGCGTCGCCGCCGAGCACGATGCGTCGGCACATATTCACGTGCGGGGTGGGCCAAGCGGCTTGGCGGAGACGATCGAGACAGCGGCTCGCGCGGGCGTCAGCCTGCACGTGGTGCACGCCAACTCGAGCGGCGATGCGCAGACCCCGGCGTTTCTCGAGGTCATCGAGCAGGCGCGCGAGAGCGGCCAAGACGTCACGACTGAGGCGTATCCGTACGGGGCGGGAATGACGGCGATCGAGTCCGCCCTGTTCGACGATTGGAGGACGTGGACGGACGACCAATTCGACAACTATCAGTGGGTGGAGACGGGGGAGCGTCTCACGCGCGAGACGTTCGGGCGGTATCGGGCGCAGGGTGGTACCGTCATCATCCACAGCCGCACCGAGCAGATGACTCTCGCGGCCATCGGCAATCCGCTCACCATGATCGCCAGCGACGGTTTCATTGAGAACGGCCGCGGCCATCCGCGCACGTCGGGGTCCTACGCCAAAGTGTTGGGCCGCTATGTGCGGGAGCAGGGCGTGGTCGAGTTGATGGACGCGTTGCGCCGTATGTCGCTCGAGCCCGCGCGCCGGTTGGAGGCCCGCGTACCCTCCATGGTCAACAAGGGCCGCATCCGCGTCGGCGCGGACGCGGACATTACCGTATTCGATCCGGAGTCTGTAATCGACCGCTCGACGTACATGGACGCGACGCTTACGTCGGAGGGCATCGACTACGTGTTGGTGAACGGGGTGGTGGTGGTGGACGGGGGTGAATTGGTCGACGGCGCGAGACCGGGGAGCGCGGTGAGGGCGGAAGGGTAGGGTTGCCCGTACAGTGTAGCGCTACGGTGCGGCGACGGATTCGGTGAGCGTCGCCGCCTGATCGTGGGAGGAGCCCTGCTCTCAACGTACGGCGGGCAAAGGTCCTTCTCGAGAGAAGAGGCTGATTGTCCCACCGGAACGCTACATCACCAGATCCGCGACAGCACCGGGAGACGACTCGACGGCACGCTTCCTGACGACCTCCGCGGCCTCAGCGTGCTCCGCGGTGTGCTTTTCTCCCCCAATCTTACCCATAGATTGTGTGCGCATGAATAAACGTCTGTCTTCGATGCTCGCCGCTCCCGACCCCCGCCCGGTGCTGGTGAGTGTCCTCGGCGCGCTCTGGTTGCTGATGTCGGGGTTCGGCGGGCTGCGCGCCCTCATGGTATTGCTGGGTCTCGCGTCCGGAGTGCAGGTGGGTACCAACGATCCCATGGCCCAACTCGCCGTCGAGGCTCCGGAACTGGTCGATCCCGCGTGGTTGCAGGCCCAGGAACAACGCGCCGACCTGTCCGCCCTGGAGCGGACCTTGGCGTTCCCGTTGCTGCTCATGGCCGTGCTCGGCGTCACCGGCGCCGTCCGCCTCTTTCGGCGCCAATCGAGGGCGCGCACGCTCCTCCTGATTACGGGAGTCGGCACGATCGCCATCAGCGCCGTGTATCACCTCATGAGGACAGCGATCTCTCTGCGGCCTGCCGCCGAAGTCACGCCGCCGCCCGACGTGGGAACAATGTCTTACAGCGTGGCGCTATTGAACGTCGTGCTCCAGTCGCTCCCGGTGCTGATCGGCATGAGTCTGTTGCGGCATCCGGTCGTCGCCAAGTACGTTGCCAGCAAAACGACCGACTCGTAGCGTTCGAGTCAACTCAACACCGACATGGGATCGTGGTTGGAGGGGATGTCGCGGCGGACGAGTGGCGCATTAGGATGCGGTATGGCGGTAAGGCGGTAGGGCAGAAGGTTGATGTGCAGTCTTTGCGAATCGTTGCCCGCATGACGGTTGTCCCGCTCGGCCTTTTGCAATCCTTTGCATTCTCTTGCATCTGTTAACACCCAAGCCTTCCCAAGATCTTCCCAAGGCAACGTAGGTTGGTGAGGCCACCGAGTCGGTTGCCGGTGTGCCGTCGCGCCTGTGATACCAGACAGATAGTGTCGGCTTACCCCCGTAGGGAGTCAGGCAACGGATTTTGCCGTTTCACGTCCGGCGTTGTTCTGGACGCCTTCTGTGCACGTCCCTATCTTCGCGCAAGATAGGACACTCAGTGTTGGAGGGTGTCATGACGAATAGGCAGCGTAGATCGCTTTGTTTGAGGGACGGTTTAGGCTGTCTATTTGCAGTCAGGTTGCCGATTCAGTCGGAGGGTCCATAATGCCCTTTTCACGACAGTTCAAGGCACTCGGGAAGATCACCGCGTTCTTCACAGCGGCGTGGGGTGTGGTTGGAGCATTGGTCGGAGCCCTGAGCGGTGGGGCCGCGGAAGGCGGAGCGGTGCTCGCCTCCATGTACTCGCTTGGCATCATCTACGGCTGCGTCGGTGGTATAACGGGGGCGGTCACAGCCCTCCTCATCGGCCGCGCCGAATCCGGTCGGCGGATTGACGAGCTTCCCACATGGCGCATGGCAGCATGGGGGCTTCTCGGAGGCCTCGCACCGGCCGTGTTCTTTGGTTCGATGGGCGCGGTCTTCTTCGGCGCCTCGGCCGCCGAACTTTTAGGGCTCCTTGGCGCCGGCCTGGTCAGTGGCGGTTTTGGAGGCGTTATCTCAGCTTCGGCTTCTGCAGCGGCGAAGCGGGCGGTCTTGTCGGAAGGGCAAACTCATCCAGAATTACTGGCAACCTAACAAGCGCATGTAGCAGAGTGCCATGAGTCCCTTGACGTGGCCAACTCGTCTCGCGTCTTCTCCTCTCATAACGATCGCGGCCGCCGCTCTCTTGGCGTCCACTCCGGCGGCCGCACAAATGCCGAGTGCGCATCGCACGGGGTTTTGGGCCACCGGCGCGATCGGCCCTACGCACCCTTACAAAATCGGGATCGTTGCCACGGCCGCCCTCCGTTACAATCGAGTTGTCGTTCGCGCGCGATACGCCTCAACTGGCGAGTTTAGCGGCGACTGGTTCGAAGACGTTGGCATGCTCGTTGGCGCTGTCGTCACACCGACCTCCCCGCACGGCCAGTTGACCGTCGGGGCCGGGGTGGGGCATGTCAGGTGGCGCCATTACGGGATCTTGGCCGCAGATCCCGATCCACCGCCGAGCGTAGGCTTCCTGGTAGACGCTGAGGGACGACTGGCGCTGACGCCCTTCCTCGGGCTGACGGCATACGTTTTTGGCGATCTCAACTCTCGCCTATCATTTGGCGGTGTTGCTTTTGGCCTTTTTGTCGGCAAGCTCTGAGTGGGTTTGAGGGATGATTTGGGCTGCCCATCTGTAGTTGGGCGGCAGGTTATAGCTTCAGACTCCAGGGCTGGACGTGTCGCGGACGTGTTCGGCGGCAAATGAGTGATTGGCAACAGGAGGAGCGCAACATGCGAGTAACGGTCATTGTAGCAGCAATAGCTGCGGTCACCGCCTGTGGCGATGCCCGACCCGGGAGTGAGAGCTCGGTGGCATCGGGCAGGCCGGCCGTCATCCAGCCGAATGAAGGTGACCAATTATTCCTCTGCACCGCCCCTGAAC
>JBDHFY010000265.1:0-5869 GCA_039590195.1 Gemmatimonadota bacterium | reverse complement strand
TCATGCCGATGAGCAGGTCAATGAATTCGTTCTGTCCGGTCTGCGGATTATACGTGGGGTTGAGCAGATCGGCTACGATCATGGCTCCGCACATGAGGGCCAGGATGTGAAACACGACACGCTAAGCATTGCTTCCTCCCTGCTCTCATTGGGTCCTGCCGAGCGGACTAGCAGGTTCCTGCATTCCTTGGGCCTGTTACGCCTCCGCCAAGGACATGCTGGCGAGTGGCTCCAGCTACTTGCCGCTATCAGTGACGGGCTACCCCGGCCACAGCCATCCGAACGTCCCGGCCGTGAAGAGCGCGTAGACGAGGCTGTCAAAGGTCGACTTGAGGGTCGTGCTCCACGCGCGGCTGTACCAGATGGAGTTTTGCCAGAGGGCCACGGCGTAACAGAGGAAGGCCGTGCATCCGACGAAGCGGAAGACCGCCAGGTAATCGCTGCCTGGCGTCACCGCCCGGCTGGCTACGTAGGCGGCGAAGATCCCCACGACGACACAGTAGACGAACCATTGTATGAGTTGCTTACCCATCGCCAATGGCCCGTTGGGCAACACGGTCATGAAAGCCACGGGCCCCCTCTTGGTCTTCTCGATGAATTCGGGGCTCTTCATCACCTCTGGACTTCCGGGGCACGGAATCACGTACTCGCCGGGCGGAATCTCGAACTTCCGGAGGGCATCCATGACCTCATCTTCAGTCGGCACCTTGCCGAAGTCGCTGCGGTGGTAAGGGAGCAGCATGTGGATGATGGAGCTCACCACGAGCACGAACACCGCCGAGAGCAGGATCGGAAGCCACAACGACATCAGCGAAACCATGGTTACCTCCCTGTATTGAGCACATAGGGCGGATAGCGGATCTGGCGTTCAGCTGCGGCGTGATCGTCCAGCATAGACGCCAACCCGTTCAGAGATGTTACCAGCTTCACCCCTCGAGAACCATCCTTGTCCAAACGATGGCGCCGTGAGCTGCTGGTCAGGCGACGGCCGGCGGATCGCGCCACATAAACCAGTTCGTCACCCCATGGATCGTCGCTTCTCCCGTGACATCGAAGCCAAACCGCCGGTAAAACGGGACGTTTTCCGGCCGGTCCGTTTCCAGGTAGCTCCCATGCCCATCGTCGTCGACGAGCGAGCAGAAACGGTTCATGAGCAGCGTTCCGATTCCCCGTCCCTGACGCTCCGGGAGGATCCCCACCGGCCCAAGGTGCCAGTGTGGTCTTTGGGGATCGTGGCGACTCCAGACAGCCTGCATGGTCGCGGCGCGCGCCATGACACCACGAAACACGTCTCCGCGCAAAATCGACATCAGGCGGGGAATTGCCTTTGCCGTCTCCCGGCCGCTCATCTGGCACTGAGGCCACGGTGCCATGTTTAGGACACCCACTAGCTGGGTTCCGATGTGGGCAACCAGCACTTTCGAGAAAGGGCGGTCGAGCTTCAGCAGCCGGAAGATGGCGGCCTGCTTTCGGCACTCCGTTTCCCCCTGCCGACGCCAGATGGCCACGCTGTTGGGATTGGTCACGAAGGCTCTGCTGAGTACGTCTGCCGCCATACCGGACTCGCTCGGCTTCAGAAAATCGATCGTGACATCCACGTACGGACCTCGTTAGCACACGGAGAGCGGCGAAAGACACGGTGCCCTGCCGGATTGGCACGGCGATCCGAAGCACTCGATATCCGCATCAGCCGGTTTGATCTATGAGAATGTCTTCGATGATCTTGCCGTGGTGCACGTGGTGGATGTGAACGAACTGTAGCCATTGGAGCGGCGTGAAGTCACCAAGCACGGGATGTCGTCGTGTAGATGTCGCGGCCGCCAGCACCGGGAGCGCCCTCTCGAGGGCCTCGACCTCGTCCTTTACCGCACGCAGACCCGCGGCGACCTCGTCGAGTTGGAGGCCTGTCGGCACGCTGAGATCGGGCGCACGCCCTTTTCCGCGGCGGATGGATCCCCGCAACAACACGAGATACCCCACCCATGTCGGCCTGCCAGGACCGGCTGGCTGCGCACGGCCTTTCAACATCTCGCGAAGCACGCCAGTGATCGCCCTATCCGCCAGCAGCAAATGCTCCAGGTGCTGTTGCACCGTCCAACTCGATACGCCGTCCGCGCGGCGTGCAGCTTTGGTGGGGTCGTCCGCGAGAACGCACGCCTCGTCGACCGCGGCAAGTGTGCATGCATGAGCCCTGGTGGCCCGGTGTATTCGCGAGAAGATCATACCGTGCGGCCGGCAGCCGTAGGCTGCAAGTGCCCGGCGGAACTCTTGCGGGAGCTGATCAAAGCCGTCCAGATCGAAGTGACCATGAGTTGCACTGTGACTTTCCTTCACTGACGCCCGACTGACCGGTGATTGGCTTGGGTGACTCTGATCCTTGGCCGGGGCTCAAAGGGGTGGCCGGTCTATTCGATATCAACAGACGTCGGAGCAGGCAGCTCGATCTGTCTATGCCAAATTACGGTCTCCCGACCGCGGAGGCCAGCAAGGGCGGTAGAGTACCCCGCCGCCGCCTTAGTTCTGGAGCCCACCCTCCACCACCGGTAGCTCGAGCACCGAGGCGCTGGATGCGTTGTGGTGAATTGTGAGTGTCGCCCGCCCCTCGGCGGGGATAGGGTCGAACGTGTCTGCGTCGGCGCCGGCGATAGCCAGGCGCAGGCGATGGCCCTGTCGGATCAGCGCCGAGATGGGCCAGAGTTGGAAGCTCACCTCCGCGGTCTCGCCCGGAACCATCGGCTGAGCGTCGGCCCGGGCGAAGGAGTGGTACGGGGTGGTGTGTTCGAAGTAAGGATTGGGTGAGACCTTCCGATGGATGAGTCTCAGCCCGCCCTCCGTCACGTAGCGGCTCTGCCCGTTCTCGTCCACGTCCTCGAGATACACGAGCACCATCCCGTCGGGCTGATCCGACGCCACGTAGAGCGTGACGATGGGCCAGCCGGCGATCTGCAGGTCCTCGCCGAGCGGCGCCGTGGTGTAGCTGAGCATGCGGGCGTCCATGGCGCCGCGGTTGTGGAGGTTGATGACGGGCTGGCCGCCGAGCTGGGTCGTCCAGCGGGTGTCGCTACCGGTGGAAACGGTGGGATCGACGCGGTAGGTGTCCGCGCCGATAGCGGCGCCGGGCGCCTCGTCTGCGAGGGTCGCGTTCGCCCCTAGATAGAAGGAACGTGCGCTCGTGCCCCGCGGCGGCCATCTACTGCTCTCGTGGAACGCCTCCTCGCCCAGATTGAAAAAGCGCATGGGCGGCCATACGTCGACGCCGTTCTCTTCGCCCCGCAGGTAGTGGTCGAAGAAGGCGAGGCGCAGCTCAAACTGCTCCTCAGTAGTCGGCATCGGCGGGAGCGGTCTACTCCGCACCGTGTGCGGGCTCGCGTGCGAGCCGCCTCCGTGGCTGGACGCCATGATGATGAGGTTTTGCCGATTGCTGAAGTGTTGGAAGCGGAGCAGGGCACCGTCACTCGTGCCGGCGTCGAACCAGCTCGCGAATACCAACATCGGCACGCGCGACCGCTCGATCTCGTCCTTCCAGTAGAGCGGGGAACTGTGCTCGTAGGTGTACCCGCCGCCCACGGTGTCGTCCCGGAACTCGGCCGCGCTCACGACCTCGAACACATCCGGATTGGCTTCGTGTTCCGCCAGTGCCTCGGCAAGGAGTGTTCCGGCGGTGTCCTTGTCCACCCGCCGGATGCTTGAATTGAAGGTCTCGATATCATTCTCGTCCAAGCTACTCACTTCCGCGCTCCAGGCTCTGAGAAACGAGCCGGCCGTCAACCCGTATGGCCGCACGGGGCTGCTGTACACGTCGAAGTCGGACCATCCCGGAATGACCGCCTTGACCGCAAGGTGGTTGACAGCAGTCAACAGCTCCGCCGTGGTGCCGCTGTACGATGTGCCGTAGGCACCGACGTTCCGGTCCGACCACGGTTGCCGGATGATCCATTGTACCACGTCGTAGCCGTCCCGCACTTCGTCGGGCCCGTACTCGACGGGCCGGCTGCCGAACGACGCGCCGCTTCCACGGGCATCCACTTTGACGACCGCGTACCCGTGTTGCAGGAAGTAGCGATCGAGCGGACTGAGCGACGGCATGTGGACTCCCGACTCGGCGCCCTCCCTCGACCGCCCATAGCGTGTGAGCTCGAGCAGGGCCGCATGCTCATCGCCGGGTTCGCGATCCTGCGGCAGATGCACGTCCACCGCGAGTCTCGTTCCATCCCGCATGGGGACGTAATAAGAGGAAAAGGCAGGGATCTCGGGGGGCGCGCAGCCGGCGACCGCCAGGACGGCGAGTTGAACGAAAATGAGCCCGGCGCGGACAAGGGGGTGTTTTCCGGTCAGGTTTGGGCTGGTCGGTATGAGCGGACGCATGGGTGGTCTCGTGTTCTTGTGGTTTGCAGGCTCAATCCTTCGAGGCGGGTAATGTAAACTCCCTGACAAGTCGAAGAAAAGGCTCGAGGCTCCCGTTGAGCCTGAAGATCTCGTCAGGGCCGGACACGTTCAGTTTGATCTGGCGCATTGTGCCACCCGAGAGGCGCTCCCCGGTCTCGAAGTTGCGAAGAAAGGATTACATGCTTGCCAGCTGGTCTTCGAGCTTCTTGGCCAACGCGAGGTACTGCTCGTGGACTCCCTGTCCCGCCTCGTCCTCCTCGACCCGCTCGAACTCGGCCTCCACGTTTGCGTGCTGAGCCACCGGGATGGCCTGCTCCGCCATTGGAAAGAGCACGTTGTCTTCTTTGGCGATATGCTGGCGCAGCAGGGCGACGTAGCCCCGCGCGTAGCCAACGACTTCCCGGGCCGCCTGCTCGTTTCCCCCCTGCAACCGTTCCGCGGCCTCGAGCAGGTTGCGGGTGTACGTGCGAGCCTGCTCGTGCTCGCTCAGCATCACGGCGATGGGTCCCTGGCCCCGCGGCATGCCGGCGGCGGTCATCGCCTTGAACAGGACTCCCTCTTCTTTCTGGTGATGGCACCCGTCCGCGAAACCACGGATGAATTCGGTGGCGTCTAAGAAGAAGCTCGCGTCGATCTTCGTGCCGCGCTCCAGGCGGTTCGCCGCCTCCTCTACAGCATTCAGCACCCGCTCGATGACGCGGTGCTCGTCCATCAGGACCTGTGTGGCTTTCATGCTCTTCCTTTATTGTCGTGGATTGTGTGATGTTTCCGGGTTGTCCCATGTCTGGAAGATGCCGGGGCCCCCGGGAATGTAACGGGGCGGGCGAGGGAAGGGGGGCAGGCGGGGGCAGACTTGTAGGGGCGCAGCATGGCGCGCCCCTACGTCTGCCCCCTCTGCCCCTGTTCCTCAGCCTTTCGGCGTGATCTTCCCCGCTAACGACTGCGCGACGATCTTGCCGTTTCGCACGACGAACGTATCCGTTCCCAGCTCGTAGACGTTGTCGGCCGTCTCAGCCGTCCACACGATATAGGCGTAGTCGCCTTCGACCGACTCTGTCTTCATGGCAAACGCGGCGCCGGGCTTGGCAAACTCCGCGAACATGGCCTCGAACAACGGTTTGATGGCGTCAGGGCCCACCAGCGGGCCGTCGGGTGTGAACAGCACGGCGTCCGGCGCGTAGTCGGCGAGAATGCCATCGAGGTTCGCCTCGCCAAAGCACTTCAGGTGATTGTCCAGCACATCTTTCGTAGAGGCCACGTCTTAGCTCCGCGTTTTGGGTTGTGACTGGTTAAACAGAACGAACGTAAGACTTCGTAGCGACGGTCGGTGAGCGCGAAAGCTCAAGAACGACCGTCGTTGTGTGCAATGGTCACAGAGTGCGGACGACGTTCAACCGGCGGAGGGGATTGACCAACCGGGCCGGAAGGAAGGAAGGCTAAGGTTGGGATGGGGAGATGTCAACTGTCATAAGAGGGGGTGGGG
>JBDHFY010000264.1:0-5890 GCA_039590195.1 Gemmatimonadota bacterium | reverse complement strand
ATCGCAGTCCTGTCATGCAGACGCTTTCAGCGAGGCCACCCCGGTCCAGGGACCCGCGGTGCCAGACGTCACAATCGTTTCACTTGGTGCCGAAAAGCCCTGCGCTAGCCTGGATTTCCACGGAGAAGAGTTGACCTAACGCGAGCTGCCTGGGCGATCGCGGGCGCATGTCGGCGGGTCCTCTCTCTGCCTGGGCTTCACGATTTCGCATTCCCTTCTCGTTGTTCCAGCGTTAGGACCGTGGTGCGCCTTGGACCTCACGTGGGCGGTCCTACTGAGCTCGACCGACCGCAGGGTCCCTCTGATCCGATCTGCCGACCGGTCCCGAAGATCAAGCCGACCTTGGAATTTCGGCCCCTATCCGTTGGGGGTCCAGATTCCTCTTGACACGAGATGTGGTATGTAGCATTGTATTAGTGCCGTTATGAGAGTACCAAAGAGCCTAACAGTATGCCGCCGGTTCTTCCTCGATCCCCGCTCGCCGCGACAGCGGCAGTATGAAGCGTTCCGGGCCTACTTCGTGGAGGGTCGGCCTTCCCATGAAGTCGCCCGAAACTACGGCTATTCCCCCGGCGCCTTCCGCGTGCTGTGTCACCATTTCCGGCGGGACCCGGACCCCGTTTTCTTCGTCACACCGCAAAAAGGACCGGGCACTCAGCCGAAGAAGTCCGTGGCCAGGGAACTGGCCATCACGCTGCGCAAGCAGAACCACTCCGTCTACGAGATCAGCGCCGTGCTGAAGGAACGAGGCACGCCACTGAGCCCCACGGCGGTGGGCGAGATCTTGAAGGAGGAGGGGTTTGCTCCTCTCCCGCGCCGTCTCGACGAAGAACGACCCGACTATCCGCGTCCAGATATCGAGGCGGTGGCCGACGTACGGGCTTTCTCGACAGCACCGCGCCGGTTCATCACCCGTTGCGGCGGCCTTTTTCTCTTCATCCCCTACCTGGCTCGCCTGGAACTGGAGCAGGTCGCCAAGGCCGCGGCGTTGCCCGGCTCGAGGATGATCCCGCGCACGCACGCGTTGCGGGCTTGCCTGGCGTTGAAGCTCTGGGCGGTCGAGCGTAAGAGCCACGTCATGTCCCTGGTTACCGACCAAGGTCTGGCTCTGTTCTCCGGTCTGAACGTCACGCCCAAGAAGAGCTATCTCTCGGAGTACTCTTCGCGAGTCGATCCCCGCAAGACAGGACAATTCCTCCAAGGGTGGCACGAGCGAGTCCACGGAGATGACCTTTTCCCGGGGAATTCCTTCGACCTCGACTTTCACTCTGTGCCGTACTACGGCGAAGACCCGGTGATCGAACGGCACTACGTCTCAGCACGGAGCCGCCGGCAGCCCAGCATCTTGGTCTTCTTGGCTCAAGATGCGGACAGCCGCGCCTTCTGCTATTCCAACGCGGATCTCCGAAAGGGAGAGGAGAAGGACGAGATCCTTCGCTTTGTCTCTTTCTGGAAGAAGACCCACCGAGAGCTACCGGGTCACCTCGTCTTCGACTCTCAGCTCACCACCTACGCCAATCTCGCGCGGCTTGACGAAATGGGCATCACCTTCATCACGCTGCGACGCCGATCGCCACGGCTGCTTGAGGAGATCGACAAACTGCCACGGTCGGCGTGGCGCCGAACCGAACTCGACGTACCCTCTCGGAAGTACCGCAGGCCGAGGATCTATGAGCAAAAGGTCACGATAGCGGGACGTCGCTTCCGACAGTTTTACGTACTCGACCTCGGACACGACAAACCGACCATCCTTCTGACCAATGAGAAGAGAACGGCAGCCAAGGTCTTGACGCGCTACGCTCAGAGGATGCTCGTCGAGAACGCCATCTCCGACGCGGTGCGCTTTTTCCACATGGATGCGCTGTCCTCGGTTGTCGGAATGAAGGTCGACTTCGACATGGCCCTGCTTGTCATCGCGAGCGGTTTGTACCGCCTGCTCGCCCGCCAGATGCGCGGCTACACGGACTCCAAGGCTCGGTCGATCTTCCGGGACTTGCTCGACACCCCCGCAGACGTGGAGATTGAACAAGGGCAGGTCCTCGTCCGCTTCCACCGGCGAGCCCACCTGCCCATCATCACTGCGTCTGGCCTCCTGGACCAACCTGTCGTCGTGCCGTGGTGGAAGAATATGTCCCTTCGGATGACCGCGCAGCTGCCGTGATCGGCCCCAGCGTTAGGGCTTTGACCTTCCGTGGAAATCGAGGCTAGCCCAACTTCGCCAGTTCGATCTGATTTCCGGCCTTCTGGGGCCCGCGCCGTGACGGAAGCCGTTTCTCTGCAACACGCGGTCGTCGAAACACGCGTGTAGTGCCAACCTACCCTCTTGTTTTCGTGCCCTTCGGACGTGCATAACGGAGTCCGAGGAGAGCACGCCGTGTACCTGCGCCACTCCACGGTCCACAAGGATGGCAAGACTCACGTGTACTGGCGCTTGGTGCGCAGCGTTCGCGTGGGCTCGCGCGTGCGACAGCAGACCGTGGCGATGCTCGGGGAGCTCGATGCGGCTGGCCGGGCGAAAGCCCGTGCGCTTGCACGGCAGATCTGCGGGGCAAGTGCCGAGGCACCCGGGCTGTTTGATTCCGACGTCGAGTCGACCGAAGCGGTGCCAGTGTGCTTGGACCGGATTCGACTGGAGCGAGCGCGCCAGTTCGGCAACGTCTGGCTGGGTTGGACGCTGTGGCGAGCGCTGCGTTTCGACACGCTGTTCGAGGAGTTGATCGCGCCTGGGCGCGAAAAGGTTCCGTGGGCAGTGATGGCTGCGGTGCTGGTGCTGGCCCGGTTGTCGGAGCCGTCGAGCGAGCTTCACATTGCCGAGGACTGGTACCGCAAGACAGCCCTGGATGACCTGCTCGGGGTTGCGGCCGAGAAAGTCAATGAGCAACGGCTGTATCGGGCCTTGGATCAGATCCTGCCACACAAGGATGCCGTCGAGCGGCATATCCGCTCCCGGCTCGGGGAGTTGTTCGACGTCGACTACGACCTGCTGTTGTACGACGTGACGTCGACCTACTTCGAGGGGTTGGCCAATGGCAACCCATTGGCGCAGCGCGGCTACAGTCGCGATCACCGACCGGATTGCAAGCAGGTGTGCATCGCGTTGGTGGTGACGCGGGAGGGCCTGCCCCTGGGCTACGAGATCTTTGAGGGAAGCCGCACGGATGTGACGACAGTGCAGGAGATCGTCACCACGATGGAGGCGCGCCATGGGCGGGCGGATCGAGTCTGGGTGATGGATCGCGGGATGGTCAGCGAGGAGAACGTGTCGTGGTTGAAGGCGGAGGGGCGACGGCACCTGATCGGCACACCCAAGAGCGAGTTGAAGCGCCGGCAACGGTGGGTCGTTGACTCGCAGGGTTGGCAGGAGATCCGTGATGGGATCGAGGTGAAGCTGTGCCTCGGCCCCGAGGGCGAGGAAGGCTTTCTTCTGTGTCGCTCGCGCCAGAGACAGGAGAAGGAGCACGCCATGCACGAACGCTTCCGCGAGCGTGTCCGTCAGGGGCTGGAGTCGCTCTCCCGCCGTCTGGAACGAGCTCGCCGGCCCGTGGACGCGGATCAAGTCAACCGACAGATCGGGCGTCTTCTCGGGCGCAACTCCCGCGCTGCCGGGGCGTTCGAAATTCGTGTCGACCGCGCCCCGGAGACCACTTCGGGGCTACGACTTCAGTGGAGTGAGCGGTCGGAGTGGGCGGAATGGGCCGCACAGATCGAGGGTTGCTACATCCTGCGGACGAACGTATCGGGATGGACCCCCGAGGAACTGTGGCGCACCTACATCCAATTGACTGAGGCCGAGGCGGCGTTTCGGATCCACAAGAGCGACCTGTCAATCCGCCCCGTCTGGCATCAGAAAGCGGAGCGGGTGAAGGCCCACATCTTCGTCTGTTTCCTGGCCTATGTACTCTGGAAGACGCTCGAGATGTGGCAAAGCCGGGCAGGCTTGGGGCGTAGCCCGCGGACGATCTTCGAAGAACTGCGTGCGATCCAGAGCACGGACGTGGTGCTACCCATCGTCGACGGCCGGGAGCTTCGGCTGCGATGTGTGGTTCGCCCCGAGCCGGCACTGAAGCTCATCCTCGATCGGCTGGGTTTGAAGCTACCCCAGAGGCTTCGGCCGCCTCGGGCCGTCAAAATGTAGTGCCAACTCCGGAGGCCCTTCCCCATGTTTTCAATAGTTTACGTCCGCAAACTGGCGAAGTTGGGTTAACTCATAGCGGATTACGGCCGTCGCGAAGCGCATGTCCGTAATGCGCCTGTTGAACGAAACCTGGGACATGGCAGGGCTGGCGGCTTGTCTATGGGGATTTCATCGCGGGCGGGGCACGGCGTGGAAGCTCGGAAGGCGTAGGGAGAGGCTGACGGGGATGCCGACGGGCTGCGCAGACCGAGGGTGGTGAGACAGAAACAGGTGCAGGCACCGGCAGATTCGCAAGAAAGGTGCAGGAGGCCGTTCCCGGTCGCTCGGGCACGGTTCGGTCGGGATGGAGCATGGCGGGGAGCTGGTCATGCGAGCGCCGGAGAAGCGCGAGCGAGGGTATTGGAGCCTGCGACGGTGACAGGCGTCAGGGCTTGGCGTCGGAGAAGTCGGCCCCCGCAGCAAGGGCAGGCCATTACGTCGATGCCGGTGTGCTCGGCGAATCGCTCCCACCAAGTCGTCGTGGCAGGTGGCTCGGAGGAGTCCGGTGGGTCGGCTTTGGGTGGCAGCTGCTGCGGATCGAGGAGCCGGTGTGCCGTGTCGAGCTTGGTATTGACGTTGCGCGCGGCGCACAGCCCGTAGTGACGGATGCGGACGAATCTTCCGGGCAGAAGGTGCAATAGGAAGCGGCGCAGGAACTCGACGGCGCCGAGCGTCAACTGCTTCGACTTGGAGCCGTCGGCGTAGTCCTTGACATTGAAGGTGATCTTGCCGTCGTCGACATTGACGATGCGGTGATTGGAGATTGCCACGCGGTGGGTATAGCGGCCGAGGTAGCGGAAGACCTGCTCCGGCCCTCCGAAGGGCGGCTTGGCGTAGACGACCCAGTCCTTACGGTAGAGTCGATCTTTGAACGCGTTCCAGGCGATGGGGTCGGCCAGCTCAGCGCTGCTGCCCGCGAGCTCAAGCTTGCCGTCGTTCCTCGCATGGTGGAGCGCCGCGAGGAACTTGCCCCGGAAGAGCTTTCCGAGAGCTTTGACCGGCAGGAAGTAACGCTCGTGGGCGGCGACCCACCGCGTGTTGTCCGGCGACAGGCCGCCGCCGGTGACGACACAATGAAGGTGGGGATGGAGGAGCAGGTTCTGGCCCCAGGTGTGGAGTACGGCCGTGATGCCGAGTTGGGCGCCGAGATGCTTCGGATCCAGCGCGATCTGCAGGAGGGTTCTTGAGGCCGCATCGAAGAGGATCTTGTAGACGAGTTTCTTGTTGCGTAGCGCGATTGGATTGAGCTCGTTCGGGATGGTGAAGACGACGTGGAAGTACGGGACGGGCAGGAGACGCTCGAGCCGTTGAGCCAGCCACTCGGCTCGCTGCGGCCCCTGGCACTTGGGGCAGTGCCTGTCGCGGCAGGAGTTGTACGAGATGCGTACGTGCCCGCAGTCATCGCACTGGTCGACGTGCCCGCCGAGCGCGGCGGTCCTGCAGGCCGCGATGTTGCTCAGCACTCGCTCCTGAGCCGCCGATGGCCGATGGGCTCCCCGGTAGGCCTCGCCGTAGGCCCGCACCACGTCGGCGACCTCGAAGCGAGGCCGCTCGGCATCCATGACCGCGCTTCAGCCGAGGATGCGTGCTTTGGGCGTACCGAGCAGGTCGAGCGGGCTTCGGGTCCGAGCGATGTGCTCCAGGCTGACGTGCGTGTAGACCAGGGTCGCCCGCAACGAGCCGTGACCGAGCAGTGATTGAATGACCGTTACGTCG
>JBDHFY010000263.1:0-6529 GCA_039590195.1 Gemmatimonadota bacterium | reverse complement strand
GACTCTTAATCAGTAGGTTCGGGGTTCGATTCCCTGGCGGCGCATACATCAAGCAGGTGTACTCCGCTCGGTTCCGGACTTGGAAGGTCTTGGGGCGGCGAGATCTGGCTCAGTTCGTCGAATAGACTGACCGACGGAGGCTTGGCGCGCGCACCGATGTGGGGTGTGTACGGGCCGGAAGGGGAATGGCTCATCGAGCAGATCGGAATCGTACCGGACCAGGAGGTGGACAACCTACCCCGCGCCACGTTTGACGGCGAGGATGCGCAACTCGATGCGGCCATCCAGTATTTGTTGCAGCAGATCGAGCAGGATCCGCGAGAGGTGCCGGCGCCGCCACCGTTTCCGAACAGGGCATTTAGGTATCCGTAGGGGGGAGTTCGGCCGTGAACGCGGGTCATTGCGTCCGCTCTGCCAGAAATGCGCGGTTGACCATCGCGGCGATTTGAATGTCTTGAATCGCGACGCCCGTCAGATCGGCGACGGTGATCTGGTGGTCGCCGGCTCTTCCCGACGTCGGGTTCTCTATTATGGCGCCGAGCTCGCGGACGGCGCTTTCGTCCACCAAGTGATCTTGCACGGCATGGAAACACTCGCCGTGGTCGACGCACTGGGCGATGCTATCGGCAGCGCTCCTTCCAGCTCCTGTTTCCCGTGATCGTCCGAACCCACGGCCGTGATGTGCGTACCCTGTCGCACCTGGTCGGCTCGAATCAGGGGGGCCGTGGCTGGCGTCGTCGTGACGATGAGTTCGCACTGGGACGTCAGGGAATCCATGTCAGGTGCTTCTTGAAGCTCCAGTCCCCATGCACGGAAGTCGGGTCTCGCTCGAAGCCTCTCGATTAGCGCACGAACGTTAGTGCTGTTTCTTCCCCAGATGAAGCAACTGCGGCAGTCCACGACGTGTCGCAACAACTCCAGTTGGAGTGCTGCCTGAACGCCCGTACCCACAATGCCAATATGGTTGACGGTTGACGGTGCGAGGTGCCTTGCCGCTACGGCACCTGCCGCCGCCGTTCGGATGTCGGTGAGCCAGCCCTCGTCCAACAGCACCAGCTCCAACGCACCGGTCTTCTGGCTGAAGACCAGAATGACTCCGTTGCCGACCGGTAGACCCGAGGCCGCGTTGTTCGGGAACGCCGAGGCCATCTTCATGACGTAGAACTCACCACCAGTGACGAATCCATACTTGATGTGCACATCGCCCGGCGGATCGTCGAAGTGCAGGAATCCCACGGGCGGCACCTGCACCCGGCCCTGTGAATAGAGGACGAAGCCGGCCTCGATGTCCTCGATCAACTGCGGGATATCAACGAGCTTCTTGATCTCATCCAGCGGCAAGACGGTGGTCATGGGGTCCATAATCTCAATATGAACGCGATTCTCTTGCGGCGCACTCATGAGGTGGCTTCAACCCTGGGTCCCTCGCGCCGGCACGGCTCTCGCCGCATCATTCCTGCGACATGCACGGATACTCAACGCAACCGGGACTGCGCACGCGCCTCGGTCTCCTCGCGACCGCCGCGCTCCTCTGCGCCGCGTGTCAGGAGCCACCCACCGAACGGAGGCCGGGCACGTTCAGCTTCGCCGTGATGGGTGACGCGCCCTACGGGCCGGTAGAGGAGATCCGCTTTCGTCGGGTGATCCGTCATCTCGACGCAGCCGATCTCGCAGTGGTCATCCATGTGGGGGACATTTTCTGGTATCCCTGCTCGGACGAACTCTTTCGCGACCGCCTCGCCCGCTTCCAGAGCCAGCGCCATCCGCTGGTGTACACGCCGGGTGACAACGAGTGGACCGACTGCCACGAGCGCATCGCCGGGTCGTATCCACCTCTGGAGCGGCTCGCACGGTTGCGGGAGATCTTCTTCGCGGACCCGACTACGAGCCTGGGACGTACCGCCATTCCTCTCACCGTCCAGGCGGCGGACACGGCATGGACGGAGTTCGTGGAGAACGTGCGCTGGTCACAGGCGGGACTCGTGTTCGCCACGGTGCATCTGGTCGGGTCGGAGAACGGATTGGAGCAGTTCCCCGGCCGCACGGCGGAGAGCGACGCGGAAACGGCCCGCCGTACCGCCGCAGCCACGGCGTGGCTCCGGGCCGCGTTCGCCCATGCCGACTCCGTCGGTGCACTGGGGATCGTAATCGCCATGCATGCGGCCCCCGGCTTCCGGACTCCGGTGGATGACGACTACCGCCAGGCGTATGAGCCGTTTCTGGAGGTGCTCGAGGAAGAGGTCGAGCTGTTCGGCCGTCCGGTGCTGTTGGTCCACGGCGACGACCACGAATTCGTTGTGGACCATCCGCTCCTCAGGCGCACTACTGGACGGATACTCGAGAACTTCACTCGCATGGAGGTGTTCGGCTCACCCGAGGTGGGGTGGGTCGAGGTCACGGTGGATACGGCGGCGGCCGAGTGGTTCAGCTTCACACCTCACCGGGTGCCGCGCTGGATGATCTGGTGACCAGATAGGCCTTTCCCCGCTCCATCATTGCCACGAAGCCGGCCTCGTCTCCGTCCTGCACGGCCGTTCTCAGTTGCTGTACCGCGTGCTCCAGTGCCGCGAGAGGCTCCGGGCCGTAGTCGTTCAGGTGCTGGATCTCGTAGTAGAGGTGTGGATTCTCCTGGGCCACCCCGTGAGCCACGGCGAGCTGCCGGTCGAAGGTCGTACTGGAGAGGCGGGCGAGCTGCCCCGCGGTCTTGCCACTCTCCAGGAGCGCAGTGAAGAATGCGATGCTCAGCGCATGCGAGAGTCCCAGGACGTACGCCACGACGCGGTCGTGGTCCTCCAGGTCCATCGTGACGACTTCCGCCATGGTCGAGCCGAACAGCGCGCGCACCTCCTTGGTGGCTCGCGAATGTCCCAGATCGATCAGAATCACGTGCCGGCCGGAGAGCAGCTCCGTGTCGGGACCGAACATGGGGTGAATGGAGGCGACGTCGACACCGGCTGCGGCAAGGTCGTGCAGCGCATGCTTGAGTGGTGACTTCAGTGAGCCGATGTCGAACACCACTCCGTGGGGCTTCCGCCGGGCCAGATCTCGTAGAATCCCCTCCGTGGTGCGCAATTCGGTCGCCACTACGATGAGATCGTGATCCAAGGGCGACGCGTGCCAGTCGGCGATATGCGGTAGCTCGGCTGGAGGCGGCAGGGGGTCTGCCACTTCCACCGCAAACCCCTGCGACATGAGGAAGCGGCTAAACCACCAGCCCATGCGGCCCGATCCGCCGATGACCAGCGCCCGACGTCCCCCTCCGCCCCCCCGTGCCACAACCCGCTGGCGTTCCTGCAAGGTGAGCGAGTACGCGATCAGGGTCTGCATGAGTGCTTCGGTGACGCGGGCAGAGATGCCGAGCTCTTCCGCCACCGACCGCGCTCGCTCCAGCACGTCCTTCTCCTGGGCGAAATCGCGCAGTGCGTGATCGTCCCGGTCCTTGGCCCTCCCGACGTCCTGAGCCAGTTTCTGCCGATGTGCCACCAACTGGAGGATCTGCCGGTCCACGTCAGCGAGCTCGGATCGGAGCCTTGCGATGTCCATGGGGTCTCCCGAGGGTCTCCTTCCAGCTACCACACGACGCGGCCGGCAGGTTCCGCCGGAAAAAGCCAAGGCGGCTCACGAAGAGCCGCCTCCGGCCACGCGCCGTAGTGATGCTGGAGGATTACAGCGCGTAGTTCTCGTAGTAGTGCGCGATCTTCTCGATCGCCACGATGTACGCGGCCGTGCGCAGGTCAGGGACGTCGTCGCGCGACCGCCATGTCTCACGGAATTGTTCGTACGCACCGCGCATAGTGTCGTCGAGACCGGACCGGACCAGGTTGAGCTCGTCGGCCTCCTTGCGCAGGGCTGCCTCGAAAGCCTCGGGCACTTCCTTTCCCAGTACCGTCTCGAGCAGGTCGATCACCGTCTCCGACCGCATCTCCATCATGCGGCGGCCCATGCGCCCGAACCGCATGTGCGAGAGGTTCTTGGTCCACTCGAAGTAGGACACGGTCACGCCGCCGGCGTTCGCGTACATGTCGGGGATGATGATCTTACCGGCCTCGCGCAGGATCTCGTCGGCCTCGAACGTGACCGGCCCGTTGGCCGCCTCCACGATGATGGGGGCGCGGATCGCCGCCGCGTTGTCGGCCGTGATCTGACTCTCCAGAGCGGCGGGTATGAGGATATCGCAGTCCGCCTCCAGCACCGAGGCCCCATCGGCTACGTATTGCCCATCAGGGTAGTCCTTGATGCCGCTGTGCTCTCGCATGTATCCGTGCACCTGTTCCACCGACAGCCCCGCGTCGTTCACTACCGCACCGTCCCGCTCGATGATGCCGACGATCGTGGCGTCGTCCTCCTCCTCTAGGAACTTGGCGGCATGATATCCCACGTTGCCCAGTCCCTGTACGACCACCCGCTTGCCCGCGAGCTTCCCCTTCAACCCCGCGGCCTTCACGTCCTCCGCGTGCCGGAAGAGGGCGTGGATCGCGTACTGCACACCGCGGCCCGTGGCCTCGACCCGGCCGCGAATGCCGCCGAACTCCACTGGCTTGCCGGTGACGCACCCCGCGGCATCGATGTCGTCGGGGTGCAGCGTGCGGTAAGTGTCTGCGATCCAGCCCATCTCGCGCCCGCCCGTTCCCATATCGGGCGCAGGCACGTTGAGGCTCGGGCTGATGTAACCCTGGCGGTCCAGCTCGATGGTGAAGCGCCGGGTGATGGTCTCGATTTCTTCGTCGCTGTACTCCCGCGGGTCGATGCGCAGCCCTCCCTTGGCGCCACCGAACGGGACGTCCACCACGGCGCACTTGAAAGTCATGAGCGTGGCCAGGGCTTCGACTTCATCCTGGTCGACCTCGAGGGCGTAGCGTATCCCACCCTTGACTGGCAGGCGATGCTCGCTGTGGTTGGCGCGCCAGCCGTAGAAAACGCGCCACTCGCCGCGGATCTCTACGGGGAAGCGGACCTGATACACGGAGCGGCACCGCCGGATCACGTCGCCGAGCCCCGGCGGGAGATCGGTGCGCTCGATGGCGGCGCCGATCATGCGGTCGACGCTCGCGAGGAATCCGGATGCGTTGCCTGCGTTCATGTTCGTTCCTCCGGGAGGTTGCGGCGTCCGTGAAACTAGCACCCGAGGATTGACTCGCTAGTCGCCCCGCCGGCTCCCTGTCCTGCGGACGACAAAAAGGCGGGAGACCGGTGGCCTCCCGCCGTCTACGAGCCGGCGCGAATTCAGATCCGGTCAGAAGCTGCCGAACTTGAGCACCAGCGACCCGAAGAATGCGCTGAAGTCGCTGTCGCTGAAACCGACCATGTCCACGTCGGTCACCCAGCGATAGCCCCCGCCCAATCCCAGGCGCATGTAGGTCGTGACGTTGAGGTCGATGTTGAGCGCCGGCTCGAGCACGAAGACGCCGTCATACGGGCCGCCGTAGTTGAGTCGGTAGGAGCCTCCACCGATCAGTGTGTTGAATGTCGCGTGGATCAGGGCGTCAGAACCGAGGATGACCTCCAGGTCCGCACCGCCATAGCCGAACTCGAGCCCGCGGCGGTTGGGGTTGCCGGCCACCTGCACGTCGGTGGCCACGCCGTACCCGGCCGCTCCGAGCACGAACGTGCTGTTGATGATCCACCCACCCCGACCGCCCACCAGCACTGCAAACTGGCCGTTGATCTGCGAGAACCTGACTACTGGGGCGCCGAAACCGCCCGATTCGAAGCCCTCGGATACCAGGGTCTGCTGCTGCGCCAGCGCCGGCGCGCTGACGACCGCAGCGCTCATCAAGGCGATCAATCCACTCCGCATCGTCCGCTCCTTCTCTGCCTCCGGGACCTGTATACCCCGGGTGGGCCTGGAAGTGTCGCCGGGTTCCGTATAGGACCGTATGCATGCCAAAGGGCGCCCCGAAGGGCGCCCCTTGCTTTCACTTCAGGATGGGGGCTGGCCGCCCCCGCGTCAGAAGTTGACCATCAGACCGCCCGATACCTCGCCCTGGCTGACCACGGTTCCAGTGGTGCTGACCCAACACCCTCCGGGGAGACCGCACCAAAACTGGCTGCCGGCCGTGATAACGTTGAACCACCAGCGCCCCTGCGCGCGGAACCCGATGCGCTCGGTCGGGCTGAACTTCACCCCACCTCCCAGGGACCCGGAGAAGCGCCAGCTACTGCTCACTCCGGCCTGTTTCGGGTCGAGCCACGTCGCTCCGAGGGTGAGTGCCACGTAGGGCTTCAGCGGGCCGTCCACCGGCGCGATCCCCGCGCCGCCCACCTGGAAGTAGTTGACCGCCACCCCGAACAGGGTGTCGTTGGGGACGGAACCACCGCCGACCTGCACGACCTCGGTGTCCTGGCGGTTGTACAGGATGACGATCTCTCCCTCCCGCCGTGCCACTACGTTGATCTCGGCTCCGTAGTTGATGCCGGGCACCAACTCGAAACGGCCCTCGCGGGTGTTGATGCCGCCGCCCCATTGGTAGCCGACGAAGGCGCTGATGTCACCGCGCTTGCGCTGTCCCCACGCCGAGCTGGGGATGCA
>JBDHFY010000262.1:0-5937 GCA_039590195.1 Gemmatimonadota bacterium | reverse complement strand
ATTCTCGAATACGAGTAATAGCGTCGATTCGCTGATAGAAAGACGCGGGGAGCCCCGGGCGATACGCCGCGTAGTCCTCGCTGTGTCTTCCGAAGTCTATGTTACTCATGAGTCGCTAGAGCATATCAGATTGGGGCGTTCCATCACACCGTGCGCTGCCTTCCCAGTCTTGGTCGCGCTTCCCATGGATTTGCCCATCAGCTGTGGCGTGATCACTCATCACTTGCAGGCGACTCCTAAAGCATTGCCCGCATACCGACCCTTGCAGGGAACCGCGGAAGCGAACGAACACAATAAATCCTTTGTAACGGTGGTGTCTGACAGGCGCATGGGCTTGTTAGGTGGCTGATTCAACCGTGTTCAACACTGCGCCACGTAGGCGATATCGCCAATGGTATGGAGTTCACAGGGGCCCACGAGCTCGCGCAGGCGATCTTCCGTGAAATGCTCCGACGTGAAACCGCCCGCTGCAACGATCGCCTGATCCGTGGTGTCCTGCACCTCGTGTCCCATGTTGGCATACCACTCGCTTCGGGCCGGCACCGACGACGCTGCGTACACGGTGAGCAGCCGTGAGCCCGCGCGAGGTGAAAGGCGCTTCATTTCGTTGAACACGGCGGCCTTGTCGCTCATCGTGCCCCAAGTGTTGGTAAGGCACACAGCAACATCGAACGATGCCCGCATCGGTACCGCTGTCGCATCCGATACGAAGAAGTGGAGATGAGGGGCCACCGCTATTTTTACGGCTTGGGTGATATACGTGACCTCATAATCAAAGCCGACGCCTAACGCGACATGGTCATTGAGCTCCATCAAGTGTCGACCCATGCCACAACCGAAGTCGACGATCCGACTCGCCGCAGGTATAAATCGTCGAAGCAAGGTGGACTCCTCTTGCAGAAACGACCGGATAGCGGCCGGCTGCGTGGCGGGATCCAGGGCTTTGTTCAATAGCCCCTGGGAGTAGACCTCATCGTTGTTCACTGTGAGCCTCGTCTTCCTCCCTCGGCGCGCCAGTCGCCAGTATTAGTTACCTAGCGGCTCTGCGTTTGAGCTGCGTGCGACTGCCCTGCCGGGCGCGCCGCATCAGCTGGATCTACTCGTATCTAGCTAGGCGCTCGTCTCAACGCCACCCATCGCGCCCGTCAGCTGCTAACGCGTGTTACAGCACGCCATGAATCACGTTCAATCGCGTAGAGAGACAGGCAGTACCCTCGTACCGTGATCTCTCCTTCAAAGCGCTCGCCAAGACGCTCGGCTAGTCGGATTGAGCGGCGGTTTTCGGGGTCGATCAAGCTGATCGCCCGGTGCCATCCAAGAGGGCCGAATGCTTGCGCGAGTGCGGCGCGTGCGGCCTCGAGGGCGAAACCTCGACCCCAGTACGGACGAGCAAGTGTCCAGGCGAGCTCGCGATCGGGCCAACCCTCAGGAAAGTGGAGGCCGACACGGCCCACCAGAGAGCCGCTTGCCCGCTCCTCCACAGCCCACATGCCGAAACCGCGGAGTTGCCAGTGGCCGACGAACATCGCCATATGCCTCCAGGCGTCGTCCCGGCTGAGAACCGAGCGGACGCCGATGTAACGCATGACGTCCGGATCCGCACACATTGCGGCGTAGGCATCAATGTCGTTGTCTCGAAAGGGCCGGAGCAACAGCCGCTCGGTTTCAAGCGTGAGCACTGAGCGGATCTGGTTCGAAGTTCGTTGCGTGCTGCCCAACGGACCTGCCCATCAGCCGGGGCATGGCCACTTTCCAGCTGCGAGATGCCGACCGATTGACGAGTGTTACCAATCTCACAACTCAATGACCTTCCTTATCAGAATCAGGCGACAGGGCCGACAGCTGCATGGGCGTGTTGGGCAGCAACCATTACCTTATCCGGCCCGCGCACCGTTCGGCAGAGGCCTCTCCGGTACCGCCAGCACCGGAACAACACCATCGGAATAGCCGATGTCGAAGAGCATGCCTTCAGACACTTCACCGGCCATCGCTCGTGGCGCAAGGTTGACTACGAACAGGGTTTGTTTACCGACGATGCGGCCGGGATCCGGCCTTTCCTGTTTGATGCCAGCGAGTATTGTGCGGGACTGATCGCCAAAGTCCACGACGAGCTTCATAAGCTTCTTGGATCCCCGTACGTCCTCGATCGACATGATCGTGCCGATCCGGATATCGAGTTTCTCAAGGATGTTGATCGATACCGTGGGTTTGACAGGTGCTGGCTTCATCGATGTCCTTTGAACAGTGCGGAGTGCCGCCTGACGTCTCTGCGCTTCAGTTGCGGGCGACCCGCCGGCGGGGCGCGTCGACGTAGGCGGACTTCAATGGCTGAACGTACACCATCTTCCCCAGGCACACAATCCAACGGCTTTCTCGTGCCGAAGATTTGGCTGTCCGTCCAAGATGATTATCGCAATTCAGTTGCATCGTAGAAAGAGTGAATTTCTGTGATCTGTCCATCTTCCACAACTATCCAATCACATACCTGAATAAGCCCCTTTGGCGTTTGCATTTCAAAATGAATGGTTGCCTGCTTCGAACTCGCTAGGGTGCGTAGTACCCTGAGCTCTGTGACATTCCGCTCCGCCATTGGTTTCACCCAATCGAGATATGTTTGGCGTCCCTCAACGCGCCCAAATGGGCTCGTATGCGTGAAGTTTTCGGCAAGTGGGATTAAGTCAGGGGTGCCTTCGTTCCAGCGCTCTATCCAGACTTTTGCTAAAGTGTCAGCACTATCCGGTTCATTCATACGGCTTCTCCTTTGTTGTTAGCCGTCGCATTGTCGATCTGCCCAAACTGTGCGGCGTTTCTTTGCTGGCATACGCTATGGGGCGGGCCAGCCCCGAAGCCGTGATTGCCACACCGAGCAGCAGTCAGCAATGGCCGTTGAGGAAAGCGAGCATGTCGGCCCAGCATCGCTGAGCGAATCAACCTGCCACCTCCTTACAAGAGGGCGTGTAGATGGGTCCGTTAGGCGGCGGAGTAGACGCTGCATCTCGCGATGTCGCTCGTGCGACGAGTGCGCGCGTATCACGGTTTGTAATGACTGGGTCTTACATCGACCTAATTTCATAGACCCTGATGCTTGCGATGTATGGATTGTCTTGTGCGATTTTTTCTGCCGCGTCGAGGTCTTCGGCTTCGATGATGTTGTAGCCGGTGATGGACTCCATCCCCCACGGCAGATCTTTGGTCCCGTCTTTTGAGATTTCGCGCCCACCGCTAAAACCGCCCTGGTCGACCTGACTGTCAGCGATCGACTCGAACCATTTTCCCCAGGCCTCCATGATTTCAGGTGTGGGTTTCTCGAATCCGAAATGCAGAATCATGAACTTCTTCATTGCTCTCTCCTGGTGGTTTCATTCTTTTATTCGTCACGCGATCTCAGCGCCGCAGTAGGTCCACCGCCGCTCATCGTCTAGATCGCGACGCCTAACGGATTTGCGCACGACCTGCGAGCGCCTGCTCGTCGGCTACGCCTTTCCGTGAACGTGCTCGTATCCACGCCAGGCGCACAATCGCGAACTCCTTCAACACGTGAGCGCTCGACAGGTGCACGCGCGTGTTGGGACGCGACTGGGACAAACCGTCGCCGACTGCTAAGACCCCTTGTCGAACACGACGCTCCAACGGCCATCCGCTTCCTTACGCCATATCGAGTTGAAGCGGCCAACCTCTTCGCCCGAAGCACCACGCACGGGACCGGAACTCAGGGCGAGGCTGCCGGACTCGAGCACCTCGATGACGTCGGGGTGCCATGAGAAGGGTGCCGACGCCCCCTCGAAGTAAGGGGCCCAAACACGCGCGATCTCGTCACGCCCCCTCAGCGGTTCGTTGCCGTTGAAGAAGATCGCCTCGGGGGAGATAAAGGAGAGAAACGCGTCCAGGTCACGATCTGCCATCGTCTTCGCGAACGCGATCTCGCGGGCCTCCACTTCGGCCGCAGCAGCAGCCACCTGCCCCTGCACCGTAAAGATCGGTAGGCCCATGGCGCCGCTTACGAGAAATGCCACGCTACGTATTGCAAGGCCAGTGAAACGACGATGCATTTCGTCACCTCCCCAGGATCGCCGCGTCCTAATGGAGCGGCCCATCAGCTGCGGCGTGATCGCCGCCCAGCCTTAGATCTTGATGGATTTCCGAATCTTCCAAGCTTCACAATGCAAAGATCTTCCTTGCTAAAAGGAGCGCGCCGACAGCTGCATGGACGTGTTGGGCAGCCTGCTCATCGCGCGCGGTGGCGCACAAACGCCGCCCACTCACGGAGTTGCTTGAAATGGGCGATGGAGTCTGGCGTCATAGCATAGAGCATCCAAACAGCGGGCTCGACGGCGGTGCCGTCGAGTCCCGCCATGATGAGGCTGGCGTGAGCCGTCGTGTCGGGGACCAGATCGAGAATGGCCTCCACGCACGTCGGTGCTTCCCGGCCATCAGCGCCCTCTCCGCAATCATTCACCTCCCAGTGTGGCGCGGATGTCGGGAGGCGCCGGAGGGTGGCGAGCCACTGTTCGAATGGCATGGCTGGGAAGCCAGAATCGAGCGATGCAACAGACACCTGCCGAGCACGCTCGATCAACGGAGCGTCTTGCGCCGACACCCACGTGGCATGACTGCAGCCCAGGAGCCAGAGTGTTATGCACACTCGGAGGAGGTTCATTGGTGTCTTAGCAGGCCACCTAACGAATCTGCGCATCACCTGCGAGCGACCTCCTGTTCCTGCCACAAAGATGCTGATCGTACACCGGATTGCGCCAGGTCGTCAATCCAATCGAGGCCCTTTCGAAACGCGCCGCGCCTCCGCAGGTGCATGCGCGGGTTAGACGGCGCGGTGCCTTCACGGCTGGTCGCACACGGGCACCGCCTCCTCTGCGGGCTGGTGCTGCTGCTGGGCAGTCTGCGGCACCGACGGGAAGTCCTGCAAGCGCCCGATGTAGATCACGCAACTCCTCCCCATCACCCCGCGCTGCCCCGCGTCGGCCGTCCAGGACCGCCCGCCCGCATGCACGACTCTGATCCAGACGGAGTCCTGCCGGATCGCCGGCAGCAGTCGCAACGCCGCCAGATCGGTGGTATAGGTGCCGTGATCGGCGTAGTAGGACTCCTGGGCGGTCACGAGGTTGCGGAGCCAGGTGTGCACGCGGTCCCACCCTGCGTCGGGGGACTCGCTCTGCGCGGCCACGGGGCTGCTGAGGCCCACAGCGACAGCAAGGAAAACGGTCAGCGTGCCGTAACGCATGGTTGCTCCCATAAAGCTCAGGGTTCGCACTCCATCCTTCGGTGAGCGCCGTCTAACGGCCTGCACATGAGCTGCGGGCGACTACGCCGACGGGCGCACCGCCATTCCGGGTCAACCCGGAACTGGCAGTACGCTCAGTCATAACGCCATCCATCGCGCCCGGGATCTTCCCTCGGTTTCGTAGACACCGGTTTACGCTGCACATGACTCATAGTCAGCGGGCGACTGGTACGCCAGGGCTGAGTGGCGTCGGTGCTGACTGTAATAGTGGAGGTAGCGTCGCAGCTCGCGCCGGAGCGCCGCCTCGCTCTCGAAGCGGGTGCGGTGGATGAGCTCGGCCTTGAGCGAGTGAAAGAACGACTCGACGTGGGCGTTGTCCTCGGGGCCACGCTGTGCCGAGCTCTGCTGCATCCCCAGCGCCCGCAACCGATCGCGAAAGGCCACGGCGGAGTATTCACTCCCGCGATCGCTGTGAAAAATCACGCCGTCGGGGGGCTCGCGTCGCCTCACGGCCGCGTCGAGCACACGCTGAGTCAGGCACGCATCGCGCCGCTGGCGCAGGCTCCACGCGAGGACTCGGCGCGAATACTGATCCACGACCACCGCGAGGAACCGCCACCGGGAGCCGATGGGTACGTACGTGATGTCGCCCACCCACACCTGATTGGGCCGCCGCGCCCCGCCGCGCGGTAGCCGATTCG
>JBDHFY010000261.1:0-6277 GCA_039590195.1 Gemmatimonadota bacterium | reverse complement strand
CCGCCCCGGAGCATGGCAAGAACGCGCAGCCGGGCCGGGTGGCCAAGGGCCTTGTGGACCTGAGTCAGCTGGGATAGGGGCGGTTGAGTCATTTCGTTATAACACGAAATATAGTATTCCCCCACACCGCAGCTCCACCCCGGGGCTTGGGGCGTCCCAGTCCCCTCCCACCGCACGCCCCCGGGCTTAGGGTGTCCCCGCCCCACACTGCCCAACCTCAGGGGGTAGGGCGTGGGGTGTGGGGTGTAGGGGTCTGCGGGTGAAACCCGCGCGAGAGCCAACCCGGGCGCGAGCCCGCGCGAGAGCCAACCCGGGCGCGAGCCCGGGGCCCACCCAAAAAACCGACCCCCGGGGACTGAATCCGAGGGCCGGTGTTTTTCGATTACGGCTTACCGCTAGGTAGCGGTGGTAGGTACCGTGCCGTTACGGACGAGGCGGTACCGCCGCGCTCAGCGCTTCGAGGGTATTGATCAGCAGCGCCTGCGCATACGTCGGGTTGTGAACACCCAGGCTGTGATCTTCCATGATATACAGGAAATTCCACAAAGCGGCCGCTTGCACCTGCGAGCCCATAAAGTCCTCTACGGGATGCTCGGCGACGGCGTCGTAGATACCAATGGTCGCGAGCTCGGTTTCCAGCGCCTCGAGCAGCGTCTGAACATACGTTCTCAGATCCCTGTGGTCGAACAGCAGTAGATCGGTGGCGGGGCTTGTCAGGAGGCCGCTGTCGTGACACCCAGAAGTCTCGCAGCCCTCCTCGTTGCCTTCTTCCGGCTCGGGTCCTGCTTCCCCTTCTGGCACGTACCTCACGGCGAACGTGTGGCCGCCTGCCTCAATGCCGAGGGCGGGGGCCATATGGCAGGTGATGCATGCCTCCGGGTTGGTGGCCTGGTTCCCGTGGATGTGGACGCCGTAGTTCTTGGTGCCCGTGAACTCAACGCCGCCGGTGCCCGCCAGGAGGCCTCCCTGCACGCTGTGGTGCGGGCCCCAGTGTTCTGACGTAATCTCAAAGGGGTCAGTAACACTACCGTCGATCACGGGGAAGGGATCCCGTGGCCGCGGCTGGTGGCACTGGGCGCAGAGGTTGCCCGGGCCCAGGTCAATCACCTCGTCATCGAGAATCATCGTGACGGGATCCGCAGTGACCCGATTGAAGTCCGCTTCCGTGTAGGTCGTGTGGATCTGATGGCACGTGCGGCAGTTGATGGGTGTGGGGTTATCGGTCGATGCCGTAGCCGCCGTGATGGTGAATCCCGATTCAACCCTCTCGGCGAACCCCTCATGGCCATGGCAGATGCCGCAGGTGGTGCTGGTGGCTCGGTTGACGTTCTCTCCCGAGCCGTGCTTGGACATTTCCCACTGCAACTGACGCACCACGATCCGGATGTCGTCATCGTGGCAGGCCGTGCAGGTCTCGTTCTGGTCCACGCCGGCGGGGCCAGCGGGTCCGGCCACTCCGGCGGGTCCGGCCGCTCCAGCGGGCCCCTCGGGACCTTCGCACCCCAGCAGCAGCAGCACTGCGAACGGAGCAGCGAGCATCGATAGTGTTCTTCTCATAAGGCCGTCTCCTTCATACGTCGCGGTGAAACTCTCCCGCAGCACACCACAGGCCGGTACACCGCTACCGTCCCGAGCAGCCGTAACAGGAGAGTGACGTGGTAGCTCGCCCGACTCGAAACTGGGTCCCTGAACGGGACCAGAGCGGGCTGAGCAAGGCGTGCGTTAGGTCGAAGGGCAGCGCTGCGAAACGACCTTCGTGCACGCCGAGAGTGCGAGCCACCAAACTGGTGGTCGCTGAAGAGCGTTGACGTCCGCCCATGCCGATGTGAAAAGCGCCATGAGCGGCGCACTCCCTCCGGTAAAGCAGATCGATCAACTACGAAGTGAAGAGGATTGTGAGTCGCCGCCGTGGTGCCCCCGCGCGGCATCCCTTCCCCCACTCGGACACCACCCACGTCCATGGCTTGCTCGCCATGCCTGTCTGGGTCTAGCGCTCTATCGAGATTCACGCCGTTGTGTTGTCTCGCTTCGGGCCCACAAGACCAACATGGATCGGTGCCGCATTACGATTCTGCCTTCACTGAAGGCGAGGGGCGTCGCTCGCGCAGTGCGGGCCGTGCCAGCCAACCGAGATTCATAATCACCAGAGGCAGGTCAAACGATTCGAACTACTTCTCTTTAGGGATTATGATCCGAACAACTCACATAACCGCTTGCGGAAGGACGCTACGAAGAGGTGCAAAAAGTTTCCGTGAAGGCTAGATGAATAATCCCTAATAGAACCCTCAATACTGAAGAGAACTTTACGAAATACGACAAGCGGTTCCGGACTTCATTTTCCCCACACAACGCGGCCGCGTAAGGTGAGAATTACTCTCATTCTCGCCGAGGCCCCGGGTAACCGAGCGGGCCTGGGCTACGCCGCCCGTGGAGCCGACACGGAGCCTCGCCACCCTCCTTGCACACCCGATGGGATCATTGGGGATGCCAGTTCCAGGAGCCACAGGCGACTTGCGGTCACGACCGTCCGGACATATGTAAAAGAAGAGCAATCGTGTAACTCCGTTCCCCGGCGAATTGCCCTATTTTCTCACCGTAGCCATCTGACGGCATCGAGACGGGGGGTTGCCACGCCCTCTCAGCCGGACGCCGTCGTCAGCGGTCGCGCAGAGCCTACCTGCTACCAGCGTAGGGGAGAGACCAATGAACCGGCGAGAGTTCAATAGGCGTATGGCGACCATTGTGGGAGCGGCCGCCTTCCCCCGGACTCGGGGGCCATCCCACGGGCAATTGCAGCCCCGCGTGAACGGCCCGCGTATCTCCAGACACCTCGCCGAGTTGGCCGAGTTTGGCAAGAATCCGCAGGGCGGTGTCTCGAGACTGGCCTACAGCGAGGCCGACCTCCAGGGGCGCGAGTACGTCATGGGGCTCATGCGCGCCGCCCAGCTCGAGCCCACAATTGACATCGCCGGCAACATCATCGGACGACGCCCCGGAGCGGATGCAGGTCTTCCTCCCCTCATGTTCGGCTCGCACATCGACTCCGTGCCTGAGGGTGGCAACTACGACGGGCCAGTAGGATCGATCGGCGCCATCGAGGTCGCCCAGACACTCGCCGAGAACAACATCGTGACCCGCCATCCGCTGGAGGTGGCCGTCTTTCAAAACGAGGAAGGAGGCAAGACGGGTAGCCGGGTCCTGGACGGAGAGTTTGCCGAGCGGGAGTTGGATATCGTCACCGCGAGCGGCCGAACCATCGGCGAGGGAATCCGGCTGCTCGGCGGTGATCCCACGAGACTCGCCGAGGCGAGGCGCCAACCCGGCGATGTTGCAGCCTTTCTCGAGCTCCACGTGGAACAAGGAGCCATTCTCGATCGGGAACAGATCAGCATCGGCGTCGTGGAGGGCATCGTCGGCATCAAGCGGTGGAATGTCACCGTGGAAGGCTTCGCCAACCACGCCGGCACGACGCCGATGGACAACCGTCAGGACGCCTTGCTGGCGGCGGCGCGGTTCATCCTGGCGGTCAACGAGGTCGTGACCGACATGCCCGGTGCGCAGGTGGGTACGGTCGGACGGATCCAGGCCGAGCCGGGGGCCCCCAACGTCGTGCCGGGACGCGTGGTCGTGAGTCTCGAGGTGCGGGATCTGGACATGGCGAAGATTGACCGGATCTTTCAGGCGGTGCGTGCGGCGGGTCTGGGGATTGGGCAGGACAGTGGGACGACCTTCGCCTTCGACGAGTTCTACGTCAGCCGGTCGGCGCCGACCCATGAGCGCATCCGGCAGCTCGTCCAGGATGCCGCGGCGGAGCTTGGACTCGATTCGCGGCGCATGCCGAGTGGCGCCGGACACGATGCTCAGAGTATTGCGCGCTTTGCGCCGATCGGCATGATCTTCGTACCGAGCGTGGCGGGCATCAGCCATTCGCCAAGAGAGTTCTCCCGCCCCGAGGATATTGCGGCAGGGGTGAACGTACTCCTCCGCACGCTACTCGAGCTCGATGCGCTGACGTCACTGGAGTAGGCAATCTCTATCCTGTCTCTCGAGGAGGCATGGGGGCCATGGCAACCGTGAAGGGCACGATCGCAATCCTGACGGGGGGCGGCGACGTCCCGGGACTCAACCCGGCCATTCGCGCCGTCACAATTCGCGCGCTGCGAGAAGGATATCGCGTGCTCGGCATTCGCCGAGGCTGGCTCGGCTTGGTCGATCTCGTGCCCGACAAAGATGCCGACAACAGTAATGCCGTTCAGATCCTGGACGAAGACCTCGTCAACCGCTCCGGCCGGACCGGGGGGACGTTCCTGCACAGCTCCCGCACGAGACCGAGTCACCTACCCGAATCCATCGTCCCAATGCGCGTGAAGGACAAGTACCCCGACGAGATCAACGACTTCACGCCGGAGGTCCTCAAGCATCTCGAGTTTCTCGGGATCGATTTTCTGATCGCCATCGGCGGGGACGACACGCTGAGTTATGCAGCACGCCTCCACCAGGAGGGTGTCCAGGTCGTAGCGATCCCCAAGACCATGGACAACGACGTATCCGGCACGGACTACTGCATTGGCTTCAGCACGTGTGTCACCCGCACGATCGAGCTCACACACAGCCTTCGCACGACGGCCGGATCGCACGAGCGCTTCCTCGTTCTCGAGGTCTTCGGCCGCTACGCCGGGTTCACCGCCATGCTACCTACCATGCCCGGCGCGGCGGACCGTTGCGTCATTCCCGAATATCCGTTTGACATCGAACACCTCACCGAACTCATGGTCAGCGATCGTAACCGCCATCCCAGCAAGTACGCCGTCGCGCTCGTCTCGGAGGGCGCACGGATACAAGGCGAGGAGGAGATGTCCTTTGAGGGGCACGAGAGCGACCAGTACGGGCACCGCAAGCTCGGAGGTATTGGCGACAAGGTGGCGGAACGACTCAAGGCGCTCTCGGCCAAGTTCAACAACGGACGCCGAATAAACGTTGTGAACCAGCGGCTCGGCTATCTCGTCCGGTGCGGCGACCCCGACGCTATCGACTCCATCGTCCCGATGGCCTACGGCAACCTCGCCCTCGACTTGGTGCTGGCCGGTAGCTCGGGGCGCCTCGTGAGCCTGCACAACGGATGCTACGACACCGTGCCCATCAACGTGATTACCGGCCGCAACAAGGTGGTCGACATTCACAAGCACTACAACGTCGAGCGGCTCCGCCCGAAGTACGAGTCGTTCCTACGTGAGCCGCTCTTCATCATGACGAGCGACAGCTAGCGGCGTGAGACACGCCAGTTCCGCCAACCCGAAGACACCGTAATGCAATCATTCCTCGAATCGCTCTCCCCCACCCAACAGGCAGCCCTGGGTGGCGTGGCAACATGGCTGCTGACCTTTCTCGGTGCGCTGCCGGTGCTGTTCGTCCGGCGCGTCAACCGTTCGCTCATGGACGGCATGATGGGCGCGGCGGCCGGCATCATGGTGGCAGCCGCGTGTTGGTCGCTGCTCGTTCCCGCCCTCGAGGCCGGCGGCGTGGGGCGCAGTCTCCTCGGTCTCGGCCTCGGTGCGGCAGCGATCTGGGGCCTCGATCGCATGATTCCCCACCTCCACCCCGAGTTCCCCGACGAAGCGGCAACAGAGGGGCCCAGCGTTGCCTGGAAGCGGACCCGGCTCCTCATCGCCGCGATCACGATCCACAATCTTCCGGAGGGGCTGGCCGTCGGTCTCGGATTTGGCCGGGGGGATCTCGGCCGTGCGATCGTGCTCGCCCTCGGCATCGGCATCCAGAATATTCCCGAAGGCCTCGCCATCGCCCTTCCACTTCGACGAGACGGCATGAGCAGGGGCAAGGCCCTGTGGTACGGGCAACTCTCGGCGATCATCGAGCCCGTCGCCGCGGTGGCCGGAGCCCTTTTTGTCGGCATTAGCGCTCAGGCGCTTCCGTATGGCCTCGCGTTCGCCGCTGGGGCAATGCTCTACGTGGTCGTCGAGGAACTCCTTCCGGAGACGACCCGCAGCGGTAATGTTGACATCGCCACGGTCGGCTTCATCCTGGGTTTCGGAATCATGATGGCCCTCGATCAACTGGCGAGTTAGTTGTTGTCTAGAAAGGGAGCGGGGAGCAGAGAACATAGAGCAGGGGGCGGAGAGCGGGGAGCGGGCCGCCGCAGAGGGAGAAGGGTGTGGGGTATAGGGTGTAGGGTGTCTTCCCTTGGGGAGCGGGGAGCAGGGATCCAGTGGTCATGTCCACATCGCAATGAATCACCTCGACATCGTTCAAGCTATGAAGA
>JBDHFY010000260.1:0-9109 GCA_039590195.1 Gemmatimonadota bacterium | reverse complement strand
CCCGACCGACCCGACCACGATTGCGGCCGTCGCGTTACTACTCAGCATCGTGGCACTCGGCGCGTCTTATCTGCCGGCCCGGAAGGCAGCGAATGCGGATCCGTTGGAGGCGCTGAGGAGTGAATGAACCCAGCCGCCGCGCTCCCCCACCCCAGGGCTTAGGGCGTCCCCACCCCGCTCCCGCCCCGGCCCCAGGCCTTCGGGCTTAGGCCGCGCGAATTGGCATCGCCACCCCGCGGCGAGGCAACCCCCACTGCCTAAGCCCTAAGCCCGTGGGGATGGGGTGAGGTGTCGCGGCCCAATCCCCAAGCCCCGGGGTGGGTGGTAGTGGGTGGCGAAGCCCGACTGCCTGGATGGGTGAGGGGCTGGGCGGCAGTCACTCCGCCCGCATCACTCCGCCCGCATCGTGATCATCGGATCGATCCGCGTCGACCTCCGCGCCGGTACGAAGCTCGCGACCCACGCGGCGCCGAACAATAGCAGCACGACCCCGCCGAACGTCACGGGATCGGTCGGGCTCACGTCGAACAGCAGGCTCTGCATGATACGGGTGACGAAGAATGCGCCGGCGACCCCGGCGGCCATGCCGATGGCCACGACACGCAGCGCGCCGAGTTGCACGAGGTTTCTCACCCTGCCGGGCTCCGCACCCAACGCCAGGCGAATCCCCATCTCTCTCGTCCGCCGCGCCACGGCATACGACACGACACCGTAGATCCCGACCATGGCCAACAGCAGCGCGACGCCACCGAACGCGCCGAGCACCACCATGGTGAATCGCCGGTCGGAGACCGATCCGGACAAGCGGGACGTCATGGTGGAGAACTCCGCCGGAACATCGCCGTCCAACATCTCGAGTCTTGCCCTCACCGTGTTGACGAGTGCTTCGACGGTCGACGCGCTCTTGATCGTCGCGATGAAACTTCCCGCGCGGCCCGGCCGCTGCAGGTTGTGCACGTACAGCTCGCGCTGGGGAGCGGCAGTTAGGCCGCGATGCCGTACGTCGCCGACCACGCCGATGATGGTGAGCCAGCGGTCCCCGTACAGATGCTGGTCGTTGGCCAGTCTACGGATTCGCTTGCCGACCGGGTTTTCATTCGCCCAGTAACGATCGGCGAGCGTCTGATTGATGACGACCACATCGGGTACGCCCGCGTGATCCCGCTCGTCGAACACGCGTCCGCGCACAACGGGGATGCCCATGGCACCGAAGTATCCCCGGTCCACGATGCGGTAATCCGCCCCGGCCTCCTCGTCCACGCGCCCTTCGATCAGAAACTGCCCGCTCATTCGCACTCCGGAGAGCGGCAGATGATTGATGATCCCCGCGCCGGTCACGCCGGGAGTCTCAGCGATCTGCTGCAGGAACGCCTGATGAAACTGTGCCTTCGACTGATCGTCGGGATATTTCGACGCTGGAAGGGAGACCTGGACGGTCAACAGATCCTCGGTGTCGAAACCTGGATGGACGCTCAGCACTTCCCAGAAGCTCTTGATCAACAATCCGGACCCGACAAGCAGGAGAACGGCCAAGGCAACCTCTGAACCCACGAGAAAACTCCACAAGCCTCGGTGATACGCCCCGGCATTGCCCCGTCCCACTGACGAGAGAGCCTCGGTTACGTCGGTCTTGGATGCTCGGAATGCCGGAAACAGGCCGAAGACGACGGACGCAACGAATGCGACGGCGAGCGCGAAGATCATCGCTCGTGCGTCGAGACCCGACTCACCCGTCTGCGCCAGCGCGGCAGGGCCGACGGCGAGCAGGCCACGCAGCACCACAACAGCTAGAACAATACCGGCAGCCGTACCGAGGCCCGAGAGCAGCAGGCTCTCGGTGAACAGTTGCCGCACGAGTCTCCGGCGACCGGCACCCAGCGACGCCCGCACTGCGAGCTCTCGAGCGCGCGCCGTTCCCCTGGCCATCAGCGTGCTTGCGATATTGGCGCACGCCACGAGCAACACCAATCCGGCGGCGCCGAGCAAGAGATAGAGGGGGCGCTTATACGATCCCACGAGCTCGTCCTGGAGGCGGGTCACGCTCACGGCTACGGCGTCGTTGGTCTCGCCCCACTGCTCCTTGAGCCGGGCCGCCAGGCTGTTCATCTCCGTGCGCGCCTCGCTGAGGCTCACCCCGTCTCGCAGTCTTGCGATGACCGCCCAGTTGTGCCCTGTGCGCGCCATGGGATGGGGGTAGGGCTCGACGTCGGTGGTCACCCAGACGTCGGTTTCCTTGGGGTAGCTGAACCCGGGAGGCATGACTCCGACCACGGGCACGCTCATGCTTCCGATTTGCAGCACCCGCTCGTTGAACGCCGGTGTCGCACCGAGCTGGTTTTGCCAGAAGCGATAGCTCACCACGGCCGTTTGCGTGGCACCCACCTCGAACTCTTCGGCGAACGGCCAACGTCCGAGGGCCGGCCGTGCTTGGAAGATCGCAAAGAAATCCCTAGAGACGTCGGCCACCCACACGCGCGTCGGTGCGTCCGCACCGAGGATCGTCGTAGGCGCGCTGTAGCTGTACGACGGATGCACAGCCAGCGCCGCGAAGCTGCGACTTTGTTCCTGCCAGTCGAGGAAGTTGTGGAGGGAAACGTGGTTGTCACTCCCCCGCTCCATTACCTCCCACAGGGTGACCAGCCGGTCCGGATCCTCGTAGGGAAGCGCCCGGAGCAGGATCCCGTTCACGACGCTGAAGATCGCCGTGTTGGCTCCGATACCCAGCGCAAGCGTGAGCACGATGACGGCGGTGAAGCCACGGCTCTTCCATAGTGTCCGAAATCCAAACCGCACATCCTGCCACAACGCTTCGACGCCTAGTGCCGTCCCCCGCCTCTTCCCGTGTTGTCCAGGGTCTCCTGCCCCCCCTGCCCCCCCTGCCCCCCCTGCCCCTTCTGCCCCTTCTGCCCCTTCTGCCCCAACTGCCCCTCGCCCCACCAACCGACTCTCCCTGCTTTCCTCCCACCTCGCCGCGATCCCACTCGCCAGGGAGTCACCAAGCACCCGGGCCCAGTATCCCAGGCGGCGAAGCGTGCCGGTTGTGGGATACGACTCCCGCCACATGCCGACCAGCCCCTCCCGGTGCAGCAGGCGAAAACGCCGCGGATAGAAGACCATGAGAAAATCGAGGAGGACAGCGAGACGATCGGACTGTCGCGATGGTGACCGTGTGGTGTTCATGCCGAATCCTCAGCCGTAGCGATCACACCCGCTGCCACCTTGGCGAGCATGACAGCCTCATCCGCGGCCACTCGGCGGCCGAGCGGCGTCAGTTGGTAATAGAGCCGGCGCTCGTCGTCACCCGCCTGATCGGGGTGCTCATCCAGCTTGTCGAGCAGGCCCCGGCGCATCAGGCGGTCCAGCACCCGGTAGAGACTGCCCGGCCGGACCTTCACTTTGCCTCCGGTGCGGGCTGTCATCTCTCGAGCCAGGCCGTAACCGTGCAGGGGACCGTCGCTCAGAACGGCCAGGACCAGGAAATCCACGGGTTTCGTCAGCAGGTCAGCATCGCCGGCATTTCCGCGTTGGGTCATAGGTATCAAATCTCCCGTTTGTTGAGCCACCCGACCCCTCCGCCCCCTCCACCAGGGCTTAGGGAGTGGGGCTTGGGCCCCACCCAACCCCTCACCTCCGGGGCTTAGGCATTCGGGCTTGGGGCTTGGGGCTTGGGGCCCCACCCTCCCCCAACAGTCTACCTCAATGTGCGCAATGTGGGTATACCCAGATGGAGTAGAGTGGTTCCCCGCCCCGCACCTCGCCACCCTTCCCAGTGGGGTGGTGCTCCACGACCCGCTCCCCCCGGTGGCGGGGGTTGAGGGGACGGGACCGCTCCCCGGTGTGGAGGGGTGAGGTGGCTACGGCACCAATCTCAAGCTCTCCAGAGGCGTCGACGAAACCCAGAGGAAGGTCGCGGTAGGCGGCCTACGACCTCATCTCCTGCCCCATCTGCCCCTCCTGCCCCTCCTGCCTCCGGCGGGGAGGGGAGCGGGGAAAGACGCGCCATTCCCGCAACAAAACGGTGACAGTCCTCGCCGCCTCCCACCCCATATTCGCCCCATGACGAACTATCAATCACTTGCCGCATGGCAGCGCGCTCATCAACTCTGCCTGGAGACATACCGGGCGACGGGTTCGCCCCCCGGCGACAGGGCCTGGACGCTCTTTGCAGAGCTTCGCCGGGCTGCTCTTCGGATTCCCTCGAACATCGCCAAGGCAACGGCCTTCAGGGGAGAGCGGGGGTTCACGCGCTACGTTGGCAACGCACTCGCGTTCGCCATCGAGACCCAGTACCTGATCGGCGTCACGGCAGAGTTGGAGTACCTCCCCGGCCGGGCTCTGGGCATCCTCAGGCCTTTGCTGACCGAAACGATCCCAGAAATCTGCCGGCTGCTGGAGGAGGTGAAGAGCTGAGCCCTTCCCCGCCAACCCTTCCCCACCGGAGCGGGACCCTCCCCAGTTCAACCCCACCCGGCGGGGAGCTGGCAGCAGGTGGTGGGGTCGGGGGGCCCGCTCCCTGCCTCCCCCTCCCCGCTCCTGGGTGCGGGGTGGGAAGGGTGGCCCGCTCCCCGCTCCCCGCTCCCGGGTGGGTGTGGTGGATGGGCCCGCTCCCCGCTCCCGGGTGGGTGTGGTGGATGGGCCCGCTCCCCGCTCCCCGCTCCCCGCTCCCCGTAAAGAAGGAGGCCTGCTCGATGAGGCATTCATCGAAGTCCCAATCCAACTGCCGGGTCGTCAGGGCGTCGGCGGTCATAAACCTGTTTCTCTCAGGAGAGATCCTCTTCCAACTTGACCGGGTGGCCAAGGACGAGGGCCGAACCCGCTGTGAGCTGATCCGAGAGGCGATTCGACGATACACAGCGAGCCGGCAGAGACAGACCATTCCTCGCTGGGGTGGGGTCCGGTCCCACGAGGCTCGCGGGGCAGCTGCCCAGGTCGTCGAGGACGCCCTAGCCGAAGTGGGGCGGCTCGGAAGCAAGTGACCCAGATGGCGGTTGAGCCCCGCCTCGCGCTACAGAGGGCCTGATCGAAGGCCGCGAGACAGGTAATTGACTGTTCAGTCAGTCAAATACCGTCAGCAGTGACAACGCGTACGTGCCGGCGCCGCCCCACGGAGGTCTTTGCGGCCGACTCGAAGCACGGCCTCCACCAGGACCGATGCTGCCCCCTCCTGCCCCTCCTACCCCTTTGCCTCCTGCCGCGTCTGCCGCCTTCTGCCACCGCTGCCGCCCCTGCCATGAGGGATTGACTGAATGCGAGGCCCGCTCCCCGCTCCCCGCTCAAGGGTGGCCTGGGGAGGAGGGCCCTCCTCCAGTTTCTCAACCTCCTCTTCTAGTCGGCTGCCGCCATGGACGTTGAGCAAACCCGAGTCATTTTGTTTCGTAATGTGGATCACAATCCGCCCAGCCCCTCCGCCTTCCCCGCTGCCAGCGGCCGGCGGCCTGCTGCCTGCTGCCTGCTCCCCCTCGCCCCCAAGCTATTAGCTGTTAGCTGTTAGCTCGCCGCGTCGCCCACCGTGCCTCGGGCAGCCAGATCGGGCGTGGGGCTCAGAGGACCCGTGCGATCACCGACCTTAGATTCGCCAACCGGCTGGTAGCTGGTCGCCGGCAGCGGGTGGGGCGGAGTGGTGCTGGGCTGGCAGCCGGCAGCTGGCCGCTGGCAGCAGGTGGGGCTGGGGGCGGGGAGATGGGCCTGAAACTCTTCTGCCCTGCTTCCGTATTTGTCTTAAAAGATTTGAGATATGAGCAAAGGCAACTACCTAGGCGAGTTCGAGCAGATGGTTCTGCTGGCCCTGATGCGGCTGGGCGAGGGAGCCTACGGTGTCACCATCCGTCGGGAGATCGAGGAACGGACCGGGCGGTCGGTGACCCTGGGAGCCATCTACCCCACGCTCCACCGACTCGAGGAAAAGGGCTTCGTCTCGTCGTATAGCGGAGAACCCACCGCCACCAGGGGCGGCCGGTCGAAGCGGCACTTCAGGCTCGAGGCCGAGGGACTGGCCGTCCTGCGACGCGCCAGGGACATGGTGGCCGCCATGTGGGAAGGACACGAAGCAGGGGCGGGGGCCGATCACGGGGGTCAAACAGGTACATGACCCGTCCCCTGCCTCCCCCGCCCCGTCTGCCCCGACTGGTCCTCCGGCTATTGGACCGGATCGAGCCCGATGCCATCGCGGGGGATCTCTACGAGGAGTACGCCGAGCACGTGGAGCCGCGCCTGGGTCCGGTGCGCGCCAGGGTGTGGTTCTGGAGACACGTCCTCACCGTCGGACTCTTAAGGACCGCGAGACACAGAGGCCACCGACAGGTGGCAGCACTTCCGCATGAAGACCCGCCGCTGGGAACACCCCGGAGAGAGCCCATGAGATCGCTGTTCAAGGACATTCGGTTCGCCATTCGCATGTTGTACAAGACGCCCGGCCTGTCGCTGATTGCGGTGCTGACCATTGCCCTGGGCGTCGGTATCACGACTCACACTTTCAGCGTCGTGTACGGGTCGGTGATCAAGGGTCTTCCCTTCGAGGGCGCAGACCGGCTGGTGCACCTGAATCGGACCAGACCTTCGCAGGACGTTACGCAGAGCAGCGTGCCCAGCCACGACCTGATGGACTGGCGGGAGCAACAGACGGCGTTCGAGGGTCTCGCGGCATACTACTGGGGCACGGTGAACGTGGCGGACGACGAGGGCCGGCCCGAGCGCTTCGACGGCGCGTTCGTGAGTGCGAACGCGTTTGCGCAGACGGGTGTTGTGCCCATCCTCGGCCGATCGTTCCTCGAGGGCGAGGACTCACCCGGTGCCCCACTCACGATCGTCATCGGTTACGAGGTGTGGCAGAACCGGTACGGCGGTGATCCCAACATCATCGGCAAGGTGATACAGGCAAACGCCAGACCACACACCATCATCGGCGTCATGCCTGCCGGCTTCCGCTTTCCGTTCTCCAGCAACGTGTGGGTCCCGATAGGCATGGATCCTCTGGAGCACGAACGCGGTGAGGGTTTGTGGGTCGAGGTGTTCGGTCGCATGAAGGTAGGGGTCACGCCGGACGAAGCCCTGGTGCAGATGACCGGCATCGCGCAACGGCTCGCCACCGACTACCCCCAGACCAACGAGGGCGTGGGCGTGCTGATCACGCCGTACACCGAGTACTATATGCCGCGCGAGATCGTGGCCGTGCTTTATGCAATGCTCGTGGCGGTGTTCGGGGTACTCCTCATTGCCTGCGCCAACGTGGCGAACCTGCTGCTGGCGCGTGCTGCAGTGCGCAGCAAAGAGGTGGCCATCCGCTCGGCACTCGGTGCCAGCCGCTTCCGAGTCATTCGCCAGCTCCTGGCCGAAGCAACGGTCATCGCCGTCGTTGGAGGAGTCATTGGTCTGGTCATTGCCCAGGTTGGCGTCAACCTCTTCAATAACGCCCTCGTCGACATCGAGAAGCCGTACTGGATCGACATTCAACTCCACCCCCCGGTGCTGCTGTTTGCCCTCGCCGTGACCCTCGTTGCGAGTCTCGTCTCGGGAACGGTGCCGGCGTTCAAGGCCTCGGGAGCCGACATCAACGAAATTCTGAAAGACGAGTCCAGGGGCTCTTCGAGTCTTCGGGCGAGCCGGTTCAGCACGGGCCTCGTCGTGGGTGAGATCGCCCTCTCGTGCGCGTTGCTGGTGGCGGCCGGATTGATGGTGAAGAGTGTGGTCAACATCAAGACCCTGGACATGGGGTTCGACGCCGAGAACGTCTTCACTGCGCGGGTGGGGCTGTTCGAAGCGGATTACCCGGACGCAGACAGCCGCTTGCAGTTCTACGACCAGCTCCGCGAGCGCGTGCAGGCACTGCCGGGTGTGCGTTCCGCCGCCCTCACCACAAATCTCCCCGCGACCGGGAGCGGCCGCGGGCGATTCGCCGTGGAGGGTGCAAGCTACGCCACGGATCAAGACTACCCCCAGGCCTACATGGCCTACATCACCCCTGGATTCTTCGAGACGTTCGGCGTGAGCCTGAGCCAGGGAAGAGATTTCGGAACCCAGGATAGCGAAGACAATGTTCCGGTCACCATCGTCAACCAGGGCTTTGCGCAGCGGTTCTTTCCCGGCGAATCTCCCGTCGGCAAGCGCATCCGTCTGGGTCGCTCCGACTCGGAGCAGCCCTGGCTGACGGTTGTGGGAGTGATCCCGGACCTCCACATCGGCGGGGGCGTGGGCGGCATCGGCGACGACGCCCGGCGGCCCGAGCAGATCTACACGCCTCACGCACAGACGCCGGAGATCAGGTTCATGAGCATCGTGGTCAAGACCGCAGGCCCGCCCATGCGCCTGGCTCCGGACGTGCGTGAGGCCGTCGCCGCACTCGATCCGAACCTGCCAATTTACTGGGTGGACTCCATGGAGGGCGTGATCGAGACCAACACGTGGGCGTTCGGGTTGTTCGGGTCGCTGTTCACCATCTTCGGTGTCATCGCCCTGTTCATGTCGGCGGTGGGACTCTATGGGGTGATGGCGTTCTCCGTGAGCCGCCGCACGCAGGAGATGGGAATTCGCATCGCGCTGGGCGCCTACGGCAAGGACATCATCCGCCTCGTGTTGAAGAAAGGCCTTGTGCAACTCGGGATCGGGATGACCATCGGGCTCGGGCTCGGCGTCGCCCTGAGCCGGCCGCTGCAGCTTGTGTTGTTCGACGTGAACGTGAACGACCCCACCGTCTACGGCGCCATCCTCATCACGCTCACGCTGGCGGGCCTGTTGGCGTGCACGGTTCCGGCGCGCAGAGCGACACGGGTGGATGTGGTCAGTGCGTTGAAGCCGGAGTGAGCCCAGCCGCCCTGCCCTGCCCAAGGGCTTGGGGCTTGGGCAGTCCCCTCCGCGCCCCGGCACCTCACCAGGGCTTAGGGTTCAACCGCCCAACAGTGGTCACGGTGCGGCCATCGATCGCACCGCGCCCTTCGAGACGCGCTCGTGGCGAGCGCTCCTCAGGGACGCGGTCAAACCCTACTGCCTAAGCCCCAAGCCCTAAGACCTTGGGCGGGGTGGGGGAGGGGGCTCTCTATATGAGGAATACGCGGAATCCTCCTGGCTGCTCCCCCCCCCCCCGGATTCACCATCTCACAGACGCCGGCTCCTCCGG
>JBDHFY010000259.1:0-6002 GCA_039590195.1 Gemmatimonadota bacterium | reverse complement strand
TCGGGTTTGGACCACGTCCACGATACGGGCGGTACACGTACTGGGAGAAGTTCGACTACTTCGCTGTCTTTTGGGGCATGATCGTCATCGGCACGTCGGGTCTCATGCTCTGGTTTCCGGAGTTGTTTACGTACATTCTGCCCGGTCGGTCGATCAACATTGCCACCATTATCCACAGCGACGAAGCTTTGCTAGCAGTGGCGTTTATTTTCACCGTTCACTTTTTCAACACGCACTTTCGCTTGGACAAGTTCCCGATGGACCCGGTCATCTTCACCGGTCGTGTCGCGCTCGATGAATTGAAGTACGACAAACCAAGAGAGTATGAAAAACTCGTTGCCGCCGGGAAGCTGGAGGAGCGGCTGGTTGATCCCTTTCCCGAAAGTGTGGAACGCGGGTTCAAGATCTTTGGTTTCATCGCTCTCGCGGTCGGGTTGACGCTGATTTTTCTGATTATTCTCACAATGCTGTTTGGTTACCGTTAGGAGGAGAGGATGAAACGTCGCTGGTTGGCAGGAGTTGCGCTTGCCCTGGCGGTGCTGCTGGGTCCGGAGTGCCTGATGGCCCAGGGGTATCGCGGCGAGTTCCGAGTCGCGGGAAGTTTCCTCGAGCTGCGCGGTTTGGAACGCGACAGCCTCCCTGAAGGGGCGGTGGCTGGAGATGGCGTCCGTCGCGTGCTGGATGACGGGACGGTCGTGAGCTGCATCCCGGGCGAGTTCTGTCGCTGGTTCGGGTCTGTGGACGAAGAGGAATCGATCTCGGTCGTCACCCAGGACCTCAGCCTGGTCGCTTGGCCCGGGATCCGCGGTCTAGCGGCCAACGTTCATCTGCGTGGGCGCTATGGGACCGACAGTTTCTGGCCACGCAGCGGCCAGGACATCGAGGCGATCACTGCCTATGTCAGCTACGACCGCTCGGATTTCCGATTCCGCGGGGGGCGGTTGAGTCGAACGTCGGGGCTGGGTTATTACAATTTCGATGGCGGATCCGTGTTGTGGCGCGGTGTCGAGCCGTTGCGGGTCGAAGCATTCTATGGCTGGAGTCTAGCGCGTGGGCTCAACGCTCCACGCGACGGAGACCTATTGCGTGAGGCCGATGATTTCGCGCCCGATAAGCGTGCCCGGTTGGTGGGGTTCGATGTCAACGCGCGTATGGGCAATGCCGTTTCGGGGACATTTACGTACCAGCGCGAAATGCGCACTGATCAGGCCGGGCTCTACACCGAACGGATGGCGTTCGACGCTCGCGCGCTCGTCGAGCGGGTTACGGTTGACTTCTCACTCGACTACGACCTGGCGTTCGACGAGTTCAACGAGCTCCAATTGCGTGCCAGCACACCGATCGCGGCCGGCGTCCGGTTGGCCGGTTACGCGCGGCACTACGAGCCGTACTTCGAGCTTTGGACGATTTGGGGTGCGTTCACGCCGGTCGGGTACACCGAGGGCGGGGGGACGGTCTTTTGGAGTGTGCCTGGAACGACGCTCAGCCTGGAGGGCGGTGGCGCCTACCGCAGCTACGAGGAAACCGACGCCGGGGCCGACTTCTTGGACTTCGAGGAAGACGGGTGGCGGGCTCACGGGCGCGCGCGTTGGGAATGGGGTGACTGGTTCACCGACGGGACCTACCGTGCCGAGAGAGGCTCTGGCGCGGCGCGATATGGCGGCGACCTTATGGTCGGCTACGAGTTCGACCCGGGTACCTATCTCGCGGTTCGCGGCTCATCGACGCAGACGTTCAACGAGTTTCGGCTCGGAGAGCAGATCACCTCGGGCGGTGGCGTTGAAGGCGCGTGGCGGATTGGGGACATTTCGCTGACCGGAAGCGTGAGCGGCTACAGCCTCTCGTTCGATCGTGCTCGAGTTTCGGATTGGACGCAGACACGTGGCCACATCGGGCTCGCCTATCGCTTTGGCAGCGATATGGGCAGTCGGGAAGGAGGCTACCGATGAAAAAGAGCGCACTTTTCCTTGTGTTGGTTCTCGGGATCGGGGGTGGCGCACTGTTCTCGGTTCCGCAGCCCGACCGCTTTCCGCACGCCAAACACGCCGGCTTGTTTCCCAGCTGTGAGGGGTGTCACGCCGGGATCACATCCGGTGATACGACCGCTGTCTATTCGGTAACGCCTGAGACGTGTGCCGGGTGCCACAACGGCACGGTGCAGCCTGTGGTCGACTGGGCGGGACCTTCTCCGCCGGCGAGCAACGTGACGTTTTCTCACTCCAAACACCCGCCGGCGCCGTGTGCGCTGTGCCACAAGATGCCCGATGCCGCGGCGCCCATGGAGATCCAGCGGGCGAACCTGACAGCGTGTCTGACCTGCCATGCACCCAGCGCGGAAGAGCACCAAGCAGCCGGAGTCGATTGCGCCAAGTGCCACCAGCCGCTCGGCGAGGCGACCACACTGACTGTGGATCAGATCGCGATGTTTCCACAGCCAAGCGACCACGAACGGGATGATTTCCTGTCGATGCACTCCTCAGATGCGGCAGAGAATCTGGCACGGTGTTCGGTTTGTCATTCTCAGGATAGCTGCCGCCGCTGTCATCTGAACGCCGAGCGGATCACCCAAATCCAGGATCTGCCGCGGGACGAGCGCGTCGCGTCGTTGGTCGCCAATCGACCCGGACAGTGGCCCGCGCCCACGAGCCACGGGCGGTTCGATTGGAACGAGGCGCACGGCGCCGAGGCCAACGAGGCCATCGCCACCTGCGCGAACTGTCACGCCCAACCGAGCTGTGAGACGTGTCACAGTGATGCAGGACCCGCCGTCATTAGCGAGCTTCCCACCCCGGTATCGGGTGGACCGCTTGGCGTAGTGATCGCTGCCGGAGGTCCTCCGGGCCATACACCGGACTTCAAGGTTCAGCACCGTTCGGCGGCGGTCGCGGGGATCCCGAACTGCAGCACGTGCCACACCGAGACCTTTTGCGCGGATTGCCATGATGGCCCTTCGAGCCCCGGATTCCACCCGGTGAACTTCGTCGCTCGGCACGGCGCCGAGGCGTTTGCCAGGGAAACTGAGTGCGCCACCTGTCACTCCAGCGAGGCATTCTGTCGCGATTGCCACGAGGGAATCGGTTTTGCGCAGGGAGGCCGGAGCAATGCCGCCTACCACGATGCGACCGACTCGTGGTTGATTGGCCACGGGCGGGCGGCGCGTCAGAATCTCGAGACGTGTACCACGTGCCACCAACAAAGCTCGTGTCTACGCTGCCACTCGGCGAAGGACGGATGGCGAATCAATCCGCATGGACCGGACTTCGATCCCGACCGGGTCGCCGATCGGAGCGAAATGTCCTGTGGGATCTGCCACTTCAGCTCACAGCTCGACTGAGCGTGGAGTAGCTATGTCCGGCTAGGGGAATCGCCTACATTGGTGAGTAGGGATCCCCCTTATGGAAACTGGAAAAGGAGATATGCCGATGAGCGTTTTGATGCAGCGAGTCAACCTCACCCGATGCGCGGGGTTGGCCATCTGTCTATTGATGGCAACGGCGATAAGCGGTAGCCCGAGCCTCTTGTCCGGACAGACCCCAATGCCCGAAGGAGTGACTGCCAAAACGGTTGCCACCGGCGCCGAGGTTTTCGCTGGTAATGCTGGCTGCAAGATGTGTCACGGAGCGGATGCCAAGGGAGTCAAAAACATGACCGGCGACATGACCGACGCTGAGTGGAAGTTCGCCGAGGGCGGCACCCTCGAAGCGTTGGTGAAGGTGATCAAGCTGGGGGTCTCATCGGAGAAGACAGGTGGGCTAGCGATGCCGGCGGCTGGCGACAAGCTCACCGACGAACAGGTCAAAGCGGCTGCCGCCTACATCCTGAGCCTCGGCCCTAAGCCTGCCGCCAAGAAGGCAGAGTAGGCGAGCGGATACCGAGGGTAAGCGAAAGGCCATCGTCTCGAAACCTCTCCCAAGTGTCTTGAACAACGTTCGTGTCGTTGCGGCGGTGCTAACCGTAGCTGGTTTGTTCGCGTTCTCGCCGCAATCGACTTGGGCGCAAGCGTTCACCGGTCCCACCCAGAGCGCGACCGCAGGGGCGCGTGTCTTTGGTGCCAAGGAGTGCGTGCGCTGCCACACGATCGATGGGCAAGGGGGTACCGGAGGGCCTGATCTCGGTCGCGCCCGGGAGGCCCGGTCCCTCTACGATCTGGCTGCCGACATGTGGAACCACGTACCGCAAATGTTCGAGCGAATGCGCGAGCTCGGTGTCGCGTGGCCGAGTCTGAATCGACAAGAATCCGGCGATCTCGTCGCGTTCTTGTTCACAATCGACTACTTCGATCCGGCCCCCGATACGGAGAATGGTCGGCGTCTGTTCTCCGATAAACGATGTGTGGTGTGTCATCAGGTTGGCTGGGTTGGCGGAGTCGTCGGTCCGAACCTCGACTACTTCGCCGAGTACGGATCGCCAATTCAAATCGCATCCGCGATGTGGAATCATGGCCCGGCGATGAGCGACGTGCTCCAAACTAGGGGGATCGAACGACCGACATTCACCGGCTCACAGCTGATCGATCTGATCGGGTATATCGGCTCGAACGTGACGACTCCCTTGGATCAAAGAGTTGCCGTTCTGCCGGGCCGAGCAGAGGAAGGGCGAACGCTGTTTACCGAAAAGCGGTGCATCCAGTGCCACAGCATTCGGGGTCAGGGTGGCCGGGGGGCGCCTGATCTCGCCGCACGGTCAGCGCACCGGAGCCTGACCGAGTTCGCGGCCGCGATGTGGAACAAGCAACCCGCGATGCTGACGACGATGCGTGCCCGTGGGATCTCCGTTCCCCAGCTTCAGCCCGAGGAGATGGCCGATCTGGTCGCCTACTTGTACTCCGTTCGCTATTTCGCCGGTTCGGGCACGTCCCAGCTCGGGCGGACCCGTGTCCGCCAGAAAGGTTGTCTCGCCTGCCACTCGCTTGATGGAAGCGGTGCAACCGCAGCACCTGACCTTGCGCGAATCGCACCACTCGCGTCCCCGGCCGAAGTAATCTCGGTCCTGTGGAACCATGCCTTGATCGAAGCGGACGCTGGCGACCAGCCTCACCGATGGTCAACGTTCTCGCCGACCGAGATGGCCGATCTCGCAGCCTTCCTCCAGTCAACACGTTGATGCGGTTCGGATTCTGGGGCGCACCGCTGTGGGGTCTGTTGCTTGTCGTCGTCTGGCCGCAGGCGGCTGTGGCGCAATCCGAGCAGGACAGTTGCATTACATGCCATCAGGTGCTTCCCGACGAGCGCCTCTCGGCTCCCGCCGAGCAGTTCTCCGAAGACATTCACGCAACCAAAGGGTTCATCTGTATTGCCTGTCACGGCGGAGATGCGACGATTGTCGGGCCGGCAGCAATGGACCCCGCGAAGGGGTACATCGGTTCGCCACAGCGCGAACAGGTGCCGGAGCTTTGTGGTCGTTGCCATTCGAACGCACAGTTCATGCGACGCTTCAACCCCGCGCTTCGCGTCGATCAGGTGACTGAATTCGAAACCTCGGTGCATGGTCAAAGGCTACTGAGCGACGACGATCCCAACGTTGCGACTTGTACCGGCTGCCACACGGCGCACTCCATCAAACAGGCTTCCGACCCGAGATCCAGCGTGCACCCACTTCGCGTGCCGGCCACATGCGGGCGGTGTCATGCCGATGCAGAGCGCATGGCACGTTACAATATTCCGATCGACCAGCTCGAGCAGTATCAGACGAGCATCCACTGGGAGACGATCAGCGAAGGAGGCGATCTCTCGGCGCCGACTTGCAACGATTGTCATGGCAATCATGGCGCCGCACCTCCCGGACTCGCATGGGTTGGAAACGTCTGCGCGCAATGTCATTCCATGATGGCGGAGCTTTTCAACGAGAGCCGGCACTCGAGGGTGTTCGCTCTGTTGGGCAACCCAGGTTGCGCCACGTGCCACCGGAACCACGACATCCACCCGGCATCGGACGAGATGCTTGGGCTTGGAGAGGGGGCGGTTTGCGTGAGGTGTCACACCGCCGATGATCAGGGTGGACAG
>JBDHFY010000258.1:0-6025 GCA_039590195.1 Gemmatimonadota bacterium | reverse complement strand
CGCATCCAGTACTTCGTAGGAGAGGGCCAGGGATCGCTCCATGGCTCGACGCACGTCCTCAGCGCTCCTCGCATCGGTGAAGCTCCCGCCTGTCAAGGCTGCCACCCGCGCAATTTCCTGCCGACCCGTTTGGGCTCCCGAGGGTGTTTCGTGAAACAGCTCGTGACCCTTGTCCGGCGTTAGAGGAACGACCGGACCAGAGGACCGCGCCGGGAGGCCGATTCCTAATCGCTTGCCCGGCACCCACTTCGACGGTTTCCGAGAGAGGTAGGATGGCGGCATTACCGTTGCACTTGGCTGGGACGGCTGGTCTAGCCACGGCGCAGCGGGTCATTCCGCCAACCATCTGGCAAGTGTGCGCGCGTGGGAACTGGCCACCGATATCTGTCGACTGCGGTTCGGTGGAGGGCGCTCTTACGCGGACCCCGCACCGGCCGCTACGGCATCAACTTCGTTTCAAGGAGATGAGCAGATGCGAACGAATCGCGGTTTGTGGCTCGCAGCATTCGTCGGACTGGCCGCTCTGGCCTGTTCCGAGGCGCCGCTTGAGCCCGGGACGGAACTCGGTCTCACGGCGTCAGTGGCGGGACTGGAGGGCCCTGGTGCCGTCTACCTGATGACCAACGCGACCGGCGGCAACTCGGTCATCGTCTTCGATCGCTCGGCCGACGGCCAGCTGACGTCTGACGGCACGTATGCGACGGGCGGGACCGGCACCGGCGGCGGTCTGGGCAACCAAGGGTCCGTGATCCTCACGAAGGACCACCGCCGTCTGTACGTGGTGAACGCCGGCAGCGACGATATCTCGGCGTTCCATGTGTCGCGGACCGGGCTGCAGCTCAGCGGCCCGAGCGTCCCGGCCGGCGGCCAGCGCCCGATCAGCCTGACCGAGCACGGCGACCTGCTCTATGTGCTCAACGCCGGAGGCTCCGGCGGCATCGCCGGGTTCCGCGTCGGGACGGACGGAGCGCTGACACCGATCCCCGGGTCGATCCGACCGCTCAGCTCGCCGACAGCCGGCGCCGCCCAAATCCAGTTCAGTCCCGACGGCCGCATACTGGTGGTGACTGAAAAGGCGACCAATACGATCAGCACATACACGGTCGGATCCGACGGGGTGGCGAGCGGTCCCAACGCTCAAGCCTCGGCCGGTCAGACGCCGTTCGGCTTCAACTTTAACCAGCGCGGCGACCTGGTCGTGTCCGAGGCCGTCGGGGGCGGGCCGGGCGCGAGCACCGCTTCCTCCTACCGGCTGGATCGGGATGGCAACCTGGCACTGATTTCCGGCCGGGTGGCCACGACCCAGACGGCGGCCTGCTGGATCGCCATCAGCCAGAACGGCTCGTTCGCCTACACCACCAACACGGGGAGCGGCACCATCTCCTCCCTGGCGATCGGCCCCGGCGCCACGTTGACGCTGGTGGAGGCGGTGGCGGGCACCGGTATCGCGCCACTGGATGCGGCGTTCACGCCCGGCGGGCGTTTCCTGTACGTGCGCAACGGCGGCGGCACCGTCGGCGCGTTCCTCGCCGAGGCGAAAGGAGGTCTGACGCACATCGGTGACTTCGGTGTGCTACCAGCCGGCGCCAACGGCATGGCGGCTCGGTAGTCACGTTTCAAGCCCCTCGATGGTCTCGCAGTCGCTCGCAGCGAAGCTGAGATACCTCCACCGGCTGCATGTCGCAGCCGGTGGAGTCCGCTCTTGTCGAGTGCTCCGTTTGTTGGTGTCGATTGATCCCGATCAAACCCGTCTTCGTGATGAGCGGAGCCGGGCACATCAGGCGGTCTGTCTCAGGTGGCGTGATTGGAACCCGTTGCCGGATAACCGGTTGCCGCGGTGGCGTTCGGGGCCTGAGGTCGCGACAGGCACCGAGGGAGTCTGAAACCGTTCCTCGGTCTCAGAGACCATGGCGCGTCAGCCAGCGCCAGAGCGTCGTACGACTGACACCCAGCACCTCGGCCGCCTTTCCCCGGTGCCCTTCCGCTTCTTCCAGTGCCTGGATGATGGCGGTCCTCTCCTGCGACTCCTCGCCCGAGAGCATCTTCTCTCTCCACGCGACTCGAATCCGCTCCGGGAGGTCCGTCGCGGCGAGCTGGTCGCCTCGCGCGCTGATCTGTGTCCGCTCGAGCACCGCCAGAAGTTCGCGGACGTTCCCGGGCCAGTGGTAGCTCTTGAGCATTTGCAGGGCCAGCTCCGTGCAACCGCTTGCTCGTCCACCTTTCGATCCCGTGGTCCTCAACGCATACTCCACCAGCGCAGGGATGTCCTCGGTCCGCTCCCGGAGAGGCGGAATCTTGATGGTGTACACGGTCAGCCGATAGTACAGGTCCGCACGCAGCCGACCGTATCTCACGGCCTCCAGCAAGTCCCGCTGCGTTGCCGCGATGACGCGGACATCAACCTTGTTCGGTTGCACGGCCCCCAGGCGGCGTACCTCCCGCTCCTGGATTACCCGGAGGAGCCGAATCTGTACCGCGGGTGGTACGTCACCGATCTCGTCGAGGAAAATCGTCCCCCCGTCAGCGGCCTCGAAGAGGCCGGGCTTGTCCCTGACGGCTCCCGTGAACGAGCCCTTCGTGTGGCCGAAAAACTCGGACTCTAAGAGGGTCTCGGAGAGCGCCGGGGTATCCACCACGACATACGGCCGGTCGCGTCGATGGGAGCATTCGTGGATGGCGGCCGCCACGAGTTCCTTTCCCGCGCCTGTCTCACCGGTGATGAGGATCGTCGACTCCGTGGGGGCCACTTCCAGGATCTGCTCGATCACTTGTCTGATGCCCGGTGAAGTGCCGACGATCCCGTGGAACGGGAGCCCGGGATCGTCGCCCGACGACGGAGCCTCGGGCCGGCCGGCGACCAGGTTGCGGAGCTCCTCCGGCGTGCACGGCTTCTGGAGGAAGCCAACTGCCTCCGGATAGAGGACGCGGGCCGCGGCATCCATCAGAGGACACCCCGTCACCACCACGGTGCGAGCCCCGCTCCGCATCCGGATCACCGACTCCACCCCTTGGAGGAGGCCGTTGTTGGGGACACACACGTCCACCAGGACCGCGGCGAAGCGGCCCCGCACGAGCGCCGAGATCGCCTCGTGCGGGCTTTCTCCCCAGAGAACCTTGTAGCCCTCCTGAGCAAGGGCCTCCCGCGCGAAGGAGTGAAAGCTCCCGAGCTGGTCTAGGACCAGAACTGCCGGGATGTCCCCCTCCGAACCTGGCTGCCTCCCCGTCATAATGGTTGTGCCCGGGCCCTTGCCCTCATCCTGGCGGAAGCCCGGGATCATCCCCATCCGCCCGTGCGCCGTTCGGGATTTGGTGACTCGGTAAAGAACGGGAGAGGGTGTATATGCCTCTGCTGGCGGAGACCTGGAAAAGGGGCGGGTGGCCGGGATGCATCCGTCGATGCTGCACGCTACACGGGCGAAGGCAGGGCGCGCCCCGGTGCCGCGACGCCGCCAGCCAACCATCCAGGCACCCGCCTACCCACCGACCAAACGCCTGCGGGCCGGTGACCTCCTCAGTGGTCGAGCATCCCGACAGCGCGCGCGCGCCAGAGATTTCAACCACCAGTGCCGTACATCTCATGAATAGCTCCTTGAAGGCGCCATGGATGAGGCGCGTGTCGACCTCAACATGGGAGGGTATGATCGGAGAAGGAAGACGAGTTGCCGAGTATGTGAGGACTATCATAATCCTCTAATCGTCCTCGGGGGGCTTGATGAGACCCCAGGCCCTTGGCTCCGCAGGAACCCACGCGCGACGCGGCCGGGCGGATTCAGTGACTCGGGAAGAAGATGAGAGGCTGTACGTGCGGGCGTTGGCGGACACCAGGAAGAAGGTGCAAGTAGGTGCCTCCCGGTGTGACTCGAGCCGGAGAGAGCGAGCAGCTTGCGCACGCCTCTATATGCGATGGGCCCGGCGTAGCCAGATCGCCATGCTGCAGAGCTGTCGATTCAGGACGGCAGATTGTGACATTTGGGGGTGGGAACTACGGCAGATCGTGCGGTCTATCACAGAAAGTGTGACATGGTGCCGTGATTTGGACGCCACCCGCCCTGCTCTCCAGGCGTGCGCCTTAATCCACTCGGCCACCTGTCCTAGCGGTGTAACACCGTGAATTAAGAAAGCTTCCTCCGAGTCAGGAGAGGTTCTCGTTGTGAGTCGTGTTGTGAGTTGAGTGCGATTTGGGCCCGTTCTCTCACTTTGAGGACACGACACCGATGCCCAGAACATCGCGTGATTGCTACACTTAGTTGTTTCCCGCCGTGTTGCGGGTCGCTCTCTGGATCAGGAGAGTCCTGGTTCGAGCCCAGGAGGGGCAACTGAAAGCCCTACAACGATTTCGTTGTGGGGTTTTCGCTTCTTTTTGGCGGCGTGTGCAGAACTTGGGCGCGACGATCCACGAATCTCCAAAGACGGACAACGGCACTGGAACTGCCGTGCGCTTCCCTCGTCCGGGATCTCTCCTTGGAGGATGACGCCTAAGTCAGTGGCCCATCCAGTTGTCGGCGACTGGCGGGGGCTGACGCTGCGGCTCACGCCACACCCGGTCGGGCGGGTTTGCCCAGACGCCGCAGCCCCAACCCTTGGAGCACCGCGAAATCCGCGACGACCAAGCCGACGAACGCCACGATCCACACGCCGGTAGTGCTCATGCCCGGAGCGAGCAGCACCAGGACGGTACTCCCCACGACCCACAGCCAGTCCATCGCCACCGCCAGCTGAACCTCGGCCAGGTTCATCTCGGCGCGGCTCGAATTGCGCAACAGCCCTAGCCCGAAAAGGACCAGCCCCACCCCGATCGCGCGGTAGAGCCAGCCCGGCCCTACTGCAACGACCGCCGCAAGCCAACCACCTCCCAACACGAGAGCCACGCCGGAAGCGGTAGAAAAAAGGCCGTTGGCTTTGAGAGCATATCGTAAAAGCATTGATGGCCCTTGAAAGAGATATACAATATACTATATTATTTTAAAGTTTCGTCAAGGGGGCGAGTCGTGAGCAAGAGGAGCTACCGTCAGTACTGCTCGCTCGCGCGGGCGTTAGACCTCGTGGGAGAGCGCTGGACTCTGTTGATTATTCGCGAACTGCTGAGCGGACCGCGCCGGTATCAGGAACTGTTGGACAACCTCCCAGGCATCGGAACCAATCTGCTGGCTGCGCGGCTGCGCGAATTGCAGACTCTGAGCATCGTCAGAAAAGTACTGCTGAGCGCGCCGAGGATACGCGCGTATGAGCTGACGGAAATGGGCAGGGCGCTTGAGCCGGCGCTGGTGGAGCTGGCGAGATGGGGCGTGACCGCGCTCGGGCACCCGCGCCCGAACGATCACTGGTCGGCGCAGTGGAACCCATTGGCGCTCACAGCCCGGTTCCAGGCCGACAAGGCAGCGGGGATCGATGCAATCTACCAATACGACGTGGGGGGCCACGTATTCCACGCATGCATCCATAATCAATCAATCGAGACGCGGTCAGGGTCGGCTCCCAGCCCGGACGTCCAATTCGTCACCGACGAGGAGACGTTCTTGGATCTCGCGAGCGAGAGCCTGTCGGTCGGACAGGCGGTGGAACGCGGCCGGCTATCTCTGGAGGGAACGCCTGAAGCGATCAGACGCTCTTTGGAGGTCTTCGCTGTGTGACACCAACGGCGCCGCCAGTGTCGTCCGTGCGAGCGTCCTCCCGCGCCTCCCTCCCTGCTCTCCAGGTTTGCGCCTTCAACCACTCGGCCACCTGTCCTCGGGGTGTAACATCGTGAATTAAGAAAGCTTCCTCCGAGTCAGGAGAGGTTCTCGTTGTGAGTCTTGTTGTGAGTTGCGTGCGATCTTGACCCGTTTTCTCACCCTTAGGACACAACACCAACGCCCAGAATATCGCATGATTGCTACGCTTAGTTGTTTCCCGCTGTGTTGCGGGTCGCCGGCTGGATCAGGAGAGTCCTGGTTCGAGCCCAGGAGGGGCAACTGAAAGCCCTACAACGATTTCGTTGTGGGGCTTTCGCTTCTTCTTGGCGCCTCTTTAGCGCGTGTCCCGCCGC
>JBDHFY010000257.1:0-6026 GCA_039590195.1 Gemmatimonadota bacterium | reverse complement strand
TTCGGGCGGTGCTGAACGGCACCAACCGCTTTCTGACACGAGTGCTTCCTGAGGGCTGACCGGCACGCGCGGTTGCCACGTTGCGTCTCCGCGCTGCACCCAAATCGACGAAGAGCCTTTTTTTACCGAGTCACTAAATCCCTACCGCGCCCACCCTCATGCGGCCGGTGGGGCGGGTGCCGCGGGGGGACGCGCCGGTGCCCCGGAGCGAGCCCAGAACCCAGGAGCCCCGTCAGCCGCCCCCGCGGCGCCGGCGGGGACCGGGACCAAGGCCGGGCGGCGATCTACGACCGCTCTGCATGTTCATGGGCGCTGGCGAGACGGACCCGTAATCTGGACGACGCCCGGCGAATCGTGCGCTGCTGCTTGGGAACGGGGAGGCCGCGGCCGAGCACGCTGCCCAGCTTCGCTACCCGGAGCCCCCCGGACTACTGCGATCGGCGGTTCCAGGTGCTGATCAAGCCGAGGGGGTGACGTTGAATCGAGGCGGCGTGTGGGGCACGCTCGATCCCCACTGCAGGTGTTCAGTTGCGCAAGGGGTCGTCTGGCGTAGGTCGTCACCGCCCGCATCCTCTACTGATTGCGCAGCGCCACCGTCGGTGCCAACCGGCTCGCGCGGAAAGCGGGGACATAGCTCGCGCTGACGGCTACGCTTCCCAAGAGGAGCGCCACCACGCTCACGGTCGCCGGGTCGGTGCCGCTCAACCCGAAGAGCAGGTCCGACAAATTGCGCCCAATCAGGAGGGCAAGGACGAGGCCCACGCCGCCGCCGATGGCCACCGGCAGCATCGCTTGGCGCACCACGAGCCACCGGACGGCACTCGGGTCCGCACCCAACGCCACACGCAAACCGATCTCCTTGGTCCGCTCGCTGACCCCGTACGAGACCACCGCGTAAATACCGGCGGCAGCGAGGCACACAGCGAACACCGCGAACAGGGTGAGCGCCAACGTGCCCAAGCGCCGCGGCGCCGCCAAGGTGTGGAAGACGTCTTCGATCGCCTGCACCGCGTATACCGACTGATTGGGATCGAGGGCGGCCACCTCGGCTTGCACTGCATCGAGGAAACCGTAGGGGTCTCCCTCGGTGCGAACGATCAGAAAGAGCTGGTTCGAGCCGCCCGGAATCTGGCGGATGTTGGCGAAGAACTCCGGCTGCGGATCCTGCTCGAGGCCGCGGTTGTGCACGGCGCGCACTACTCCCACGATTTCTGCCCACGGACCGTCATCGTTGGGTCCCCCCGTGTTCACGCGCCTACCGATGGCATCCCCGGCTGGGAAATACCGGCGCTCTGCTGCTTCGTTGATGACGGCGACCAGCGGCGATTCCGGTCTGTCCTGTACCGTGAAGGTCCGTCCCCGGAGCAACGGGATGCCAAGCGCCTCGTGATATCCGTCGGTGACCAGCGTGAAGTACGCATTCGGCAGGTGCTCCTCGCTCGCGTACGACTCGCCTTCGATCGAGAACGATCGCCGACCGAAGGTCACGGGAGGGTACTGGGTGCCCGCCCCGGCCACCCGGACGCCGGGCAGTGCGTTCACGCGCTCGACCAGCCGGGGGAAGAAGGCCGCCCGCTCCTCTCGAGTGAAGCGCGACGCCGCGAGGGTGAGCCGCATGGTGAGCGTGTTCGACGTGTCGAACCCGGGGTCCACGTTCTGCATGCGCACGAAGCTATGGGCGAACAATCCCCCCACCACGAGGAGGACCAGGGCCACGGCGAACTCGGCCCCCACGAACAAGCGCTGCAGCCGCTGGCGGCTCGCGCTTCCGGTGCCGGCGGAGCCCTCGGCGTGCAGCACGCCCTGCACATCCGTCCTGGAAACTTGCAGCGCCGGAACCAACCCGAAGATGATGCCGGCCAGCACCGACACGGCGGCAGTGAACAGCAAGACTCGATAGTTCAGCGATACGTCGATTGCGATGGGCAGGCCCCGGGGAATAGCTGCCAACAGGGCCCGAACGGCGACGAACGCGGTCACGGCGCCCAGGATGCCCCCGATGCCCGCCAGCACCACGCTCTCGGTGAGTAGCTGGCGCACGATGCGTAGCCGACCAGCACCCAGTGCGGTACGCACCGCGATCTCCTTGCGGCGGCGTGACGACCTCGCCAGCAGGAGGCTTGCGACGTTGGCGCATACGATCAGGAGAACGAAACCCACCGCGCCGAGGAGAGCAAGCGCGGCCGGCTTCACCAGGCGCACGTTCACTTCCGTCCATGGTAGCGCGCGCATGCGCCAGCCGGCGTACTCTTCGAATTCTTGGCCGTACTCTTGTTCGATCCGACCCGAGATCGCGCTGAGTTCCGCGTTCACGTCCTCGAGTGAAAACCGCGGTTTGATGCGAGCCAGGATTTGCATCTGGCGTCGACCCCGCGAGAACCGCTTGGGGCTAGCCCCTATCGGTGTCCAGAGATCGCTGGCGAACAACGAGGCCTTGGCCGGGATGATGCCGATCAACGTGACGGGGTCGCCCTCGACGTACAGCGTCTTCCCCAGGGCGTCGGGATCGCCGCCCAGGCTGGTACGCCAGTATCGCTGGCTCACGATGGCGACGGGGTCGCCGCGTTCCAGCTCCTCGCGCGAGAAACCGCGTCCCAGGACGGGATTCATCGCCAGCGTGGGGAACGCGTCGTCGAACCAAAACGCGGAAAGCACCACCTCGGGACGGTCGCCGCCCGCGGATAGAGAGCGGTACTCCATGTCCCACATCACGATGTGTTCCAGGGTCTGGCTCTGCTCTTTGACATCGCGGTACTCTTGGGGGGACAGGGTCTCAAGAAACCCCAGCTCGCGCCCCAACCGTGGCCACTCGCTACCGATTCCGACGAGACGGTCGGGCTCAGGGAAGGGGAACGGGTTCAAGACCACGCCGTCCACGATGCTGTAGATGAGCGTGTTGGCGCCAATGCCGAGGGAGAGAGTGAGTATCACGACCAGGGAGAAGATCCAGTTGTTGCGAATGCCGCGCCCAGTAGAGCGCAGATCGTGGAGGAAGGTCTGCATCGGTGAGTCTCCCTGGATGGGGTAGTGTCGCGCCGCCGGCAGTACCGACGGGCCCTACGCCGGGAGGGGAGGGGAGGTTTCAATGCGGTCGGGACGGACGCGGAGATCCCGGCACCTTCCACGAGCCGTCCATCTATCACGAAGTCGAGCTGGTTCGGTCGGCTGGGCTCACCCGGTTGACGCTCTGGACGCCGTGGGTGGGCTGCAGCGCGAGGTCCTGCTGGATGGTCGACGGTGCTGAGGCGATTCGGGTGACCTGGCTGCGGCGGTTGCTTCCCCCTTAAGTTACCTCGCTGCGAACCCGGAGCAGCACCCCGTGTCTGACCAAGCCGAGCAACTCGACCGCCTGAAGGCTGCCCTCGCCGACCGTTACCGCATCGAGCGGGAGTTGGGCCGGGGCGGGATGGCGACCGTGTATCTCGCCGAGGACTTGAAGCACCACAGGCCGGTAGCGGTCAAAGTGCTCCGGCCGGAGCTAGCGGCCGCCATCGGCCCTGAGCGGTTTCTGCGCGAGATCAAGCTCACCGCGCGGCTCGATCATCCCCACATCCTGCCGCTGCACGACTCCGGGGAAGCCGGGGGCTTCCTGTATTACGTCATGCCCTATGTCGAGGGCGGGTCGCTCCGGGATCGGCTGAATCGCGAGAAACAGCTCCCCATCGACGACGCGATCCAGCTCACACGGGAAGTCGCCGGTGCGCTCGACTTCGCGCACCAGCAAAACATCGTGCATCGCGACATCAAGCCGGAGAACATCCTACTCGCCGCGGGGCATGCGCGGGTGGCGGACTTCGGGATCGCCCGGGCCATCGATACGGCTGGAGGCGATCGGTTAACAGAAACGGGTTTGGCGATCGGTACCGCCGGATACATGGCGCCGGAGCAGGCGGCCGGGGAGAGCGATCTCGACGGCCGAAGCGACATCTACGCGCTGGGGTGTGTGCTGTACGAGATGTTGAGCGGGCAGCCTCCGTTTATCGGAGCCACCCGGGCGGCGGTGGTACGGCAACACATCGTCACCGACCCGGCTCCCATCACCAATCTCCGCGCCTCGGTGCCACCCCAGGTCGCCGGGGCGCTGGCGCGGAGCTTGGCCAAGAATCCGGCCGACCGCTTCAGCTCGGCAGGGCAGTTGGTTGGGGCTCTGCGCCTTCCCTCGAAGTCCGTGGCAGCCGCGAGCGCGAGCTGGGGTGGGTCCTGGTTGAAGGTGGCCCTGGGCGGCGTGGCCGGCGTGGTGCTCCTGGGTGGGGGCTGGTTCGCCAGTCGAGCCCTGGGCGGAGGGGAGCTCGAGACACAGGTTACCCGCCTCCCGCGAAGCGCGGCGGCCATGGAGCGCATCGCCGTCCTCCCCCTCGAGAACGCCACCGGTGACACGCTCAAGGGCTACTTCGCGGACGGCATGACCCGGGAGCTCATCGGGGTGCTCACGGCGGCCGGGGTGCGGGTGCTGGGGCACCGGGCGGTGGCGGCATACGGCGGCACCGACCTCTCCACCCAGCAGATCGCGCAAGAGCTGGGCGTCGACGCAGTGGTGGTCGGCTCGGTGCTCCAGGCGGAGGACATGGTGCGGGTGACCATGGAGCTCACCGATCCAGCCACGGGCGAGAACCTGTGGGCAGCCACGGTCTCCCGGCCGGCGGCCGACGTCCTCACCCTCCACAACGAGGTGGCCGGCGAGATCGTGCGGGGGATGCAAGCCGAGCTCACACCCGAGCAGCAGGAGGGGCTGGAGCGGGTGGCACCGGTGGTTCCCGAAGCGTATGCGCAGTACCTCCTGGGCCAGGAGCAGGCCATTCGCTGGACGGAGGACGGATTCCGTCGCAGCGTGGCCCACTTCGAGCGGGCCATCGCTCTGGATTCCTCCTTCGCCGCCGCCCACTCCGCTCTGGCCTACACCCACTGCTTCGCCCTCTTCTTCGGGTGGGCCTCGGCCCGCGAGGTCCGTGCGGTGGTGGAACGGGAGGCGCCGCGGGCCCTGGTGCTGGACAGCCGGACCGCTGAGGCGCGTACCGCCCTCGGGTGGGTCCGCTTCGTGGCGGATTGGGAGTTCGAGGCCGCCGAGCGGGAGTTCCAGCGAGGCCTCGAGATCAGCAGGTCGGTCGGGACGTTGGTGCTGTACGGCTGGTTCCTTTGGCTCACGGGCCGCAACGATGAAGCCCTGGCTATCAATCGGAATGTCCTCGAGCTGGAGCCCACGACCGCGGCATGGCACGGAACCAGGGGCTGGCTCAACTGGACGGCTGGAGACACGGCGGCCACGCGAGCGGCCGCGACACGGGCCATGGAGCTCGATCCCTCCTTCTACGAAGCACACCGGCTCATCGCGTATCTGGAGATCTACGCCGGGCGTCCCGACGAAGCGGAGGCCGCGATCGCCAGGGCCGACGCGCTGTCTGGCGGTGAAGAATACCCATGGGGGTGGGAGCAAGCGGGCCGAATTCTCGTCGCCCGGGGCGACAGGGCTGGGGTGCACGACCTCATGACCGAGATGGAGGTCCATCCGGGCGGCCCCTACCTCGCCCAGCATGCAGTGCTGCACTTCGTCCTCGGGGAGCGAGATGGTGCATACCGTATCATGGAGAGGGCCGTGGAGAGGCGGGAGCTCGACGCCCTGATCATGCTCATGACCAATCCGGAGCTGGACCCCTTCAGGGACGAGCCTCGATTCCGCCGCATCGTGGAGGGGTTGGGGTTGCGACCGGGCCGCGTGGTTGGGCGCTGACGGACCGCCTCTGCTCAGCTGGCCTCCGAGCATCCCCAGCAGACGAACGTGCAGCCTTCATCGAGCCGCCACGAGCGGGGAGCGAGCTGCCACCATTGCGGATCGTGCGGGCGAGCCGCTGATCGGCAGGTCGTTGGGCGGATAGCCACCCTCAATCGGATGGAGGAGGTCGGTTGCCGGCGCGATGGGCGCCGTCCGAGGAATTTAGTGACTCAGAAAAAGGGGGACGGTCGGTCGCCTCACGACTCACGCCTCTCGATCCGGAGCTTCGCCCTAATGACGGGCGGCTCCTCCCCACCCT
>JBDHFY010000256.1:0-6063 GCA_039590195.1 Gemmatimonadota bacterium | reverse complement strand
CTATCCGCAGTACATCGTCCCCCTGTCGGAGGCCTCCATCGACCTCATCTTCGCACCGGCGTTCGGGTCGAACAAGAAGAACGCCACGGACATTCGGCTAGCCATCGACGCCTTGGAGCTGGTCTTCACCCGGCCGGAGATTGGGACGTTCATCCTGCTCTCGGGCGACTCCGACTTCTCGAGCCTTGTGCTCAAGCTGAAGGAGTACGCGAAGTACGTGATCGGTGTCGGGATCCGTGAGTCGTCCAGCGATCTCCTGATTCAAAACTGCGACGAGTACTACAGCTACAACGAGCTTACGGGATTCACGAGGGAAGGCGAGGTCGATACGGCCCGTCGGGATCCCTGGGAACTGGTCGTCGAAGCTGTCCTCAAGATGAAGGAAGAGGACGATGTGATGCGCTCCGACAGGCTCAAACAAGTCATGCAAGCCGTCGATCCCAATTTCGACGAGAAGGAAGCGGGGTTCAATCGGTTCAGCAAATTCGTGCAGGAGTGCGGCCGTCGCGGCCTGTTGAGTCTTACCAAGCTCGACAACGGTCAGTACGCCATTGATATCGGGCCGGATGCAAATGTCCCACCAGGAGGAGAAAGGCCGGTCCAAAAGGCCCGGGAACCTGCCGCGGCAGAAAAGCCCTCCAGAGGACGGCGCCGTCGGCCGGAGCGTCGACCACCTGCGGGACAGGAGCCCCTGGCCTTGGCAGAGGCGTTCGAGCTCCTCAAACAGAGTCTGTGGATGCTTGGAGCCGTAGGAGAGGAATCGGCCGAGGCGGACAGAGTCCGTACCCAGATGCTCGATCTCTTCGGCGACGAGTCGGATCCGCTGTTTGACCGTATGCGCTTCAAGCGGTTCCTCCGTCAAGCGCACGACGCGGACCTCATCGATCTGATAAAGAGCGAGGACGATCGCTACCTGCTGAAGTTGAATCCGGAGGTAGCCGTTGCGGACATGACCGCCGAGGATGACGTCCCGGTCCAGGGAGAGGCAGAAGCACCGCCCGCCGAGCCGCAGCCCGGAGGAGAACACGAGAGGCCGGCACGACGTGATCGCTCGGCAGCTCGGAAGAGCACGCGGCCACGGACGCGCGCGAAGGGCACCCGTGGCCAACCCGCGGCCGCCACCAAAGAGGCCACTCCCGAGAAAAGTCCCGAAGAGGCGCCACCGGCTGCCAGCCGCCCTGTCAAACAGCCGGAGACAGATGCCGCGGCCAAACGGAGTCCTCGATTCCGGCGCGGATCCGGCGGCGCTCGTCCCGAAACACCTGAGCCGTCCGCCGAAACAAGCGTCGAGCCGAAGTCCGGGCCGGAGGTACCTTCGCGCACTGCGGGAGCCCGAAGCCTCGGGCCACGGGGGGGGAGCCGTCGGCCGCGGGAGAAGCCGCCGGAGGAGCGCGTCGCGGGTTCGGGCGAGGAGTCTCCCCGACCACCGTCATCGCCGGACGTGGATCGGGCGCAGGTGACATCGTCGGCTGCTGAAGATGAGGCCACCGGGGCAGGTGCCCAGGGAGGTCTCTTTGACGAGGCGCAGCGCGATATCTCGGAAGAGCAGGACACCCTGCTGCGGCGGATGACCTCAGCCCTCCAACGGATGGTCGGCAGTCCACCCAAAGAGGGAGATTCGTGAGTCGTTGATCGACACTGGGCGACCACTTCCCCGTGAGTTCTACGCGCGCGATACCGTGAGGGTCGCGCGCGATTTGTTGGGCTGTATCCTGCAGACCGACATCGATGGCGAGCAGACGGCCGGTCGCATCGTGGAGGTCGAGGCCTACATTGGCCCCCACGACCCAGCCGATCACGGTTTCGAGAACCGGCGCTCCTTACGAAACGACGCACTGTTCGGTCCGCCTGGCAGTTCCTATGTCTTCAGGAGCTACGGCATTCACTGGTGCTTCAACGCGGTGACAGAGCGTGACGGCTACCCCGCTGCCGTGTTGGTGCGTGCCTTGGAGCCCCTCGTCGGACTCGCTGCAATGGAACGCCGACGTGGGAGGGCTCACCCGGGGACGCTCTGTGCGGGCCCCGGTCGGCTCTGCCAGGCGCTGGGGATCGATGGGGCCTATGGCGGCCACTGGCTGACCGAACGGCCAGTGAGAATCCTTCGTCCGCGGCGGCGACCGACGGCAGGAATTGTCGCGGGGCCGCGGGTAGGAATCTCCAAAGCCGCAGACTGGCCTCTGCGGTTTTTTTACGATGGCTCGCCGTGGATTTCGGTACGCCGGTCCAGGCGCTAGCCGGGGGCAGGCCTCATCCAGAAACAGCACGGGGCCCCATGTGGGGCCCCGTGCTGTATTGCTGTCTGGTCGGTCCGGCTCTGGTTGGAAACTGCTCCGCCCCCTGTTGTCAGAAGCCCCGCTAGCGGGCCTCGCTGCCGCGCTGCGTGCCGACATCCTGTGAGGCGCCTGTGAGGGAGAATCGCAGTCCACCCGTCAGGGCGTGCTGATCGCTCGTGATAAGAAACGAATCGGTGCCAGGCATGAACTGGTAGTTACCGAACAATGCCCACCGACCGATGCTCCACTGGGCACCCCCGCTGACGACGGCAAACGCCTTGGTATCGAACTCGGCGATCGCCGAGAGGGCGTTGTCGAGCTCGAGGAACGTCTGAGCATCGATTGGCTCGGCGTCGCTGATCTTGTGAATGGCGATGCCGCCGCCCAGAAGGATCTGGAACTGACCCCGCATCGGTAGGGCGTAGAGACTCGCCTGAATCCGCTGCGCATTATCGAACTGCACGACGTTGAAGCCGGATGGGCTGGCACTGTTGGCGACGGCCGAGGTCGTTCCGTTGGCGAAGATGATCTGGTCGAACCCCAGGTGCAGTCCCACCCGATTCCGGGTTATGAGCCAATGGCCACCGAATTCGAACGCGCCTTCCCACCCTTGGGTCGGGGTCTGGAAGAAGAACAATCCCGTCTGGCCACCCCAGATCCAGCGATTGCTCCACGCATCGTCGTCCTGCGCACGCACCGGTGAGGCTACCACCAAGAGTGTGGCGAGGGCTACCAGGACTCCGGTCAGTTTCCGCATCACAAAACCTCCGATCGAGTCGCAACCCGCGCGTCACGCGGTTTCGCTGCGATGCCCCGAAGGGGGCGGCAAGGCGCCACAAGATAGTGCCTGGCGGGCAAAAATGCGAGACCTGTGGACCTCAATCTGTGGCGTCTATCACATTGTGTGGCGTGAGGTTATGGGTAGGGGACGGGAAATCACTTGAAGTAGGTCGCCGATCCGCCCGCCTTCCTTTAATAGAGGTAGCGCGCTGGAACCCGCCGAGCTTCACAACAGTTTCAGCTTTTTTCCCACCGCTTGGAATGCTTCGAGGGCACGGTCGAGATCGTCCTTCGTGTGGGCGGCGGAGATCTGGCAGCGCACCCGGGCCGTCCCTTTGGGAACCACCGGATAGCCGAATCCCGTGACGAAGAAGCCCTCGTCAAGCAGCATGTTGCTCATCCGGATGGCCTTGGATGTCTCACCCAGGATGACGGGAATGATGGGCGTTTCGCCCTTGAGGGGGCGGAACCCCAGGGCGCGAAGCTGATCCCGAAAATACGCGGCGTTCTCATGGAGGCGCGTGACGCGCTCGGGGTGACTGCTAAGGTACGTCACCGCGGCCTTGGCACTCCCGGCGACGGTACAGGGAAGCGCATTGGAGAAGAGCTGGGGGCGGGACCGCTGCGTGAGGTAGTCGCACAGGGACGCTGACGACGCGGTGAAGCCTCCTGCGGCGCCGCCCAGTGCTTTGCCGAGGGTCGAGGTGATAATGTCCACGTCGCCCAGCACGCCGTAGTGTTCGGGGGTGCCCCGGCCCGTCTGTCCCAACACGCCAGTCCCATGAGAGTCATCGACGGCAACCATCGCATCGTATTCTCGCGCCAGCTCCAGGATGTCGGGCAGCTTGGCGATGTCTCCCTCCATGGAGAACACGCCATCGGTGAAGACCAGTCGACTCCGGGCATGACTGGCGGCTTTGAGCTTCTCTTCGAGATCGGCCATGTCGGAGTGTTTGTAGATCGCCGACTTGCACTTCCCAATAGACTTTGCCAGTCGTACGGCATCGATGATGGAGGCGTGATTGAGCTCGTCGGAGATCACGATGTCTTCGGGCCCCATGAGGGTCGGAAGGATCCCCTCGTTGGCGTTCCAGCACGAGACGTAGGTCAATGACGCTTCGGTGCCAACAAAGTCCGCCAGGGTCTGTTCCAGCTCGCGATGGATTGTGAACGTGCCGCAGATGAATCGAACACTCGCCGTGCCGGCGCCGAAACGGTCCAAAGCCATTTTGCCTGCGGCGATGACCTCGGGAACGTTCGAGAGACCCAAGTAATTGTTACTCGAGAGGACGATGATTTCGCCGCGCCCCTCCATCTGCACGTGGGCGCCCTGTGGCGAGTCGATGTAATTGAAGGTTTTGTAGACGCCGTCGTGCTTGAACTGGTCGAGCTCCTGTTTCAGTCGTTGCTCGGTGGCGTGGTGCATCACTTGCTCCCGATAGCGAGGATGACTTTGCCTGCGGCACCCGAGCGGATTGCCGCGAGCGCTTGGTCGATTTCTTCTAGTGGAAATTGGTGGGTGACGACAGGCGTGGGATCGAGGAGACCGGAAGACAAGAATCGTCGCATCTGGTGCCAGGTCTGAAACATCCTCCGTCCAATCACTCCATACGTCGTGAGACCCTTGAAGATCACGTCCTCCGACAGGTGAATGGGAACCGCACCTTTGGGCAGCCCGAGCAGGTTCACCCGACCGCCGAGACGAGCCGCTTTGAACGCCTGATCGATAGCCTGAGGATGTCCGGACATCTCGCAGACGAGATCGGCGCCTTCCCCGTTGGTTTCCGCTCTCACCTGCTCCACGACGTCGACGTTGGTGGGGTTGAACAGCACATGGGCGCCCATCTGGCGGGCTAGCTCGAGGCGATTCTCGATGGGATCAGAAGCGAGGACACGGGCGGCGCCGGCAGCGCGGGCGATTCCCACCGCGAAGCACCCGATCGGGCCGCACCCCAACACCAGCACGGTGCTCCCAGGGATTTCTTCTGCCGACAACACGGTATGGAAGGCATTGCCAAGAGGATCCATGATGGCGCCCACGGTGGTGGGGATCCCGTCCAGGGGCATCACATTGATGGCTGGCATGGTCACGTAGTCTGCGAATGCGCCGTCTCGGTCTACGCCGATGATCTGCGTATTCTGGCAGATGTGCGCGTTGCCAGTTCGGCACTGCCTGCAGTGTCCACAGACGATGTGTCCCTCGGCAGTCACTTCCTGTCCGACGGACAGGGCCTCTCCGACGTCTTCGCCGACTTCCACGATCTCACCGGCGAATTCGTGGCCGACCACAACGGGGGGTCGAATCCGCCCCTGGGCCCACTCGTCCCAATCGGCTATATGGAGATCAGTACCGCACACTCCCGCGTGGTGCACTCGAATGAGCACGTCGAGGGGACCGCACCGCGGTTCGGGCGCGTCGGAAACGGTCAGGCCGGGCTGGCGTTTTGGCTTGATGATGGCGCGCATGTCTCGTAGGTCGGAACGGACAAACGGAAGGTCGGGATGTCCTGGCGGTGTGTCGTTCCGTCATCCCATGCCGTTGTCGGTCGGTTCTCAGATGATACTTCGAATAAACCCGCCGTCCACCTGGAGGGCGACGCCAGTAATGTAACTGGCGCGCTCCGAGGCGAGGAACGCGACGGCAGCGGCCAGTTCGTCGGGGTTGCCCATCCGGCCCAGTGGGATGTCCAGGACGAGGGTGTCTTGGACCTCGCGCTCCGGTCGGTCGGATACCTCCGCGCGTCGTTGGAGCAGCTCCTGGGTCCGCTGGGTATGCATGTAACCGGGGCACACAGTGTTCACGGTGATGCTAGTTGTGGCGACCTCGTCTGCAAGGGATTTCGCGAAACCGAGGACCCCGGCTCTAGCCGTCGACGACAGCATCAGGCCTTCCAGGGGTTGCTTCGCAGCCACGCTCGTGAGACAGACAATCCGTCCCCACTGTGCTCGCCGCATAGTGGGCACGGCGGCGCGACAGAGGTGCACCGTTGACAACAGATTCAAATCGAGG
>JBDHFY010000255.1:0-6073 GCA_039590195.1 Gemmatimonadota bacterium | reverse complement strand
CATGGCGTGAAGTGGCAGATGGGGGCCGACGCCTCCAGGGCAGCGATGAGCGTTCGGGGCAAATCGGTCGCGTCCCTCCATTGACGGACGGGTCGCCGCCAGAGGCGCGGTACTATCTGTCGCACGCGATACGCCGGATCTCCGCGCTCGGAGAGCCACGCCGACACCGTGCGGTGTGCATCAAATGGGGTGAGATCGAGGAGGTTCATCGTGCAAACACCACATCAAGGCCGACTCTGTAGGTGGCGCCGAGATCGCTGAGCCCGCTGGCCCTGGCGAAGGCGATGGAGTACCGACCCACAGCGAGCTCGAGATCCAACACCGATCGCCACGATCCGGTGCCGTACGCGCGCTCATTTATCAAGGCGCCGTTGAACCGGAGCCAACCATCCAATGAGAGGCCCGCCCCAAACGTATGGTCCACGCCTCCGGGCCGGTGATAGCTCGTCCCATAGCGGCCGATGACGACGGCCGCTGCGCTCCACAGCTCCGTTTGGACGGCCAGGAATTCGATGCCTCCGTAGTAATCGGTCGTGCTTTCGGTCGTGAAGCTGATTGGGAAGAAGTGCGTTGCCGCAGCAAGGAGGAGGCGATTGGCTGGCCGAAATCTGATGCCCGCGTCGATGGTGACCCCGTTGCTCCGTTCCACGTCGAAACGGGAGTGATGACCTCGTACGATGGCGCCGATCTGCACCGGGCCGGTGGTCAGACCGGCGCTCGCTCCCGCCACCTGCTCGAACACCGGAATTTCGCCGACTTCCTGCAACGGCGATGTCGTGGTCCGTACCAGGTCGCCGATCTTGATGTGTCCCAGTACCAGGCCGATATGGGTGTTCGCTCCCAGGGCCTTGTGCGCTCCGACAAGGGTACCGCTGAGACCGACGACATTTGACGTCTCGACGATGTGCACCCCGCCACTGAAATCCACCGAGTGGGGCCCGAGGTTGGTGCCGACCGCCGGGTTCCAGAATTGGGCGGTTGGGCCGGTCACGAGCGCCGGGGGCGTGGCGAGGGTGGTGACAGCCACGCGCCACATGTCGGCCGATTGTGGGGCTTGGGTTGTGACGGCGAAGAGTGAAAGGCCGGCAATGGCGACAACGTTGCTCACCGTCGAAGGTTGGTCAGCCCCAAAAGGGGTGTCAAGGCACGCTTGCTGGCCATTTGGGCGGCCATTATGTTCAACTGGTGCTAGGACTTAGTGCAACCGGCGCTACCTTCCGAACCGACGCTACCAACCGTGGCTAGGGCCCGCCGATTGCGGTGCGGGATCGCACAGGAGGCTCGTGAAAAGGCTGGCGGTGAGATCAAGGGTATCTTGAAGATCCCGAAACGTTTGACTCAGAATACGAGAGTTAGTTCGCCAGAACCTGCCCCGCCAGCGTCTCTCGGCGGTGCGAGGCCCGCCGGTGTCTCGTCAAACCCTGCGTGAGGCCGAGGGAGCTACCCTGAGGGCCCCATGACCGCGACGTCCCAACGGACACACCGGTGCGGTGTGCTCCGCCCGGAGCATATCGGCCTTCACGTTCGTCTTGGGGGATGGGTGCACCGACGGCGTGACCTTGGCGGGATCGTCTTCTTCGACCTCCGTGACCGCGACGGCGTGGTCCAGGTGGCCTTCGGGCCTGATTGGAGTTCGCCGGACGTCGTCGAGCGAGCAGGGAGCGTCGGCGCCGAATCAGTGGTGCTGGTGGCGGGGACGGTCGCCGCGCGGCCCAAAGAGGCATACAACCCTCGAATGCCCACGGGTGGGGTGGAGGTTCACGCTACCGAGCTTACGGTGGTTGGGCCCGCTGAGACGCCCCCGATCCCCGTGTGGCAAGCAGCCGGGGAGGAACTCCCCGCCGAAGAGTTGCGTCTTCAATACCGCTACCTCGACCTGCGGCGGCCCGAGATGCAGCGCCGTCTGGCGTTGCGCCATCGAATCCTCCAGCGTGCCCGGAACGCTCTCGCCGACCTCGACTTCTTAGAGATCGAGACACCGATTCTGACGCGTCCCACTCCTGAAGGAGCGCGCGATTATCTCGTACCCTCTCGGGCGCAACCGGGGCATTTCTACGCTCTTCCTCAGTCACCGCAGATCTACAAGCAGATCCTCATGGCATCGGGGTTCGACCGCTACTTTCAGCTCGCCAGGTGCTTTCGGGATGAGGATCTGCGAGCCGACCGGCAGCCCGAGTTTGTTCAAATCGATCTCGAGATGTCCTTCGTCGCGGTTGAGGATGTCTACCAGGCCGTGGAGAATGTATTGGTGGCGCTGTGGGATGAGGCCGGCGAGGCAGTCACGGCGCCGTTCACCCGCCTGGCGTTCGCGGACGCGCTCGAACGGTATGGCACCGACAAGCCGGATTTGAGGTACGGTTTCGTTATCGAGGATCTGAGCGAGCTGGTTCGTGGCAGGGGATTTCAAGCGTTCGACTCGGCGCTGGACGCTGGCGAGCGGGTGAGGGGTATTCGCGTGCCGAACGGTGCCGCGTTGTCCCGGAAGGTGCTCGATGGGCTGGCTGACGCAGCCAAGGGGGCCGGCGCCGGGGGCCTCGCGACCCTCAAGCGAAAGGGAGAAAGCTTGAGCGGACCGCTAGCCAAACTCGATGGCATGACGATAGAGCGGGCCGGTCTTGGCGACGGGGATCTACTCGTGGCCACTGCCGGCCCTGATCAGGTGACCTCTCCAGCGCTGGATCGAGTGCGTCAGGCCGTGATTCAACACCTCGCGCCGGAACCAGTGGTACCTCACGCGTTCGTGTGGATCGAGGGATTCCCGCTCTTCGAGCGATCACAAGACGGCGAGGGTTGGGAATTCTCCCATCACCCCTTCACCGCTCCCCATGACGAGGACGTCGGCGCGCTGCTAGGCGGTGACCCTGCGGCTATCCGGGCGCAGCATTATGACATCGTCTACAACGGGAACGAGTTGGGAAGCGGCTCGATCCGCATCGGTGATCCGGAGCTTCAGCTGCGGGTCCTCGAGCTGTCCGGAATGCCCAGGGAGGAGGCCCAGCGTCGCTTTGGGTTCTTGCTCCAGGCGCTTCGTGGAGGTGCTCCACCACACGGAGGGATCGCATTGGGGTTCGACAGGATCGTGATGTTGATTGCAGGTGCGGACAACCTGCGGGACGTGATTGCGTTTCCGAAGACGACCGCCGCGCGGGCGCTTTTCGAGGCAGCTCCGTCAACGTTGACAGACGAGGATCTCCGCGAATTGCGCATCCGCCTGATCCCATGACCAAGCCGGTGACCCACCGCCTGTCGGCAGAAGGCGCCGATCCGCTCGCCCTCGCTGGAGTGAACGACGCCAACCTCGTCGCCCTCGAGCAGGCCACCGGCGTTCGGGCATCGTTGCGGGGAGACCAATTCACCCTGGCAGGTGACGTGCACGCGGTGGAGCGGGCGTTACGCATTGCCACGACGATGATTGATGTGGCGCGTATGGGCGATACGCTGACCCCCGATGACGTCCACCGCTTGACGGTGAACGGCGCTTCCGAGCTCGACGCGATGGTGGACGACGAGTTGCGGATCGTTCTGCCGGGGGTGCGTCGAGCGGTGCAGCCTAAGACGCCGGGACAGGCGCAATACCTCAGGGCGTTGCGAGAGGAAGAGGTCGTGGTCGGCATCGGTCCGGCGGGCACCGGTAAGACGTATTTGGCGGTCGCCGCCGGCGTCGAGGCTCTTGCGCGGAAGCTCGTACGGCGTCTCGTGTTGGTGCGCCCCGCCGTGGAGGCCGGTGAGCGGCTTGGGTTCCTCCCAGGCGACCTGCAGGCCAAGGTCGACCCGTATCTCAGGCCGCTCTATGACGCCCTCGAAGACATGATGCCGTTCGATCGCGCTCAACGAGCTATCGAGAGTCGCACGATCGAGGTCGCCCCGCTCGCCTATATGCGGGGCCGTACGATGGCCGATGCGTTCGTCATTCTCGACGAGGCGCAGAACGTGACAGGCAAACAGATGAAGATGTTCCTCACTCGCCTTGGCGTGAACTCGCGGGCAGTCGTGATCGGAGACAAGACGCAGATCGATCTTCCCAGTCACGAGGAGTCTGGCCTGATCCAGGTCGAGCGGATCTTGCGCGGGGTTGACGGTGTGGAGTTTTGCTATCTGGATGACACGGATGTGGTCAGGCATCGCATCGTACGTGACATCATCCGCGCATATGCCGAGGACCGGGGCGAATGACCGAGCCAGGAACGCGCAGACTTCGCTTCGACGTCAGGCTGAACGAGCCCCAACGGCGCATTCAGTTTCATGCGTGGCGATGGGCGCTGCTGCCAGCTCTGGCAGTGTTGACCTATCTCCTCTTTCCGGTTGCCAGGGGATTCGAGGTCCCGGTTCTGGAAGTGGGAGAGGTCGCGCTCGCCGAAGTGTTGGCTCCGTTTGAGTTCGAGGTCTTCAAGACCGAGGCGGAGATGCAACGGGAGGCGGATGCCCTAGCGGCCACGGTGCGACCGATCTACGACGATCACCGTGATGTGGCGGATTCGGTCGTCGCCCATCTGGAGGCGTTGTTCACCGCGTTCGACAGCGCGGAGAGCGGCAGCGCGGTGTTCGACAGCGCTCTGCAATTCGGGCTCCGGCTAACCGGGGAGGGTGCACAGTACCTGCAGGAGCCTGCTCGACGGCGGCAGGTCTTGAGCGCCGCGCGGCGCATGGTGTCGCGGTACCTGACGCGGGGCGTTCCACCTCCCAGTACAATCGAAAACGAGACCAGTCGAGAAATCCTCGTCCGGCGTGGGGAACAGGAGTCCGTGCTCCTGAGGGACAGCGTCATTACTAGGGCACGCTTTCTCGATCTTCGCGCGACGGCCCACCCAGATCCAAATTCCTCCCTCGGGGATCAGGTCTTCGTCAAGGTCCTCAACGTGCTCTTTCGGCCGACGTTGATACCGAATGTGGCGGCGACAGAAGCCGCACGGGCCGAGCTTCGGGCCACGATCGACCCCAAGAAGGACGAAGTGCGCGCCAACGAACGCATCATTAACGCGCACGAGGTTGTGACCGCGGAGGCGCGTGATCGTCTCGTGGCGCTCCGGGCGGAACTGCTCCGGAGAGGAGGGGCAGGCGAAGGCAACCTGCGCGGCGTACTGGGCCAAATCCTCACCAACGCACTCATCCTGTCTGTGTTCTGGCTGATGCTCATGCTGTATCGAGCCGACATCTACAGGCAATTCCGACAGGTGCTGGTGTTCGTGGTGCTCTTCGGCATGGTGGTGGTCGGGTCGGCTGTCAACCTGAGGATCATCGGTGGTGCACCCGAGTTGATCCCCATCCCGTTTGCGGCGATCGTCGCCACGGTCTTGTTCACCGGGCGCATCTCTATGGTCGCAGCCATGGTGTTGGCGGTCCTCGTGGGATCTCAGGCGGTGTATGGAGGGCTGGACGCGGTGTATGTGGCCCTCATGGGTGGTGTCGCGGCTGCGCTCAGTGTGCGGGGCATTCGTCGGAGGACGCACATCCTGAGCTCCGCGGCCATCGTGGCTGGGGCGCTCGCCCTTGCCGCGGTCACCGTTGGGCTGCGCGTGGGTTGGTCGCTCGGCGACGTCGGCCTGGCCGTCCTGCGGGGAGCGAGCAACGGCACCCTCTCGGCAGCCCTGGTTTTTCTCGCGCTTCCCATGTTTGAATCTCTGGCGCGAGTGACGACCGATCTCAGCTTGCTCGAACTGTCGGATCCGAACCGTCCGCTCTTGCGGCGACTGGCGACTGAGGCGCCTGGAACGTACGCCCACAGCATCGCGATGGCGAATCTTTGCGAGGCGGGCTGCAACGCCATCGGCGCGAATGGACTGTTGGCCCGCGTGGGATGTTACTACCACGATGTCGGAAAGCTGCACCGTCCCCACCATTTCGCGGAGAACCAGGGTCCGGGAGGTAACCCACACGACCGGCTCCCACCGGACGTCTCCGCGACCATCGTTCGCAACCATGTGACGGAAGGTGTGGCGCTGGTGGAGGAACAACGGCTTCCCGATGCCGTCAAGGCGTTCGTGCCCGAGCATCATGGGACGATGGAGATCACGTACTTCCTCGAACGAGCCCGACAGCAGGGAGGGGTCCCTGAGGAATCCCTCGAGCTGTATCG
>JBDHFY010000254.1:0-6100 GCA_039590195.1 Gemmatimonadota bacterium | reverse complement strand
CAGAATCGTACTGGTCGCAAAGGCGGTAGCACCAAATACCAGGGTAAGCATCCGCATCCAGACTACTTCGTATGTCAATCCACAAGCTCCCGAGAGGAAAAACAACACGAGGATGACTAGTCGGACGCTGCCTTTTTCTGTGCGACTAACGCTGACCTCATCTAATGGCTTATCGTATTTGCTCATCAACTTCATATGTCATCTCCATTGGGAGATACTTCACTTCTATATCAGGCGAATCGAACTGCTCAATCTGCTCAGTTATCGCTCTCGTTCCCACAAAAAGGGTATGGATGTAGGAACCAGCGGGAAAGTGAGCCAACCCGCAAGTGGTTTTGCAGGGACTCTGGAGAGTTGAAGAGGACCTTTGAAGACCGCTGCCTTACCAGTGAGGTCTAGCCCTCCCGTGTGTGGTGTAAGCTATCGCCGGGAAGGTATTTACACGACGCTACGATCCGCGCTCAGGCGTCGCGCACGGCGCGTTTGACCAGGTTTTCCATCAACGGCACTTTGAAGTGGTTGTAGTTGAGCGATTTCGCGCCGCGAATGGCCGCCGCGCCCGCCCGCTCCGCCGTGTCGTCGTTCTGCGGACTGCCTTTCACCAGATCTTCCACCGCGATGAGACGCCGCGGTATGCACTCCACACCGCCACACGCAATGCGGATGTTCTCGACGACGTTGCCGTTGACGGTCATGGCCGCCGCCACGCTCACCAGCGCGAAGTCCCAGGCGTTGCGGTCCGCCACCTTCTCGAAGTAGAACGTGGCGCCGGCCCACGCGTTCGGGATGCGGATGGCCGTCAGAACGTCCTTCGGCTTTAGCACCGTCATCCGCGTAATATCGATGGAGGGTTTCATAAAGAAGTCCTCCGCTCTTACGAGCCGCTCACCACTCGCGTTGCGGATCACCATGACCGCATCCAGCGCCACCAGCGCCGGGGCGGTGTCCGAGGGCGTTACGGCTACGCAGCGATCGGCGCCAAACAGGCAATGCTCCCGGTTCATGCCCTCGGGCGTGTCGGCATAGCAGATGTTGCCCCCCGCCCGGTAACACGCGAGACCCCGGCGATAGTACCAGCAACGGGTATCCTGGCAGACGTTGCCGCCCAGGGTAGCGGAGTTCCGAATTTGCGGGGTCGCCACACTCCTCGCCGCATCCGCCAGCAGCGCGAACCTTTCCTGAATGACGGGATCACGCTCGACTTCCGTCAGCGTCGTCATTGCTCCGATCTCGACCCCGTCGGCGGTCGCGCGAATACCCTTGAGCTCTGCGAGGCCCTCCAGATCGATCACCGCCGAGGGCCGTTTCCCCCGATCCTTGAACCAGTCCAGGCTGTCGTGCCCGCCGGCCAGTGGCCAGCCATCATCCCCGAAGCGGTCCACCAGAGCGAGCGCGTCCTCCAGTCTCGCCGGCTGAAACAGCTCGAAATGCGGCATCATGTCTTTACGCATGACAGCAACTCCTCAGGCGGTGTTGACTTGCAGCGGCTTGTGGGACTGCGTGCGCCCCGACGCGGCATTGATGATCATGTCCGGTACCACCGGCGTGCGGTTGAAGTAATAACCGCCCAGCGCGTCAGATATCGCGCATAACAGCGCCGCCGCCGCGCAACCTTGCGGTGGCTCGCCGATCCCCTTGGCGCCAACCGGGTTTTGTGGATCAGCCTTGTTCACGGCGTCCCACTGCATGTGCGAGGGCACATCCAGATACGTGGGGGGCTTCGCCTCGTACAGCCCAACGGTGCCCGGCAAACCGAGGTGGGGATCGTAGATGTGCCGCTCCATGCACGCCAGGCCGAAGCCCATCACGGACCCACCCGTCATCTGGTTGGCCAGACTCTGCGGGTGGAGCACGGTGCCGCAGTCGGCAACGGCCAGGTAATCGAGAATCTCGAACTTCCCCGTCTCGAGATCGAGCTCGATCTGCACGAAACCCGCCGCGAAGGCTGGAACCGTGCCCCGGCGCTCGAGGTTGTCTTTCGCCACCCCGATCAGACCAGTGCCGGCGAGTGAACGAGCCGCCCTTCGGGTCATGTCGTTGATGTCCTCGGGTAGCTCATGGCCGCTGACCTCCCCGCCCAGCTCGATGGCCCGGCGGGCCGCCGCGGCGTAGGTCAGGCTCCGGGAGCGATTCGACCGCGAGAACACGCGCTCGTTCGCAATGTCGTAATCGTCCGGCGATCCGCCCAGGGTCCGCGCCGCGATCTCCTTGAGCTTGCGAACGGCGTCCATGGCGGCAGCGTAATTGGTGCGTGTCATCGTGAACGACGAGTTACTGCCGAACTGCCCGAGGTTCCACGGGAGGTGCCGCTGGGTGTCTCCCCGCTCGATCACGCAGTTCTCCCACCTACACTGGAGAACCTCGGCTGCGACGCGCGAGGTGGCCGCATAGGAATAGGTGCCGAGGTTGCCGACTCCCGTGTGGATGTGGAGCCTGCCATCTGGTGTGAGTCGCACTAGGCCGTCGAACCCGCTCGAGCCCGCCGAGTGGAACGCCTGCCCGACTCCCACCCCGATCACCTTCGATCCGCGACGTTGACCGCTCTGCGCCTTCTTGGCCTCCCAGTCGAAGCTCTGCGCGCCCTGGTCCAGTGCGTCGCGCAGATAGGCGCTCGTGATCGGACCTTGATTGCCGCCGTAGCGAGAATTGTTGTCCGGCGCGTTGATGCGGCGAATCGCCACCTGATCGATACCGAGCTGCCGCGCCGCCTTGTCGAGGATGGGCTCGACGGCCGCCGCGATTTGGTTTTGGCCGGGACCGCGCTGGGCTCCGCGGGGCGGCGTGTTGGTCAACACCCGGATTCCCCGAAACCGCATGGCCAAAGGGGTATAGACGAGGGAGACGGCGCTCCCGGCGCTCGTGAAGTCGTTGAAGCCGGAGTTCGGCCCGTTCTCGTGGACGATGTACAGGTCGACGGCCGTGATGCGCCCGTCCTCACGGAAGCCGATCTTGATGCGCCCCTGGAATCCCGGCCGTGCCGAGCCGATGAAGTACTCCTCGGCGCGGCTGATACGCATCATCACCGGCCGGCCGGTCTTCTTCGCCATGTGAGCCGGAACCGACAGAATTGGGTACGCGCTGCCCTTCGAGCCGAACCCTCCACCACAGTACTCGGCGACGTACACCAGGTTCTCGGGTTCGATTCCGATATAGTTTGCCAGTCCGGGCACGACGAAACTCTGGCTCTGCGTCGATCCGTACACGTAGCACTTGCCGTTCTGCCAGTACGCCATGGCGCTGCGGGGTTCCATGGAGTGGTGGGAGAGACCGGCCGTGACGAAGCTCTCGTCGAGCACCACCGTCGCGTCTGCGAAACCGGCCTCGACGTCGCCATAGGACCACTCCGCCACCGGCTCGCCCATAGGCAACTGTCCCTCCTCCGCCGCCGCGAAGTCCTGCGCCGTCCACTTGATTTCCCGCACGCCCTCCTGTGGAATCACCGTGTTGCCGTCGGTGCGTGCGTTGGGTCCCCCCGGCTGCAGACTCTCCAGCGGATCCACTGTGAACGGCAGCGGTTCCAGGTCTACCCTGATCTTCTCGATCGCCTCGTGGGCCGTCGTCTCGTCGACGGCCGCGACGGCCAGAATCGGTTCACCGACGTAGCACGGTTCGTTCGTGAGGATCGGGTTCTGCGGCGCCGGTGGGTTGGGGACCTCGTCGGCGGTGAGCACGGCGACCGCGCCGGTCATGTTTAGTGCCTCGGTGGCGTCGATGTTGCGAACGCGCCCGTGCGGCATCGGACTCAAGAACAGCCTGCAGAAGAGCATGCCGTCGGCACGAAAGTCCTCCGCGTACTTTGCTCGCCCCGTCACTTTACCGACGACGTCGGGCGGCACGAAATCTTTGCCAAGCAGATTCGCCATCTCAGGCCTCCCGCGCCGCGCGCATGATCGCGTTCAGGTAATGCTCGTAGGCGCCGCAGCGGCAGAGCGTGCCAGACATCGCGAGCCGTGCCTCCTCTCGTGCGGGATGCGGGTTGTCTTTTAGCAACCCCACGGCCGACATCACTTGCCCCGGCGTGCAGAAGCCGCACTGCGGCCCCAGCTCGTCGACAAAGGCCTGCTGCACGGGGTGCAGTTCACCGGACGGGCCTTCGAGCCCCTCGATCGTGGTGATCTGACGACTGCGGACCCGATGGGTCAGCGTCGCGCACGAGTATTGCGCCAGGTCGTCAATCAACACGGTGCATGCGCCGCACTCCGTCCGGTCGCATCCGAGCTTCGTACCCGTGAGCCCGAGCTTGTAGCGCAGCGTCATCGCGAGGGTTTCCTGCGGGAGCACGTCCACCCGGCGAACCTGGCCGTTCACGTTGAGGGACACGAGCCGCTCCACCGTTCCCTGCATGGCTGCGGTCGGTCTCGCGCATCCGGCGGAGAAGTAGGCCACGCCGGAGACGGCCGCCCCCGACGCGATGACCCCTTTGATGAAGTCACGCCTCGACATGCCGGCGCGGCCGGGCAGCCCAAGCGATCCCTCACCGGGGTCAGCGGTCAGATCCGGTGCGCTCGGGGGCGGGCCGGCGAGGCCGACCATGTCAGATTCCCTTTCCATCATGTGAGCGGCTCCCAGTTAAGGCATCTCGGACCAACGGTATCGGAAAAATGCCCTCGACACAACAGCCGGGAGCCACAGATGGCGCCACGGTTAGCGCTGAAACGCGCAGATGAGCGCTGGAGCGACTGCCACACGGCCCAGATTCCGCAGGATGGGAAATCAGCGTAAATCCGTACCCATCAGTGACATCTGTGGATCAAATCGCCACTTGATGTGTTGAGCGGTACCTAGCCCCTTGAGCGACAATGAGATACGGTCCGAAGAACCTCGAGAATGGCGGCTGCCCGGTGTCATCCGCGACTGATAGTCGCGTCTCGGCTGGTGTCGCTCAGAGCGACATCGAGCCCGCTACAGGCAACCAGCCCTGTGGCAGCATGTCACTATCAGTGACATCGGCCGAGACGCGGCTCTGAGCCGCGGATTACGAGGGGCCAAGCGGGCCCGGCACCATCACCCCGCATCCTCTCGGGCACCGTTCAGCTCGTCAACGAGTGCGTCGACGTCCGAGGGTTGTGTGCGGTAGTTGGTGACCGTGGCGCGCAAGACCGGAAGCACGCCTCCCACCCGCGTCGTCGAGATCCACGCCTGTCCGCCGTCCACGATCGGCCGCGCGATGCCCGCCAGCCTCTCCAGCGTATTCTCCACTCCCTCGCGGGCGTCGTCGAAGCAAATGGTGGGAAGCGGCGTGTCATTGACGATGTGCCACTCGCTCGCGCGGAGCTTCTCGCGCAGCAGGTTGCCCATCTCCGTTTGGTGGCGCAGCGCCTGCTCGTACCCCTCCCAACCTGCGACCAGGAGTGAGAGGAACACCTTCAACCCGATGAACCGGCGCGACCACTGCATCGTCGTGCGGTGCGGCTCGATGATGACATGCTCGCCGGTGAGCGGCATGTATTGCGTCTCCACGCCGAACGTGCGCTCGAGGGTGTCGGGGTGCCGCGTGAAGAACATTCCCGCGCCCATCGGCACGGAAAGCCATTTGTGCGCGTCGAAGGTGATGGAGTCGGCCCGCTCGATGGCACCGAGGCTCGGTCGGAGCTCGGGGACGAGCGCGGCGGCACCGCCCCACGCCGCGTCGGCGTGCACCCACAGCGACTCGGCGGCCGCGACGTCGGCGATGCGATCGATCGGGTCGAGCAGCCCGGCGGTCGTCGTGCCCATCGTGGCCACGACGAGAAACGGGGCCTTGCCCTCTGCGCGGTCGCGCCGCACGCGTTCGGCCAACGCGTCGGCGTCCAAGACAAAACTCTCATCGAGCGGGACGTGCGCGATGGCGTCCGCGCCGATGCCGCACAGCCTGGCCGCCTTGGCGAACGAGTGATGGCTCTCCTGGGATACGTACAACACCGGCTGACCGGGGAGCCCGCGTGCCCCGTGTTCGGTGTACGAGGGGAAGGCCTGGGTGAGCGCGGCGAGCAGTCCGGTGTGGTTGGCTTCCGCGCCGCCCGATGTGAACGATCCGGCAGCGGCGTCCGCCTCGTACCCGAAACGGGCCGCCATCTGTCTCACGACATGCTGCTCGATCTCGCACGCAATCGGGCTGTGA
>JBDHFY010000253.1:0-7254 GCA_039590195.1 Gemmatimonadota bacterium | reverse complement strand
GTTTATATCTTGCAGAACCGTGAGCGGCCGTCCACCGCTCAGGTACGTTTGCTCTAATCCCTTGGCCTCGATCATCATGCCTCGAAAGATACTCGGAAGTGTCGTTGTTGCCTTGAGCCTGGCGTGCGGAGTCGATACGGACCGTGACTCCATACGCTCCACCGGCTCCGGGAGTTCTCAGGCGGATGGCGCGGTCGCGACCGACTCCCGGCCAGTGGTGCTCTTCCTCGGCACGAGCCTGACCGCTGGTCTAGGTGTTTCCACCGAGCAGGCGTTTCCTGCGGTCGTGCAGCAGATGATCGATTCGGTAGATCTTGCCTTCCGCGTGGTCAACGCCGGCGTCTCCGGCGAGATCTCAGCCGGTGGGCTCAGACGAATCGACTGGCTGCTCCGCGAACCCTTGAGCGTTCTCGTGCTCGAGCTCGGCGCGAACGACGGTCTGCGTGGACAAAGTATCGATGCGATGCGCCGCAACCTGCAAGAGATCATCGATCGGACCCGCGCGGCCTACCCGGACGCCAGCGTGGTCATCGCCGGCATGCAGGCCCCTCCCAACATGGGCGATCAGTACACCGCGGCTTTTCGCGACACTTTTCTCGACTTGGCCCGGGACAACGAGGCGACCCTCATCCCGTTCTTACTGGAAGGTGTGGGTGGTATCCGGGAGCTCAACCAAGCGGACGGGATCCACCCGACTGTGGAGGGGCATCGGATGCTGGCCGCGACCGTGTGGGAGGTGCTGGAGGGCGTGCTGCGGGAACTGGCTGTAAGCCGCTAGCACGTGCTCCCGGTCGTTGGCTGTGAGCAGTCGGCCATCGGCTGCGGCTGGCCGACGGGCTGTTAGCGAGCTCGACGCGATATTGGGCTCGAGGTTGACCTTGGTAGTACAGTGAACCCTCACTCACTACAATGGAACGGCCTAAAATCCTGTAACACAACATCTTATCTGGGCACCATAATGATGTACGGTGAGCGACTTGCGCATGGGCGGGCGACTGGCAGATTCCCTTCGCTCAATTGCGAATTGCTCGCTGGTATTTGGGAATGACTGGACAACCAATCGAGGACGACAACATGAAGAAGCTCCTTTTGGTCGGGTTGACGATCACGCTCTCCATGGTATCGACGCCTGCCGGTGGACGGTCCCCGTTTCCGGCGGCATCTACATGTTGATGGGCCGCGGTGGGAACATCGGCCTGTCGGTGGGAGAGGACGGCGCGTTCGTCGTGGATGACCAGTATGCGCCACTCAGCGAGAAGATCCAGGCTGCCATTGCGACGGTCACGAACCGTTCGGTTCGGTTCGTCCTGAACACCCACTGGCACGGAGACCACACGGGTGGGAATGAGAACTTCGGCAAGGCGGGAGCCCTCATCGTGGCGCACGAGAACGTTCGGAAGCGCCTGAACCCCGACGAGTTTCGGGAGGTCATGGGGCGCAGCGAGCAGGCACCGCCGGACGCGCTGCCGGTCATCACCTTCAGTGATGCCGCAAACTTTTACTGGAACGGCGAGAACATCAGCGCCGTTCACGTGGAGCATGCGCACACGGACGGCGACGCGATCATCTACTTCACGAACGCCAACGCCGTGCACATGGGTGACACATACTTCAACGGACGGTATCCGTTTATAGACGGGGGGTCCGGCGGTGGGATCGATGGCGTGATCGCGGCCGCGAATCATGTACTGAACCTGGCGAACTCCGAGACCAAGATCATCCCCGGCCACGGCGACCTCTCGAGTCCCGATGAGCTTCGAGAGTATCGCAACATGCTGATCACGGTGCGGGACCGCCTTCGCACGATGGTGAACGAGGGCAAGAGCCTCGACGAGATCCTCGCGGCCAAGATCACCAGTGACCTCGACGGCACATGGCAGGGCGACGCCGAGCGAACCTTGCGCGGCGCATATGAAGGAATGGTGAGGAATTAACACGGAGGTTTCAGCGGCCATGGAAATGCGGATGAGGGCTGCCACATTCGTCTCGCTCACGATCCTACAGAGTGCGACGCCAGGCGGGGCCCAAGCCCAACAAGAGTTCCAGGATGTTCACATCCAGACCGTCCCGGTTGCCGATGGTGTCTATATGCTGAGGGGAAGGGGAGGGAACATCGGCCTTTCGGTTGGGAGGGACGGTGCGTTTGTGGTGGACGATCAGTACGCGCCGCTCACCGAAAGGATCAAGGCTGCCATCGCGGCGGTCACGGATCACGAAGTTGGTTTTGTGATCAATACCCACTGGCACTTCGATCATACTGGTGGGAACGAGAATTTCGGGGAGGCTGGAGCGCTCATCGTGGCGCACAAGAACGTTCGAGAGCGTATGAGCGTCGATCAGTTTATGGAGGCGTTTGACCGACATGTTCCAGCGGCACCAACGATCGCCTTGCCCGTCATCACGTTCACCGATGCGATGACGTTCCATTGGAACGGGGACGACATCCACGTTGTCCATGTCCAGCATGCCCACACGGACGGCGATGCCCTCATTCATTTCCGGAAGGCCAACGCGATCCACATGGGTGATACGTACTTCAACGGATCATATCCGTTCATCGACGCCCAGGCGGGTGGGGGCATCGACGGGGTAATCGCCGCTGCGGAATGGGTTCTCCGGATCGCCAATTCGGACACTAAGATCATGCCCGGACATGGCCCCCTCTCCAATGCCGACGAGCTCCGCGAGTACCGCAACATGCTGATCGCCGTTCGGGACCGCGTCCGGGCCATGATCAATGACGGTCGGAGCATCGATGAAGTGGTGGCCGGCAAGCCCACGCAAGATTTTGACGCGAAATGGGGGGCGGAACCGGACGATTTTGTACGGTGGGTGTACCAGGGTATGGTGAAATAGCGGAGCCAGCCCTGGGAGCCGCGAGTCAGTCAGATGGCTTGTCTTGTTTCGGGTATCGAGGTCTTGGCGGAGGGCAACAGATTCACTGAAACGTCCTCGCTTACTGCTGGCCGTTCACGAGCGAGCTAACACCTGGTAGCTCCTTTAGCTGTCAGCCCATAACGAATTTCATGTTCGGCATCAAGCGACGGCGCCGCAAGCGACTCCGGGCGGTGCCATTTCCTTCGGAGTGGCACTCCATCCTTCAGAGCAATATTGCTCTCTACCGGCGCCTCCCAGAGGCGGACAAAAGCGAACTCCGAGGTCACATTCGGGTCTTCCTCGCCGAAAAACACTTCGAGGGGTGTGGTGGCCTGGCATTGACCGACCAGATCGGGCTCATCGTTGCGGCCCAGGCCTGTCTGTTGCTTCTCCACCGGCAGACTGACTACTTCCCGAAACTGCGGACCGTCCTGGTCTACCCACGTGCGTATCTGGCGCCGGTCTCTGAGCCGGAGGCTGATGGTATCATCGCGGAGGGTTCGGAATCGCGCCTCGGGGAGTCATTGGAGTTGGGGGCGGTCGTCCTCTCATGGGAGGATGTTCTCGCCGACGCCAAGCAGTTGGACGGTGCGAATCTAGTGCTTCACGAGTTTGCCCATCAGCTGGACGCCGAGGAGCGGGGAGCGGAGGGGGTTCCGCTGTTGGAGAGTCACGAGCTGTATGCCACTTGGGCCCGTGTGCTGGGCGACGAGTATCGGAGGTTGAGAAGAGATTCGGCAGCGGGTCGTTGGACGGTGCTCGACGAATATGGCGCCTCAGATCCGGCCGAGTTTTTCGCGGTGGCCACCGAAAGTTTCTTCGAGCGACCTCGCCTGCTCAGGCATCGACACCGGGAATTGTACGAGGAGTTGCGTCGCTATTACGTCCAGGACCCCGCCCAGTGGGAAGCCATGTCACGGTCTGCCGATACGAAGTAGTAGCGACGTTGGGGGCGGGCTCTTAGACTTGGTTGAGTGGCAACGTTGCAGCGAGATGCCCGGGGAATGGCGTGAGTGCGACGTGGGAAGCAGTAGGTAGGGGTGCTTGAGACACCGGCGTATGGGCCGTCGCCTTCTCCGGTCGCCGTCTGTACCATGAAACGAGGTCATCTTCGTTGGCTAGCTCGAAGCGAAACCCACTGCCGGTATTGGGTGCCGTCGGCGGTGCAGGATCAGCGATAGATGTGAGCAGCGGCGAACTGCGGTCGAAGCTCGAGCGGTTGATGAGAGCGCTCGAAGGTTTCGTGCCGGAGGGATTGGTCGTCACGCTTTCCGGGGGCGTCGATAGCGCGTTCCTCCTCTGGGCAGCTGAGCAGGCGCGCCGGCACGCCGGCGGTCGGGTGCTGGCGCTCACGACAGTGAGTGAAAGCTTGTCGACGGTCGATCGGGAAGACGCCGTGCATTTTGCGCAGGGCCTTGGCGTGGAACATGTGCTAGAGCCGGGTGCGGAGACGTCTCTTGCGGAATACACGCGGAACGACGAGAACCGCTGCTATTATTGCAAGTCGGAGCTGTTCGTTGTCGCCGGACGCATCGGCGAGCGTCGAGGGTTGCGGTGGGTTGCATACGGATACACGGCGTCGGATCGTGGAGACGTTCGGCCCGGGCATCGCGCGGCGCTCGAACACGGCGTGTTGGCTCCTCTGGCCGACGCGGAGCTGACCAAAGCGGACATTCGCACGCTCATGCGAATGCACGCTCTCGACCTTTCCGAGAAGTCAGCGAGCCCCTGCCTTTCATCGCGAGTCATGACCGGGCTCGACATCACCCCTCAGCGCCTTCGCGACGTGGAAGCCATCGAAGCTATTCTCCGGGAACGTGGCCTCGGCGTCTTCCGAGTCCGGGTGTGCGGAGAGGCGTCGGAGTGTTTCCTGCGTATAGAAGTCGGAGCGGACGACATGCCCAAGGTTGTGACGTTACGTGAAGAACTGCTTCGCGAGGGGCAAGCGCGCGGCTATCGTTGGGTAACCCTCGATCTCCAGGGCTATCGAACGGGAGGGGGGCGCATATGAACGAATCCGATATCCGACAACTCATGACGTTGGTTGCCGAAGGTTCAGTTGATATTGAAGAGGCGATTGAGCAACTCAAGAGCGGTCCATTCCGAACGGACGCCACGGGATTCGCCACGCCGGATTTTCACCGACGACTACGCTTGGGGATGAGTGAAGTCGTCTACGGCGAGCACAAGACGGCGGAGCAGATTCTCGAAATCGTCGCGAGACTCTCACAGAACGACACGCCGGTTCTCATCACTCGCCTGAATGAGGATCAACAATGGGCGCTGCGCGACGCGTTTCCCGGCGGTCGAGCCAACGAAGCCGCGCGAACCTACATGGTATACCCGCCGGAACCCCGAGCGCCGGCTGAGGGCGAGCCGTTCGTGGCGATCGTCTCCGCGGGGACCAGTGATTTCCGGGTCGTGGAAGAGGCTGCCGAAGTGTGCGTCGCGTCTGGCGTAGCCTTCGAGCGTATCTGCGACGTCGGTGTAGCTGGCCCGCACCGTTTGGTCAGCCGATTGCCGATCCTGCAACGGGCGGCGGCGATCGTTGTGGCAGCGGGCATGGACGGAGCTCTGCCGAGCGTGATCGGTGGCATGGTGGGGCGGCCAGTGATCGGCGTGCCTACGAGCATCGGGTATGGCGCGAGCTTCGGTGGTCTTGCGGCCCTCCTCACGATGTTGAATTCCTGCGCGCCCGGCGTCACCGTAACCAATATCGACAACGGTTTTTCCGCAGCAGTGGCGGCATGCAATATCGTTCGAAGTGCGAAAGACGCTTCATGTCGGGCGGCCCGCTGAGGCCCCTGACGGTTGCAACAATGGGCCGACGCGTGATGGGCCGGGGGCGCCGACGATGACGACGCTGTTCCTCGAGAATGTGGCGGGTGTCGCCGGCGACATGTTCACCGCGAGCTTCGTCGACGCCGGACTCGTCGATCGCGGCGTCATCCAGGCAGTTCCACAGCTCCTCGGCCTCGAGGATGTCGAGGTCTCCCTTTCCCATCGCACGACGGCCGGTATCGATGCGACGCATCTCCATGTGATCGGGGGTAACACCGGCAGCCACACGCACTATCGCGATGTGGATCGGCTACTAGGGGACTCGAGGCTCGACGATCACGCCAAGAGGTTTGCTCGGCAGGTCTACCGTCTGATTGCGGAGGCGGAAGCCCAAGCTCATGGCATCGACCTGGACGAAGTCCACTTGCACGAGGTCGGAGCGGTAGACTCCATTGTGGATGTGGCGATGGCCGGCGTGTGCGTCAGCACAGTAGACGCCGCTTGTGTCCTCACGACCCCGGTCAAACTCGGCCGTGGGACGATCCGCATCCAACACGGTGTTTACCCGGTGCCGCCGCCTGCCTCCGCACGCCTGGCCGAGGGCTTCACAATCGCCAACGTGCCGGCGGCCATCGCCAACCCGGATGTCGAACTGTCCACGCCGACGGGACTTGCCATTCTCAAAGCATTAACGCCGACTTTTGTAGAGGCGTGGCCCTGCGGAAAGGTGGTGGCTCAGGGGGCCGGGTGTGGGACCACAGACCTCGGCTCCTATCCCAATGTCTTTCGCGTCGTGCTGATGGAAGAGTCCCTCACCGGTCGCGATTCCACGACGGAGCTTCCCTTCGCCACGGACACCGTGGTCGAGATCTGCTGCAACATCGACGACGATTCGCCGGAGCGGCTTGCCTGGGCGACGGAGCAACTCCTGGCAAAAGGCGCCCTCGATGCCTGGTCGACCCCGTTTACGGGCAAGAAGGGGCGTGCGGCCTCCTGCTTGTCTGTTTTGAGTCGGCCGGGGGATTGGGCCCGGTTCGCAGATTGGATTCTGCGCCACACCTCCACCTTCGGCATTCGCTATCGCACGTGGGACCGGCTCATGTTGGAGCGCCACACGGAGGTCCGCGAAGTCGACGGACGGCAGGTCACCTTTAAGGTGGGTCGCACGCTCAACGGCGAGACCGTAAAAGAGAAACCCGAGTACGAGGACCTGCGCCGCATCTGGGACGACGAGCCGGACTTTTCCCCCTAGCCCAGCCACCCTCCCCTGGCGGACCCACCCCCCCCACCCCCCCCCGGCTGACCCCTTCCCATCCGCTCTCCACCCGGGCGGACAGGCGGACAGTCTACCGCCACCCGTTCCCCACCCCCGGCGGACCCCCTCCCAACCCACCCCACCTGGGCGGGCCGGCGGACCGTCCGCCCCCTGACCACCTGCCCCGCCTGCCCCCTGCCCCTTCCCCCCCCTGCCCCTCCTGCCCCACATCCACCCAACGAATCGCCTCCTCCCGGTATCTAACGTCCATACGACACCGCCATCGATCGAACTCGGAGCAGAGAAATGACGCGCACGGCAATCCTCGGGGGACTCGTTCT
>JBDHFY010000252.1:0-8631 GCA_039590195.1 Gemmatimonadota bacterium | reverse complement strand
CCCGCTCCCGGCTTGGAGCTCGTCGCTCTACATTCTATCGAGCTCATCCTAGGAGGACTCGACCTTGAACCCTGAACGGCAAGACGAACCCCGCAACCACCGCTGGTTTTTGATCCTGCTGGGGATCACCTCCCTCCTTGCGGTCCCGTTCGTCTTCATCGGAAGAGAGGTGGCGTTCTTCCTCGGCCTCCCGCGCTGGCTCTGGTGGAGCATCGCGTTCACCCTGGCGCTCGGTGCGTTGAACGTCTGGGGAATCATCCGGTACTGGAGGGACGACCGGTTTGATTGACCTCGAGTTCGATCTCGTTTTCTGGTCGGCCATCTATGTGGTGGTCCTTCTGGTCATCGGGAGCTTCGCGCGGCAGGCCCGGCAGGAGAACACCCTCAGCGATTACTTCCTTGCCAATCGATCCATGGGGTTCCTCGTCTTCCTGACGACGCTCTTCGCCACACAGTACAGCGGTAATTCGTTCTCGGGATTTCCCGGACAGACGTATCGGGAAGGGTTGGCGTATTTCATGAGCGTGACGTTTGTGGTGGGGATCGCTGCCGGGTACATGCTCTTTGCGCCGCGTCTCTTTGCGCTCTCCAGGGAATCTCGTTATCTGACGCCGACGGATTTCCTCAATGACCGGTTCAAGAGTCCCGCCCTCAACTTCATCTCGGCCGCGATCTTCACCGTCGCGCTCCTCAATTTCCTGCTGGCGCAGCTCATGGCGCTTGGCGCCGCGTTTTCCGGTCTGACCCACGGCCAGATTCCCTATTGGATGGGGGTCGTTGGTGGAGGGGCGGTCGTATTGGCGTATGTCCTGATGGGCGGCATGCGAGCTGTGGCGTGGACCGATGTCTTGCAGGGATCGCTGTTGGTCATCGGAGTGCTGGTAATTCTCGTCATGGTGTGGATGGAAGTGGGATCGCCGACGTCCGTCGTCCGTACCGTGCAGTTGCTGCGACCCGAGATGGTGGCCAACCCGAATCTCGAAACGTGCTTCTTCTGGCTCAGTAACTTCTTCCTGCTCGCCCTCGGCGCGCCGCTCTATCCCCAGGCCATTCAACGGGTCTATGCGGCGAAGAAGCTGAGCCACTTGAGGCGCACCCTGGTGGTGATGGCCGTTCTCCCACTCATCGTTGTCTCGACGGTCATCTTTATTGGGGCTGCGGGAATTGCCCTCTTTCCTGAACTTGATCGGTTCGCGTCGGATCAAGTGACGTTCCGAGTGTTGACGTACCTCGTGGAGAGCAACGCGTTGGCGTATTACCCGGCCCTCATGGTCATGATGGCCGTGGTAGCGGCCATCATGTCGACTGCGGATTCTTGCCTGCTCTCACTCTCATCGATCGTGACGAAGGATTTTGCCGCGAGAATCAGGCGCCTCACCCCCGAGCGCGCGGAGCGGCAGACGGGTTTCGTGCCGTGGTCGAGTGTGGTCATCATGGTCGTGCTCGTGCTGCTGGCGATGCGGCCGCTGACGACCCTGTGGGGTTTGTTGGTCGTCAAGTTCGAGATCCTCATCCAACTGTCCCCAGCTTTCGTGCTTGGGACGCTGCACGACGCGAAGGCCCCTCAGGCCGTTGCGGTGAACGATATCATCAAGGGGCTCGTGGCCGGTCTGGTCGTCACCCTTGGGATGTACGTGAGCGGCATTCAAGACCTCGAGGGCCTGCAGGCTGGAACGGTGGGAGTTGCGGTAAACTACCTCGTCGTGGTTGCCGCCTGGGCCATTCGTCGGGGGGGAATCGTCCAACCGCCGCTGACGCTGCAGAAGCCGGTGAGAGCATCGGGCCAGCGGTCCGACGGGGGCGAGCTCCCCGCCCCTCCCGCCGAGCGTGAGTAAGCCACACGCTCGAAGTCCCGACCACCATCCTCATCGGTTCGATCTGCGATTGCATCGTCAGTGGCTCCGCGGCGCCGAGTAACCGGCAAACCGGTGGCCCGCGCCTGCGCGAAGGCAAGCACTCTGTTGAGGTGGTCTACGGTGGTCTGGAGGTGCGATTCTGACCCCAGGCGTCAGCCTGGGGTCTCGCGCATTTCCGCTGGAATCCTGCTAACGGGTGATCAGCCGGACCGATCCGGACCCGGTGTCGATATGGATTCGGCCTCTGCCGTCGCCTATACGGCCCTGCAAAGACGATCGGCCAAAGCGAGTCACGGTGACCGGCATGTCAAAGTCGATACCGCCACTGCTCGTCTCGACATCGATTTCGGCGCCCAAGTCTTCCGGCACCGTCACCGTCACGCTTCCGGAACCTGTGTCGACCTCCAGGTTCTCGACGTCCGTCAGGAGCTCGACGGTGACCGAACCGGAGCCCGTGTCCAGCACGACATCGGGCGATGCAACTCGGCGGACGTCGATCCGGCCGGAGCCGGTGTCGATGTTGAGGTTGCGCACGTCAATGTCCGAACCATCCACGCTTCCTGAACCCGTGTCCACCAGCAACCGCTCCCCGCGGACGTCGGTGACGTCCACCGAGCCGGAACCGGTGTCCACCTCTACTTCCCCCTCAGCATCACGCACCTCGACCGAACCCGATCCAGTATCGATCGTCAGAACTCCTCTGGTGCCGGAGGTCGTGACCGGCGCCGACGCCACATCGACCAAGAGGTTCCCATCGACGTTCGTGACGTCCACTTCGCCGACACCCAGATACACGGCGACCCGTTTGCCGGAAGGAACGGAGATCGTGATGTCGGCCCAGGCTTCCATGCCTCGCCCAGAACCGGCGATCAAGATGCGGCGGCCGCGCCGCGAACCTTCGTCTCCGAAAAAGGTGCCGTCGTCGCGAACCCGGAAATCTGAGCGAGAACCCCGTCCTAAATCGGGGTACACGATCCGGTCGTACGGATAAATGACTCGGAGCGTCTCGGTCGACCTGATGCCACCGGTTTCTACTTCGAGCTCGCCGGCGTCCGCGCCATCCGCCTGGACCTCGACCCGGACGTCCGAGCCACTGCCGGATTGCACCCGCATGATGCCGGCGATGTTGTAGACGGCCACCCGATCACCGGAAAGACTGTAACTCCCCGACGCCTGGGCATCGAGAGGCGAAGGTCCGATCGAAATGGCGATTCCGAGCACCGCCAAACCCGCGGCGATTCGAAGATTGGGAAATGCAGTCATGCGCTTATGGCTCCCGAAACATTGCTATTGGTTGACGGCGATCCCGACACATGCCGGCCGTGCGCGGTCGGCTGGGCAGTTCACGCTGGGCGAGTCGGCGCCACGCGGTTGGCTCGCTTCCCTCGTGTGTGAGCCCCACTGGCCAACCCGCGGGGCGAGTGGGATCATGGTCGCATCTGGAAGGTTAGACGGGGGGAGCCGCGGGAAGGTTGGCACCTCTGGCGCGCAAGGCTGTCTTCGGGTAATCTTCGGTAACCTCACGGGAGACGAAGATGTGTGGTCGCTTCACGGCCGCGGTCCCTCCTGAGCTCATCGCGGAAGCTTTTGACCTGAGCGAGCTGCCGGATCTGGAGCCAAGGTACAACATTGCTCCGACCCAGGAGGTGCCGGTCGTGAGGGACCTCTCCGCCCAAGGCGGCCGCCGCCTGGATTTGCTGCGTTGGGGCCTCATCCCCGCGGGATCGGATCCAGCCGGCCCGATGGGAGGTGGTGTCCTGATCAACGCTCGCTCGGAGACCGTCGACGAGAAGCCGTCGTTCCGAGGGGCCTTCAGGCGCCGGCGCTGCCTCGTGGTGTCGGACGGCTTTTATGAGTGGCGGCGGCTACCTGGGCGCCGGCAACCCTACTACGTCGCATTTCGTGACGGCCGCCCGTTCGGCTTCGCCGGACTGTGGGATCGATGGGAACCGGCGGAGGGAGAGGCGGTCGAGAGTTGCACTGTTCTCACCACTCGGCCCAACAACCTGGTGCGGCCCATTCACGACCGTATGCCGGTCATCCTCGACCCCGAGTCCTACGATCTCTGGCTCGACCCGGGTCCGGCGCGGACGGCCCGGCTCAAGGCGCTGCTTCGGCCCCACGCCGAGGACGGGATGGTCGTGTACCCGGTGAGTTCCCTCGTGAACCGGACGGAAAACGACTCCCCGGAGTGCGTCGTGCCGCTTCCGGACTCTCCTGCCTCTTCTGCCCCTTCTACCTCTCCTGCCGCTCCTCAGGCCGAGCAGGGGGAACTTTTCTCCTGATCGGCAAAAACTCAAAAGCAACGTTCTAGTCATCTCGGTTGTCTAAACTCCCAGAACAGGAATTGAGGTGGCCCGCGGGGTCGGGTCCTGAGCTGCCCACGCACCAGTCAGGACGTCACCGCCGGCTCTGCGGGCCAGGACACTCTGGAGGGGGGGTCCCACCGTGATTCGTGGTTGCAGGGTATTCTGCGCGGCCGTGATGGTCGCCGGGTTGCCGGTTCTCTCACCCGCCGTCGCCCAACAAAAGTCGACCGATCTCAAAGACGTTGCACCGGCAGCCGTCGCGATTCGGGCCGCTCCTGAGGATCCGCGGATCGACGGGGTACTCGACGATCTCGCGTGGGCCGATGCCCCGATCTTTTCCGGGTTCATCCAGCGAGATCCCGATGAAGGCGAGCCGGGGACGGAGGAGACCGAGTTCCGCGTGCTGTACACCGACGACGCGTTGTACGTGGGTGTGCGGGCGCACGACTCGAAGCCCGAGGAGATTGCCGCGCTCCTGACGCGGCGAGATCAATGGTCGCCATCGGACGAGATCTCCATCATGATCGACTCCTACCGTGATCGGCGGACGGCGTTTCTGTTTGCGGTCAACGCGGGCGGTGTGAAACGGGACGCCTTCCTCTTCAATGACAACAGCGAAGACAGTCGCTGGGACGCGGTGTGGGACGTGGGCACGTCGGTAGACGCAAGAGGGTGGACCGCAGAGTTTCGCATTCCCTACAGTCAGCTTCGTTTTGCCCAGGCGGATGTACAGACGTGGGGCTTCAACGTCCTTCGCAAAATCAATCGTCTCAACGAGGAACAGTATTGGCGGTTGCTGCCGAAGAGTGCTTCGGGACGCGTATCCCTGTTCGGCGATCTCACGGGGATCGAGGGCATCGCCCCACCGCGTCGACTCGAGGTGTTGCCGTACACCGTTGCTCGGACCGAAATGCGGGCGGCGGAGGAAGACAACCCTTTCAATACGGGTTCCGAGCGAGTGGCGACTTTCGGCGCCGACATCAAGTACGGCGTGACGTCGGCCCTGACCCTCACGGCCACGATCAACCCCGACTTTGGGCAGGTGGAAGCCGATCCCGCGGTCGTCAACCTCTCGGCGTTCGAGTCATTCTTCCCCGAACGGCGACCGTTCTTCAACGAGGGGCTCGACATCTTCCGATTCGGCATCGGAGGCGGAGGCGGATCGTCTGAGGGTCTCTTCTATACCCGGCGCATCGGCAGGGGGCCGCAGGGCGATGCCGACGATCGGGGCGGTTTTGCCGAGGGCGTGGATCAGACCACGATCCTCGGTGCGGCCAAGCTCTCCGGTAAGACCCAGGACGGTTGGACCGTTGGTGTGACCGGTGCGTTGACTGACGAGGAAGGCGCTTCTGTCGTGGATTCGGTGGGCAATTTCTACACGGATCCCGTTGAGCCGAGAAGTGGGTATCTGGTGGGCCGCCTCGCAAAGGACTTTCGCGGCGGGCAGACGGTCATCGGTGCATTCGGCACGACGGTGCAACGCAAGGTCCCAGAGGAGCTGGACTTTCTGCATTCCTCCGCGTACACGGGCGGCATCGACTGGACGCATCGTTTTCGCAACGACACCTACCGCTTCAGCGGTCGCATCATCGGGAGTCACGTCCGTGGCACGGAAGAAGCTCTCGAGCGGACGCAGGAATCCTCTGCTCGGTATTTCCAGCGGCCGGACAACGATCGCGTGGAGTTCGACCCCACGCGCACATCGCTCTCGGGTTACGCCGTTGCCATGAGCCTCGGCAAGCACGGCGGCGGTAACTGGCGCTGGTCGACCGGATTCGACAGTCGCTCGCCCGGGCTCGAGGTCAACGACATCGGGTTCCAGCGGGAGGCGTTTCAGTGGGTGTGGGTGAACCGGCGGTGGCTCGAACCCGGCAAGGTCTTTCGCCGCTTCAACGCGAACTTCAACGAGTGGTCGTTTTGGACCCAGGGATTGGAGCGACGCAATGCCGGCGCGAACCTCAACGCCAACTTCACGTTGCTGAATTACTGGACCGGCTGGTTTGGGGCTGGCTACGCCATCGGCGGTCTCTCACCCACGCAACTGCGCGGGGGTCCTGCCATCAACAGTCCCGGCGGGGCGGATGCATGGTTCGGTATCGAGAGTGACGAGCGCAAGAACCTCAGTGCTGGGGTCAACGGGTGGTTCTACGTCGAGAATGAGAGTGACAGTTGGGCGGCCGGTGCGGGCACCAACGTGTCGTGGCGGCCGGCGGCAAACGTGGATTTCCGTGCGTCGCCGCATCTCAACTGGGATGTGGACGAGTGGCAGTACCTCCAGACGGAGGAGATCAACGCCACCGACGAGTACATCTTCGGCGAGCTTCATCAGACGACCCTGGCGATGACACTGCGAGGCAATGTCACCTTCAGCCCAACACTCTCGCTGCAGCTCTATGCCCAGCCCTTCGTGTCGGCCGGGCGGTACGAGGGATTCAAGCGGGTGGCTGCTCCAAGGGCCGAGCCTTTCCTTGCCCAGTTCGAGGACTTTGAAGGCGACCGTGTCATCGACAATGACGGGGAAATTTCTCTCGACTTCGATGTGGACGGAACACCCGAGGTTGAGCTGGACAACCCGAATTTCACCTTCCTGTCATTCCGGTCCAACCTGGTGCTGCGCTGGGAGTACAACCTCGGCTCCACGATCTTTCTCGTCTGGCAGCATGGCCGCAGCGAAGACAACCACGACGGACGATTCAACTTCAGGTCCGGCGTTGGCGATATCTTCCGTGCCGACGCGGAGAACGTGTTGTTGCTGAAGGTAAATTATTGGATTAATCCCTGATCCCATCCCCACCTCCCCGCCCTGGAGCGGGGAGCGGGGAGCGGGTTGCCGCCCCGTCTGCCACCCGCTCTCCCACGCGCCTCCCGAGCGGGGAGCGGGGAGCGGGTTGCCGCCTCACTCAACCCCACCACGCTGGTTATAGTCGGCTAAGATTTCCGAAGTAATCCGTACAGGGCACCGATCGTTTTGTCGGCAAGGCTCTGCAGTCTGTGAAGTGGCTCGGTCGGGAGATAGCTGACCTCTTCCGCGACATTGAGAACAGCCTCTACCTCAGCGGCGGATCCGAGGGCGATTCTCAGGTGACGGCGGAACTGAGGCGAAGTGCTAAGCGCGTAACCTTCAACCAGGTTGGCCTCCACGGACAGGGCGGCGCGGCGAAGTTGGTCAAAGAGAAAACGTCTCTTGACTGACTCGCACTCGTCCGTTACTAGGATGGTGGAAACACACAGCTCGTGGGCATAGCGCCAGGCAGCTAGCGAGCGGTACTTCTTCATGGGAGGAATCGTAGCCCTCATTTGCCCGTACTGTTTCACCACTTTTCTACCACCGTTGACCATTTTTTGCGCGTGGGGTGGGTGGCGGTTGGGCCCGCTCCCCGCTCCCCGCTCCCCGCTCACTCACCCTGATGACGGAGAGCGTGTGTGAGCGTCAAACCACCGCCTAACGCCGAATCCCGCCAACGTCCCTCTTACGCCCGCCGCCTGCGGCTCTTCGACGGGACTATGATGGTGATGGGGGGCATCATCGGGGCCGGTATCTTCCTGAATCCGGCGATTGTTGCGCAGCGGGTGGGAACGCCTGGCTTGACGCTTGGCGTGTGGCTGTTGGGGGGAATCGTGGCCCTCGCCGGAGCGTTTTGCTTCGGTGAGCTCGGTGCCAGGCGCCCCCGTGCCGGCGGTGGATATGTGTATCTACGGGACGCCTTCGGTTCGCTTCCGGCGTTTCTCTACGGCTGGACGCTCCTTCTCGTCATTGCGACCGGCGCGATCGCGGCGGTCGCGGTCACGTTTGCGCGCTACGCAGCGCCGCTCTTCGGACTCGGCGCGTCGTGGGTGACGCCGATCGCGATTCTGGCCATTGTCGTCCTGTCGGCTGTCAACTACCTCGGCGTCCGGCCGGGCGCCACGACGCAGAATCTGTTCACGGTCCTCAAACTGGTAGCACTGGCCGGACTCATCCTGGCCGGAGTCGTGGGCGAGGCGCCGGAGAGTGCTGTGGCACCGGATATCGCAGCGACAGCCGCGCCGGGTACCATGGGGGCTGTGGTGGCGGCCGTCGGCATCGCGCTCGTTCCCGTGCTCTTCTCGTATGGTGGCTGGCAGCAGACCAACTTCGTTGCGGAGGAGATCGTCGATCCCGCACGGTCGCTTCCCCGGGCGCTCGTACTGGGTGTCAGTGGCGTGGTGCTCGTGTACGTATTGGCGAACTTCGCCTACATACGCCAGCTCGGCGTCGCTGGTTTGGCGGCGAGCCAGGCGCCCGCTGCCGATGTAATGCTTCAGGTGCTGGGGCCGGCAGGCGCCACATTTATGTCGGTGGGGATTGTGGCGTCCACCTTCGGCTTCTTGAATCTCGTCATCCTGGTCTCGCCCCGCGTCTACCAAACGATGGCCGACGACGGCGTCTTCTTTCGTGCGGCCGCGCGCCTTCACCCGCGCTTTCGGACCCCCGCGCGAGCCATCCT
>JBDHFY010000251.1:0-6152 GCA_039590195.1 Gemmatimonadota bacterium | reverse complement strand
AGCGTAGCTCCATGTCGAACCCAGCCCATCGCCTCTCCAAGTCTCGCTTCGTTGCCGGGGTACAATGCCCCAAGCTCCTCTGGTGGAAGGTCCATGAGCCGGAGGCACCCGAGCTTCAGCCGGACAAGGTTCTTCAGGACCTGTTCAGCCAAGGTCGGCATGTTGGGGAGATGGTGGCCAGGGAGAGCTTTCCTGGCGGCACACTGATTGACTTTCCTCATCGGGAGTTCGGGGGGAACCGACATGTGAGGCCCGTCACTCCGTGAGACATCGTTCAGCTCTGCCTAGCCGCCCCAGCCTTTCGACCCAGATCGCGCTCCTCACGAAGGAGGGAACCGTGCGAGAAATCTCGCTCATCTGTTGTCAAGCGTTTGGCCCCCTCATCGGCTTGCTGCTCATCACGCAACCTGTTCTCGGACAGGCGGGTGGCTCGGTCCAGCCTCATTGGCTGGCCGACGGGAGCAGCTTCTGGTACGCGGAAGGACCACCTGAGAACACCGTCATTTACCGTGTCGACCCGCGCAACAATATCAAGAGCCAGTTATTCGACACAGAACGACTGCGAGCTGCGTTGGCGGAAGCGCTTGGCCATGAGCCGCCCGAGAAGGGTTTACCGTTCGAGAGCTTCACCTTTGTCGATGAGCAGGAGTCGGCCGTCGAGTTCGCGGTGGACGGCGAGGCGTTCGTACTGCGACTCGACACGTACACGATCACACCCGCTTCCCGGCCAGCAGGCGACGAGCTACAGCCCGTCACGCCGCAGGTTGTCAGGCGCTGGAGGTGGTCATGGCCCGATCTGATGGAAACGCGCTCGCCCGACGGTCGATGGCTTCTGGGCATTGACGCTCTCGACCTCCGCCTCCGGTCCACCGTTGACGGTCATATTGTTCAGCTGACGGACGACGGCGCCGACGGTCATGAATGGTTGATGGGTTTCGAGCTGGGAGTGGGCAGCGGCGTGTTTTCGCCAGACAGCCGCAAGCTGGCCGTAGTCAGAGCGGATATACGTCAAGTGCCGGGGGTTCCCATCGCGTACCATCTCGGAGCAACGGAGGAGGTGGAGTGGTTGCACGCACCAAAGGCCGGGCAACCGATGGCGCGGCTCGAACTGTTTGTTATCGACATTGCTTCACGACAGCGGATCCGGATCGACACGGGCGACCAGCCGGACCAGTGGGTCGCCGTTGTCGAATGGCTGTCCGACGGCTCCGAGTTGTTGCTCCGTACGTACGATCGGACGCGCAGAAAGGGCGACTTGCTGGCGGCCGACCCCTCGACCGGCAGGACGCGCACCATCCTGAGCGAAGAGGGTCGGGCTAGCTTCGTCACGCTGGTCGAGGGTGAAGAGCAGTTCATCTGGGCGTCGGAACGGGATGGCTGGAATCACCTCTACCTCTACGACATGGATGGAACCTTGGTCCGGAGGTTGACGGACGGAGCCTTTCCGGTTCTCGCGGGCGCTCATGTCTGGGTTCCTCAGCAAGGTGTCGTAACCGTGGATGAAGAGGCTGGGTGGGTCTACTTTCGCGCGCAGGGCGACCCTCAGCGCCCCTACGATGTGCACCTTTACCGGGTTAGCCTGGCCGGTTCGGGGCTCGAGCGGTTGACCGAGCAACCCGGCTATCACGACATCCAGTTTGCCCCGTCGGAGGAATATTACCTGGATACACACTCCAGCCTGGACCGACCACCAATGGTGGAATTGAGACGGGCCGATGGGACGCTGCAGCAGATCGTGTCACGGGCCAGCATCGATGCGCACCTGGCGACGGGCTGGTTGCCGCCTGAGGAGTTCGTCGTCAAGGCCGCCGACGGAGTCACTGACCTATACGGGGCTCTGTTTCGGCCTCCCGATTTCGATCCGGCTAAGACCTACCCCGTCATCGAGTGGCTGTATGCGGGGCCGTGGACCACGGTAGCACCGCGCAGGTTCGACGACGCTACAGCTCAGGAAGCCCAGTGGCTGGCCGGACTGGGCGCCGTCGTCTTCATCGTAGACGGGCGGGGGACGCCCGGGCGTGGGAGGGAGTTCGAGGACGTGGTTCTGGGGAGTCTCGGTCGACACGAGATACCCGATCACGTGGCCACGCTCCAAGCGCTGGCCCGCGACCGACCCTATATGGATACCGGTCGCGTGGGCGTGTTTGGCGCATCGTGGGGTGGGTACTTCACGCTGCGGGCCATGCTACTCGCTCCCGATATCTATCACGTCGGTGTCGCCGTTGCGCCCGCGACAGACCCGGTGGAATACTGGGCGGACTACGTCGAGCCATATCTGGGGCTGCCCGAGATCGATCCGGGGGGCTATGAGTACGCTGCTAACGCTCGCTCGGCGGCCAATCTAGAGGGCAAGCTCCTCTTGATTCACGGCACAGGCGATGCAGAGGCCCCATTCTCGGGCACGATGAAGATGGTGAACGCGCTCACCGGGGCGGGCAAATACTTCGACCTCATAGTCCTACCCGATGAAAGCCATCACATATTTCGCGGTCGAAGTGCCGGATACATCAGGGAGGCGGTCCGCCGGTATTTCGTGGAGCACCTGTGGCCCTAGGGAACAGCCTCGTACGTTGTTTGGAGCCTCATCTCTGGGCGCGCTGCAACCGACGAGCCGCAACAGGAAGGCGACCGTTCTCAAGACGATCCTTAGCGTTCCGGGCACTCTTGCGTCGGTTCCATCTTATTCTGTTTGCGCGGCATAACGGGTCGGCGATCAGTTGCGGCGCGCAGCGCCGGCAGCTGCATTGCCCCGTTGGGCGGCAGCCGGACCATCGGTCTTCCGTTGGCCGCCGCGCCACCGACCGACGAACCAACGAGACAGACGCTTACAAACGCCACGGCTGCAACAACGTGCCCCCGTTACGCCACGCCTGACGAAGACCGTGTCGGCAGCGGCCATTTGACAGTGGCCCACCTCGGAGATTCCGCGCCGGATGCGGCGGGTTGGCCCGGCGGATCATACCGAAAGCCCGAACAGTGCGCTAAGGACGTTCTCGATGTTGTTGAGAACTGTGAATTCACTCTTCGGGATTACGCGAATCATGGGTCGCTCCGCCTTGTGGCCTATGGCATCTCCTCTCGTGTGTCGGCCAACGTTGAAGGAGGCCAAATCGGGCATGCATTACCCGAGGCTTCTATTTGGCTTTCCTCTTCTCCACGAACGCGGTCTTGTAGTAATCCTTCGAACAGACCTTGACCGCGTAATGGCCGTCCTCCACTTCGTGCCCGGTGTCATCGCTGCCATCCCAGTATACCGTATACTCCCCGGGCGCGGTGTTGCCGGAATACAGAACGGTGATGGTCGAATCGTTCAGGTCGGCGACCCGAACCTCGATGTCAGAGCGGTACAAGACCTTGTATCGTATGAGCGTCTGTGCGTCAAAGGGCGTGGGAGTTACGTCAACGATGTCGCCAGCGTTGTATCCAATATCTTCCATTCGGAACGGCCCGCCGACGAAAGCATCTACATCGATCGCATATAGATGATGGTCCTCACTGCCCACCAGGAGTAAGCCGTCCTGAAGAACCGGACTGGTGTGGGCATTCCCTCCGATCACCGCTATGTTCTTGACCGACCCGGTGAACCGATCGAGCGCATAGAGATAGCCACGCCCGGTGCTGCTGCCAAAGACGGTATAGGCATCGCCGATCGTGAAGAGCAAGACATCTTTGTAGGCCAATGGCCGGGAAAAGTTGTTGAATAAGAACTTGTACGTCCAGTAGCGTTCGCCCGTCTGAACGTTGAAAGCGAACATCTCGTGGTTGTCGGAGCCGCCAATATAGAGAGTGTCACCGACCACAAGCGGATCCCCCGAGATCCAGCCGCCATCTTGCTCCGTATAGCTCCATCGCTTGGCACCGGTCTTCTTGTCTAGGACGTGCAGCTCCGGGTTTCTGCCGCCGAACACGAGTACGTTCCCCGCAATAGCCGGCCTCGTATTGACTGCTCCAAAGGTGTCGTACGGTCTGGTTTCGAAGGTGTGGTAGATCCACAGACGCGTTCCCCTATCCAAGTCAAACGCGTATATCCTGCCGTTCCAATCACCGAAATAGAGGGTCGCGTCTTCTATTACGAGACCGCTCCGCACCGGCACGCTATCAACAGTGGCGATGGCAGTGACCAGTGCGCCGCTTAATGCATCCAGGCCATAGACATGGCCGTCACCGAGACCCACGTACAGTGTTGAGCCACGCATGACCGGGGCGCCCGTATGGTAATCCCAGGGATCAAGCTGGTGCGCGCCCCGACCGCTGTTGCTGGTGAAGGTCCACATCTCTTTGCCTGTATGCTTGTCGAGCGCGTAGACAACGTTTTCGCTGGCGACGTAGACGACCTGATTGTGTACCAGCACCGGACCCCGAACGGCCCCCGACGTTGCGTAGCTCCATATTCGTGTGCCCGTGTTCACGTCGACCGCATACACGGACTTGTCGCTACTCCCAAAGTACACCACACTCCCGCTCACGACGGGATGGGAAAGAACCTTTCCGTCCGTGGCGAAGGCCCATTTTACGTACGGTCGTGTTTGAGCGTGAACAGTGTGCAGACTGGCCAGCGCTATTAGCAGCAGAAGACCTCGATGCATCAGAAATGGACCTCCCCTAGAGTATTACTCGAGTGGGTACACCCGTGCCGGGTCAGGTGTCGCCACCTGGGGCCAGGATCGAGCCTTATCCGATAGTTGCGCCGTGCTCAAACAGTAGCCCCCGAAGCACGGATCGGTGGCATCGTGATTCCACCTCACAGTAGCAACCCACTGAGAAGTTCGCGGTGTGTGACAAACCGGCAAGCAGCTCGATGACGTGCCTCTTGTCCGGCGTGGCCATTTCGGCTCGATACTTCTTCGCGAAGACAGCCCACTCCTTGTCGTTCTTCACTGCCTTTCCCAGTTTCATCAGCCCCTCGCTCGGCGCCAGGTTGGGGAGCCAGACATCGTAGTAGTCTCGCGCTGCATACTCGGTCTTCGGGACACCACGCGGCGGACGCCTCACGGTGCCAATGCGGAGCCCCTCTTTACTGGACCTCGCCGTGCCAAGGCGCACAAGTCGGATCGTCATGCGATAGCAGCTCCTCTCTGGGGGTACCGTTGGCGTCCCGGTCATCTGCTCGCACTCAGGCCAAGTCGGCTGTTGGTGCCACCCGGCTGCCACCTGAGCGACTATGCTCCAATGATAAAGACGACGCGCCAGCAATTGGGTTTCATGTTGTGAGCAGTGCCTCGCACCGTCTCTTGGCCTACCGGGTGGGATCCTCCCCAGGGCAGACAAGAGGACGCGGCCCCCAGTCGTGCGGAATTCCCGCGGCGGGTGTCCAAGCGGGGGTCTCTGCGTCGGCGATCCCCCGGGGGTGCCATTTAGGCCCCATTGCCGCGCGATCCGCTACGCTCGCCCGCACCACCGCCCGCATGGGTCGACGCTCCCAGTCTCTGGGCTATCCCTTAGCCAGAGCCGACAGGTGGCCATATCCCGAGCGAGGTCATTTTGATGAAGCCGCTGGTTCTGCTCCTGGCCCTCATGGTCCTTCCGTCGCTTGCCTCGGCACAAGAGAGCGCTGCCCAGACTACGGTCCCAGACATCCGAGCCCTGGGCGACTCGGTGGCCGGCTCGGGTTCGGCGCTTGTCCGCACTCGCCGGCTGGTGTACTGGATCAATAACCACTTCGAGTGGTCGGCGACTGACTACCAGCGGCGAACCCCGGCAGAGGTCATCGCGCGACGTGGCGGCAACTGCGCCGAGCTGGCGTCGGTGCTCCACCTATTCCTGGACAGCCTCGGCATGCGCACCCGCTGGATCCGTGAAATCAACGTGCAGCCGGAGCCGACGCCGCGGCGGCAGCAGACCGCAGCCAACATGGTCGCACAGCGCGGCAACTCGTTCTCCGTCGCACCAACCCATACCCGAGGATTACCCGGATCTCCCGGGAGCTTGTCGATTCTCAGAGAATCTTCCAAACTTCAGACAACGTCCGGAGAGTGAGCGATCAGCAGCTATTACAGGCAGTTAGCGCTATTTTGAGGGCGTGACGTACGATCCCGGGCCGGACTGAAAATCCGCGTGTCGGCGGTTCGATTCCGCCCCTGGCCACTTCCGCGCTCCCAACGCGCTACAGACACGCACCAGGGTCGCCGACCCGGACAGACCGCTTCGGGCCA
>JBDHFY010000250.1:0-6164 GCA_039590195.1 Gemmatimonadota bacterium | reverse complement strand
AGCGGGTCCCGAGGTATCCAGAAAAGCCCAGGTCACAGTACGTTCCCACGGTCATCTCAACCGATGCGCAGGAGCGAATCCTCGACGGTATAGAGGAGCCCTACCGGGGTCCGTTTATTGCCGCTGTGGAACTACTCCTGCGGCCTGGAGAGATTCGGGCACTGAACGTTTCAGATTATCGAGACGGAAAACTTACTGTCGCCCACGCGATAAAGGGGCCGAACGCAGACTCACCCCGCCGTGGGACGAAGACCGGAGACTTCCGCGTACTCCCTGTAAGCCCGCGCTTGGCAGAGTGGATAACAGCCTACGTGGACCGCACTCCGGCACGGCTGCAGGAGCCACTGTTCGTCAATCCTCGCTCCAATCGCAGTCGCAATCCCGAAGGCCGATGGCTCGCAAATGCCCTCTGGGACGAGTGGAGGCGGGCGGCAAAGGCTGCTGGGCTACCTGGGATCAGGATGTACGAAGGCACGAAGCACAGCACGGCGACCGCTCTGAGGAGAGAGGGTGTAGGTCTGGACGTGATTCAGAAGGCGGCCGGACACAAGGACTCTAGGTCCACTGAGAGGTATGCCCAGCTCGCTGGCGATGCCGTGATCGAGGCCCTTGGGCGCCGGACCCGCGTGCGGTGACACAGTATGGGAGGGTCGGTAGGGCATCGGCCCCTACTCCTGCCCTGCCCTCCCAGTTTGCCGACGATTTGCCGACGATCGAAAAACGGCTCTGTAACTAGCTGATTTTGTAGCGCTTTTTGGTGCCCGGGGCGGGATTCGAACCCGCAAGGGGCTTTCGCCCCGAAGGATTTTACGCTTTCCCGGCGGTTTCCCGTCGGCACGGACTATCTCTTCACCCCAGAGGGGTGCCGGGCGCTCGTCGGCGGGGATTATCGTTGGGGCTCACCCCGCTAGTCTCTGCACCTTCCGCGGAACCTCTGCCCTCCGCGGCTTGGCTCAGGATTACCCTGGCCGGAACCCCCGGCTGTAGGCTTCCCTGAATTCACCCGGTTTCTTACCCGCGCGTTGCCACGCGGGAGACCCGTCCTCGAGTCCCCTGTGTCTGCCAGTTCCACCACCCGGGCACACGGGGAAGACTATACGGGCTGGGGAGCCCTCACGCCCCCCGGAGCGCTCGGAGCTGATCCACACTCACACCTGCACAGCAACTGCGGGCAGACCGCGAGCCAGCTGCCCGCACATGTGCCCCAGTTGCGAGCCCCCGGAGTCCCCTATCAGTGGTGCGCAACAGATATGCAGCGGGTGCGCAGCTAGCGGGACGAAGGTTCAAGATCCTGGGAGCCGCTGACGATGTCCATCGCATGAGGGTGTCGATGGCAACTTCATGACCGCGCTGTCACCCGCGCGCGGCTCATTCTCCTCCGCAGGACTGCGCCTCGCCGCAGCTCTCCTGAGCGCACTGCTGTTCTCTCTCGCGGCGGACGCCCAGGCCGCCTCGACCACGTTCCAGCCGGGCGACGGCAAGGGGAGTGTCTCGGAAGTCGACGACTCATGGCTGGACGCGGTTGTCCCTACGGCGAACTACGGCACTGACACCTCCATCAATATCGATGGCGATCCGCACGGCCACATCGTGCTGAAGTTCCCCAATATCTTCGGTGCGGGCGCAGACCAGATCCCCCTGGGCTCAACGATCACGAGCGCCACTCTGACTCTGAACATCACCGGCTCAACCGGGGGAGACCCCAACGTTTACCAGGTCACCGAAAGTTGGGTCGAGGCGCAGGTGAGCTGGAATGAGAGGAGCTCGGCTCAAGCCTGGACAAACGCCGGAGCCGACGGCGCCGGATCCCACAAGGCCGCCCTCGAGGGCACCTTTCCGGGCGGCAGCACTGGTCTGCAGAGCCTGGACGTCACGACGAGCGTACAGAACTGGTCCAGCGGCGAGCTCAACGAGGGCTGGGTCTTCACCGACACCGCGACCGACGGCATGGACCTAGACTCGAGCGAGAGCGCCACCCAGGCCAACCGGCCAAAGCTCTCGGTGACCTATACGGCGCCCGCAGCCGGAGGGCTCGTTGCGCACTGGGACTTTGACGAGGGCACCGGCCTGACCGCGACCGACTCCGCAGGCTCGAACAACGGGACGCTCACCAACGGTCCCGCCTGGACGTGCGTCACCGGCGGCTACGCGCTCAGCTTCGATGGGACCGATGACGAGGTGCGCTTCTCCAATGCAATCATCGGAGACAGTGCTGCTTGGTCGATAGCCGCCTGGATCAAGATGGACGCCGATACGGCGGACGATCGGACGATCTACAGCGAGGGCGACACCGCATCAGAAGAGCTGCTTTGGCTCCGGGTGAAGCAGTCCACCCCGAACGTGGGATTCTGGTACGAGAGTCCCTCATCCGGCTGGACGGGAAACATTGAAGGCAGCACCAACGCAGAAGACAGCCAATGGCATCACGTCGTCATGGTGCAACGGTCGAAGACGGACAGAGAGCTATTCGTCGATGGCGTATCCAACGGAACCAACACGCAAGATCCGGGCACCATAAGCCACAACACGGCCTCGATCGGCCTCCTGAGAACCACCTGGACTGCGGACCCGTTCAAGGGAGTGATCGACGATGTCCGCATCTACGACAGCGCGCTGAGTTCAGGCGAGATCACCTCGCTGGGAGCCACACCGCCCACGGATTGTGCAGCGGGGCCCGTCGCCCACTGGGACTTTGACGAAGGCACCGGCATCACCGCGGCCGACTCTGCGGGTACCAACGACGGGACGCTCACTAACGGTCCGACCTGGGCGTGCCTCGTCGGTGGCTACGCCTTGGACTTGGATGGGACGGATGATTATGTGGATGCGGGGAGTGATCCAAGCCTGGATGTTTCCAACGGCACAGTTGCGGCATGGTTTAAAGCAAACGGTCCTCAAATAGTTGAACACACAATCGTCGACAAGAATTGGGCCGGACTTGCTGATGGCGAACTCATGTTGATGATTCAGGATTCTGATGATACGCCAAGCCCTAATCATGTCAGACTCTATCTCGAAAACGGCGTTTCAGATGTTTCCATATTTTCAGATGCACCTGTTGCATTTGGCACATGGACACATGTAGCTGTTACATTCGGCTCAAGTGGCATGACGATGTACATCGACGGTGTATTGCAGGCTGATACTAACGCCAATACATCGGGTATGGATAGGACTGGCCCCTCTCTTCTTATTGGGGTACAAGACAATAACGCAGCTGACGTCTTCGACGGCCTCATCGACGATGTCCTGATCTATGACCGCGTGTTGAGCGGGGCCGAGATCGCGACACTCGCCGGGACGGCGCCCACGGATTGTGCAGCGGGACCTATCGCCCACTGGAACCTTGACGAGGGCACCGGCCAGACCGCGGCCGACTCCGCGGGCACAAGTGACGGGACGCTTGGCAGCACCACCGGGGCGGATGCCAATGATCCTACCTGGACATGCGTCAACGGCGGCAACGCCTTGGACTTCGATGGGACCGATGACTATGTGGATTTGGATAGTCATATAGGGAATTACGCGGCTTTATCAGAAGGAAGTATTTCGATCTGGTTTAACTACACAGATACTTCAGACTTTAAACTTCTGTTTTCTGCAAGTGCTAATACGGATGCTTCCAGCGATATAGATATTATGTATTACCAGCCAGATAATGTTTTCATGTCTGGTATAAGAGAAGATGGGGTAAATGTTTGGAATTGTTCCTTTCCTGCTCCGTATTCAGATGGGAATTGGCATCACTATGTGATGAACGTTGATAGTTCAGGGAATAGTCATTATGTGGATGGCAGTCAGATTACCTGTAACTATGTATATGGTGGCAATGCTTCCACGCAAGCGTTTTTCAATTCGGTCACGGGATTAAATACTCTCAGGATAGGCAATAGAGAGGATTCGACCGGTAACGAGTTTCATTTCTCCGGCAACATCGACGATGTCCGCATCTACGACCGTGTGTTGAGCGCGGGCGAGATCAGCACGCTTGCTGCCTCGGCACCGACGGACTGCGGAGGCCCGACGGTCACGTCCTTCCAGACTGGGGACGGCAAGGGCAGCGTCTCGGAGGTGGATGACACCCGAATACGGGAGACGGTTCCAGACACAAACTACGGCACGGAGACCTCAATAACCGTGGACACCGACGGCGGGCGCCACGCGCTCATCAAGTTCCCGAACATCTTCGGGGCCGGCGCCAACCAGATCCCCCTTGGCTCCACCATCACGAGCGCCACGCTGACCCTGTACGTGCCTAGCGTCTCGGCGGTTGACCACCCCGTACACCAACTCACGGAGAGCTGGGTCGAGGCCGAGGCTACCTACAACTCGCGGAACTCGGGCCAGGCCTGGACGGATCTTGGCGCCGATGGGCCCACATCGCGCAAGGCCGCTGTCGAGGGGATGTATGTGGTCAACCCCACCGGATTCCGGAGCCTCGACGTCACCACGAGCGTCCAGAACTGGTCGAACGGCGAGATCAACGAAGGATGGGTCATCCTCGACGCCAGCACAGACGGGTGGTGGTTCGAGACGAGCGAGAACGCCACACAGGCCAACCGCCCGAAGCTCGAAGTGACCTACACTGCCGGATCACCACCCGCCACGGCATCCGCCACCGGCACGCTCACGTCCTCGGTGACTGAGAGAAACCTCGTCGCCGGTGGCGAGACGCTTGTCCTCACCCTCACTAACGACACCTGGGTGGCCGGGGGCGCCACCTTCGATGCGCAGCGGCAGAACATCATCAACGGACTGGACTCGGCGCAGGCCGAGGGCACCGGATGGGATGCCGTAGTGAAGGCCGGGCTGACGGTCACGGACGTGGTGCGCACGAGCAACACCGTGGTGACGGTGACGCTCCCGGCCTTCGCGAGCTATGACATCACCGCGACCGAGACGATCACGGCCACCGTCCCTGCCACGGCGGTCGCGGGCGGCAGCGCGATCGTGGCCGCACCGACGTTCGACATCGCCGACGACTGGTACAACGGCGCCTGGCTGTACCGCAAGGCCATCACGATCGACTCCTCGCAGGTCGCGGCGGATCTGACCAACTTCCCCGCGCTCATCTCCTTCACGGATGCGCATGTAGGGACGAACTCGCGCGCGGACAGCTTCGACCTGCTGTTCACCGACACGAACGGTCTAACCAAACTCGACCACGAGATCGAGACTTTCATCACCCCCGCGGGCACGCTCGCGGCCTGGGTTCGCATTCCGCTCCTGACCAGCTCAACCGACAAGGTCATCTACCTCTACTACGGGAACTCGTCCGCCACGGACCAGTCGAATCCGACGGGGGTCTGGGATTCCGACTTTGCGGGTGTCTGGCACCTTCACGACGACTTCCTTGATTCCACCGGGAACAACAACGACGGCACGAACGCCGGCTCGCTGGACACAACCGGAAAGATCGCGGACGGCAACGACTTCCTGTCGTCCCAGACCGGAGTCGACGTTCCCGACTCCGCTTCGCTGGACCTCACGTCCACGGTCAGCATCTCGGCGTGGTTCAACCCGCACGCCGCCCCTGGCACCTATGACAGGATGGCGGCCAAGTCACCCCCCACCAACGCAGCGCCCTGGACGATCTGGGGCCTGATGTTCGACAACACCGGGGGCGTGGGTCTCCACGTCAGGGGAGAGGTCACAACGGGCGGGGTCCAGAACGTAGTGGATGGGACCACTGCAATCCAGATCGGAGCGTGGCAGCACGCCGTGATGACCTACGACGGCGCGAATCTCCGGATCTATTACAACGGTGCGGACGACAACCCGACGCCCACAGCGGCGTCGGGCAGCATCGATACGAACAACGTCGCGTTCGCGATCGGCAAGTCCGGGTTCGACTCCGACTGGTTCAACGGCATGCTCGACGAGGTCAGGGTATCCCGCGTCGCGCGTTCCGCCGCATGGATCCAAACGGAGTACAATAACCAGCAGAATCCCGGCGGCTTCGCGAGCGTGAGCGGCGGAGTCTCCGCAGCTGCCAGCGGCACCCTCACCCCTTCGGTGACAGAGGGAAACCTCGTCGCCGGGGGCAAGACGCTCGTCCTCACGCTGACCAACGATACCTGGGTGGCAGCGGGTGCCAACTTCGATGCGCAGCGCCAGAACATCATCAATGGATTGGACTCAGCACAGGCCGAGGCCACCGGATG
>JBDHFY010000249.1:0-6181 GCA_039590195.1 Gemmatimonadota bacterium | reverse complement strand
GGCAATGCCTGAGGAGCAGTTGCTCGAGTACCTGGAACGTGCAGAGCGGGAGCACTGACCAGAGTCGAGGGACGGCGCCAGCTCCAACAGGTAGTTAGGCAGAGTCTCGTCCGTGGGCAGCCTTTCCCTTGGAGCGAGGGTTCTTCAACCCTGTCGTTAGCTTGTTCCGGACCTCGCGCTTGACCCGCGCCGCTGACCCGCACCTCGCTCACGGGCATCGGACGCTGGACGGTGGTCAGCACCCGGCCGCCGTAGCCTTCCGGCCCACCGATCAGATGGACGGTGCCCTGGAACGAATCGCCCTCCAGCGTAACCGACCGAAAGTCGTAGCGGCCCGCGAGCTGGGGGCTGTCCTGTACACGCGTCGCGGCGGGCAGCGCGGCGCACACACCCAGCAGGAACGGCAGGATCCGTGAGACCAACGGCATGCAGACCTCCTCGGGATAGCCTCCGTACGGGACGGAGCGGCTCAGGTTTCGGATCCGCAGAGCCTGGCGGACTCCCCTCGCAAACCTGATCTTCAGGCACGATGTAAGTCACGACAAGGGGTGACCGATGCGCAAGATCCTCTATGTCATCAATCCCGCCGGCCGCGGTGGAGCGGGCGTCAAAGTATGGGAAAGAGTACAAGCGACGTGGTCCGATCCGATCCCGTCTGAAGACGTGCACGTCACCGAAAGACAGGGACACGCTCGGGAGATCGCTGCCGCCGCCGAGGGCTACGAGATCCTGGCCGCGATAGGAGGAGATGGAACGGTCGGCGAAGTCATGACGGGAATAATGTCGCAGCGGGAGCCTCGCCCGAAGCTGGCCATCCTTCCGGCGGGCACCGGCAACGACATCGCCCGCAACCTGGGCATCCTGTCGTTTGAAGACGCAGTGGACGCCCTACGCGGCGATCACTCGAGGAGCGTCGATCTCATTCGGATCGACTGCCGCGTCGATGGCAGCGCAGCGCACCGATACGCCTTCCTCACGGCCAACGCCGGGTTTTCGGCGAACACCACGATACGACCATGGATGAAGCGGATTCTGGGCCCGACGGGGGCCTACTATCTGGCCACCATCCTGCAGATCATATCCTTCAAAGCACCACGCATGACGGCGCGCTGGGAGGAGCAAGAGTACAGCGGCGCCGCCTGGATGGTCATCGTGGCAAACGTCGAGCGGACATCCGGAGGCAGCATGTGCCTGGCCCCCGGGGCGCTCTTCGATGACGGGGAGTTGAACGTCTCGATCATCCCGTTCAAGTCGAAGCTGAGGGAGGTTCAAACGATGCTGCCCAAGATCCCGTCGGGTGGGCACCTCGAAGAGCCCGGTGTCATGTATTTCCCAGCCAGGGGGATAACGGTGGAAAGCGACCCTCCCGCCGTCCTCGATATCGATGGCGACATCTTCGGCGTGACACCGGCCACCTTCGCCGTCTCTCCGAGGGCGGTGCAAGTGCTATGCCCCGAGGGCGGGGATAGCCAGGTCGTCTAGCGGATTGGCTCCGTTGATCAGTGGCCACACGGGAGTCGACGCACGGAGCGAGTCCGAGGTGGCGAGGACCCGCGCCTTAGGACTCCGGATCGAGCTTGAACGCCGACCAGTCGATCTCAATCTTCTCTCTCAACTCTTCGCGTACGCCGATGTACAGCCGATCACCGTACCGGGAAAGATGGTTCAGCATGCGCTGTAAGTGGCGACATTGCGCTGCGTGCAGCTCCTCGATGTGGAGCGTGACGGACGACGTCGTGTCTGCGAACACGCTTTCGAGGTGGCGCGCGGCGCGCGCGAAGAACTTTCGATCGAGCCCCGCCTTCAAAGAAAGCGACAGGTTGGCCCCCGCGTTCATCACCTCATCGAGGGATACCTTCAAAGCCCCATGGCGGACGTAGCGCCGGAAGGTCTTCTCGATCGACTTGAAGTAACCCTCCTGCAGCAGCTTCACCTTGCGAGCCTTGTCGACAAAGTGGCGGTCGACATAATCCCGCATCGCCAACCCCACGACCCAATCCTGCACCACCAGCGGAATGAGTCTCGGCCGCGAGAACGGAATGGATCGACAGAAATGAAACAACCGCGCGATCCCACCCCGCATCAGCCCATGCGTAATGATCCTACCCAGCATCTGGAGCCGCTCCGCCCACGACCACCCACGCCCTGCAAGTGGGTTTCTGAGATAACGGATCTTGTTCTTGATGCGACCGGCAATGTTGTCATATCGAACCAGCCGACCTAGCAGCGTCCGGTATCCTCCAACCAACTCGTCATAACTCATCCGCTTGGGAACGATGTTCGTGCCAAGCCGCGTATTCTCTGCATCGGTCGCGCCGACAATCAGTCTTCCCTCATCTTGGAGGCGCTTATGGAGCGGTGTCTTGGGCAGGGCAGTCAGGAGTCCGAGCATCGCCGTTTGGATTCCCGACTGCATGATGAACTGATACTGTCTGTCGAACGTGTCGATCGTGTCGTTGTCGAAACCGACGATAAACCCACCAAGAACGTCGATGCCATGGGAGTAGATGTGGCGCACCGATGACAGCATGTCTCGCCGCGTATTCTGATACTTCTTGGTTTCCCTCAAGCTCTCTTCATCGGGCGATTCGATGCCGATGAACACCCACGCGAAATGCGCTCTGCGAAATAACGCGAGCAGTTCATCGTCGTGTGCCAGGTTGATGGAGGCCTCGGTCCCGAAGCGGAACCGATAGTCATGGTCACGCTGGTAATTGTCGAGAAACTCCAGAAGTTCCTTGGCGGCCGGCTTGTTGCCTATGAAGTTGTCATCGACGAAGAAGGCGTTGCGTACATTGAGCGTTCTCAGCAGGTCTAACTCCCTGCCCACCTGTTCAACAGACTTGGTGCGGGGCCGCCTGCCGAACATGACGATGATGTCACAGAATTCGCAGCGGAATGGACAACCGCGCGAGAACTGCAGACTCACCGTTTGGTACTTGTCCAGGTCCAGGAGATCGAAGCGGGGGACGGGAGAGTCTGTTAGGGAGACAGTGCCGCTCTCATGGTACAGCTGTTTCGGCTCACCCGATTCGACATCCCTGCAGAACTCCCTCCACGTGTACTCGGCCTCACCCGCCACAACGGTGTCTGCTAGAGCAGTGTATAACTCCGGGCAGAGGGAGGCGTAGCTGCCTCCGGCGACGACGTAGAACCCCTTGTTCCTATAGTACGTCAGCAATTCTCTCTGTCGCGCGAACTGAACCCCCATGCCGCAGATCCCGACGATATCTGCCCGTGGGTCCAACGGAATGGACTCGATGTTCTCATCAACGATTGAAACCTCCCAACCTTCCGGGCACAGAGCTGCCAGAGTAGCCAGACCCAACGGCGGATTGACGGCCCGCTTATTGGGCAAGACCACATCAACGGCCCACTTGAGACTCCAGAAGCTCTCGGGAGACCTTGGATTGATGAGCAGTAGCCTCATAGGCTCATTCCCTGCCTCCAGCGTCAGCCACTTCTGTCCTCCTGCGACGCACGCCCGGCGGTGACAGCTTAGGGAACCAACCTACTAGCAAATCAAACGGAAAAACAGGGTAGTTCCACTCAGGACAGGGCCGTGACGGTTGAGTACGCCGCTCCACTTAGTTCGTCACACTAGAGCCCGAACTGGCGCAGATGATGATCTGTATGGCGATACGCCCACCTATGCCAATCTTGGACCGTCATTCGGCCGAAGGCACCGTGACCTGCCGTCAGGGCACTGGCCGGGGCAGCTGCGACTGCCCGCAGCCCGCTGACCGCTCGTTGCCGGTCGGTCTCGAAGTCGCTCGGCTTGGTTCCGTCAGCGTGAGGGTCTACCGCAGCCGGAGTCTTGAGACCCTGTGGCCAAGGAAGTGGCGAGCGCAGCGCGATCCACTTCAGGACGGGTCGGTGACGGATGGGCTCCGCCGGCGCGTTGGCGGACGCAGTTGAGTCTCGGTCCAATACGGATGCAGTTGCGTCGCCCAAATGGCAGAGCATCTCGCCAGGGGTCAAGGTCCCCCACTTGCGCGGAGTATCAGGGCGCAGGGCGGTGAGGCGCTCGACGAGCTGCGCGAGTACCGTTGGATCGGAAATGCTCGTCATGTGACGCCCTCAGCTTCCGTTGCTGGTCCGCTCTAGAGCCCGACCGAGGTCCTGCCGACCGTACCAACGACCTCGTATCATTACGCCCCCGGGTTACCGGACTGCGTTGAGATTCTCAAGCGGATTCGCGTCGACCACAATGAGATCTGCGCCCGCTCCATCCACAAGCGACCCGATAGCCGTCGGCCTGCCAAGCATCACGGGGGCGTGAGTCGTTGCGGTTTGGAGCGCCTCGAACGAACTCAATCCCACTTCGTCGACCAGGATCCTAAGCTCGTCATGTAGAGCCGACCCTGGAATCAGCAGCAGGTTGGGCGTATCAGTCCCGGCCACCAAGGTTATCCCCGCCTCGAACAAACGTTCCGCGGCGGCCAGGTTGTCGGAAGGCGCACTCATCTGGCAAACTCCTCGCGTGGTTCGAGGCTCTTTCGGCGCAGCAGCCACACCAGTGCAGCTCCAGTAATGGCCCCGTAGGCGGCCCCGAGCCCTGGCGGGCCAACGATGTCCCCCAGAGGCATTCCCGCGACCCAGCCCACGGTGCTGGCCAGCACCCACCAGCCCGCCCGGGCAACCTGCCGCCGCAGCACCAGCCATTGCAGCACCCCGACCACCGTTCCGAATAGGCCCACCCCCGCGACCCAGCCCACGTACGCGTTGACCACGCTCACGCCGAAGACCACGACACCGACTGCGGCCGCGGCCCCGAGGCTGGCCAGCACCCACCGCCCCGCCCGGGTCAAGTGCCGCCGCAGCACCAGCCATTGCAGCACCCCGACCAGGATCCCGCCCACGGCCACGCCAAGGTACGCGGCCCAGATTACGGTGGGGATGGACTGCAGCGTCTTTGGGTCGCCCGGTTCGCCGAACGAGCCCCATGCCACGCCCACGCCCCACCCCACCGCACCGGACATCAGCCACAAGAACCAGAGGCGCCAGCCCGGCCGCCGCTGTGGCGCCATTGCCAACCTTGCCACGACCACTATGAAGCCGGCGAGCGCGTTGAAGAAGACGTCGCGCACGTCGAACACGCGGCTGGGTAGCAGCGCCTGGATACCCTCGTCGAGCAAACCCAACAGCGCGGTCAGCGCCACGGTGAGAGCGGCAGGCACCGGAACCCGGCGGCCATTGCGCACTCGCTCCAGGAGCGCCTGGTGGATGAGGGCGGCCACGATGCCGTACTCGATCAGGTGGGTGCGCTCCTCCGGGCTCCCCATCCTGAGAAACATCACCAGATAGGCCAAGGCCACGCCCAGCCCCACGCCGATCTCGCTCCAGCCGGGGCGCCGCTTCACCCATCGCCAGGCGACGGCCCCCACCAGCAGAAGCACAACGAGGGCAAACGAAACCTGCAGCAGATTGCGCTCGCGCAGTGCGTCGACCAGCGTGCGCGCCGGCCCCAGGGTGGAGTAGATCGCCACCATGACGGCCAGCGTCCAGAGCCAGAGGCGCCGCTCCCGAGCGGAGGTGAAGAGGGACATGGAAGTCACAATAGCACTTAGGGGGACAGAGGGGGACAGGGCGCAGCAGGCGAGGACTCGACGGCGTCGTTAAGCGCTATCACAGCTGGCGCAAACCCGGCAGACTGTCACCCTAAACGCGAGTTCGTGTCCTTTGCCGGATCGGAGGCCAAAATTAGGAGGCCGGCGCACGTCCCTCGGTCTCGGTCACGTAGCTGAACTCCTCAGGAAAGGCTATGGACCGCGTCCACCAGGCTCGCGCCTCGGATTCCGTCATCCGAGAAAGGTCGGGTGCCTCCCATACGAAAGCGGTCTCCATCTGAGCTCCGAGCACGGCTAGACGCATTCCCCGTTCGGTCTGTTCAGCACTCCAGCACTCCAGTGCCTCATCCACTGAACTCCGTTCGGCAAGCGTCGTTGCGAGGTCTACGGCATTCATCATCGCCTTGAAGACACCGCTCCCGGTGAAAGGTGGGACGACCGCACCCGCGTCTCCCAGGAGTGCCATGCGCCCCCGAGCGTAGGCGGGGACCGTCCCGGAGAAGATCGGCTGCACGAACGTGTCGTGGGAATCACTGATGATTTCGCTGAAGTAGGACGGGAGGTGGTTGGCCATCACCGCCTTGAGTCGCTCCTCCTCGGCAATGCGCATC
>JBDHFY010000248.1:0-6190 GCA_039590195.1 Gemmatimonadota bacterium | reverse complement strand
CGCCGCCGTCGCGCGCCCGATGCCCGACGCCCCACCCGTGATCAGCGCCGCCTTTCCTTTTAATATGCCGGTCGACCGAACCGGTTCACCCTGCGACATCCGCCAATGCCCTCCTCGCCCCTCCGATGGTGACCTCTACATCCCCGTCGCTGTGCGCCAGACTGGCCACCGAATGTAGCGCCGCCGACGGGGACATGTAGATCCCGTATTGAAATAACTGTGTTACGAATCGCCGGAATCTGTCTCGGTCCACATCTGCACAAAACTCACGATAGTCCCGCACCGACGAAAGCGGCGTAAACATGATCTGGAACATCGGCCCCACACCCTGAACGATGGCCGGAGTCTTCGTATCGGCAAACAGATCGCGCAACGCCTGGCTCAGCTTCTCCGCAATACGCCATGTGTGCTGGAACGCCACCCCGTTGTCTTTCCTCAACATCTGCAGACCGGCTCGTGCGGCATACAACCCCAGTCGAGACGCATTCTGGGTGCCGTAGTGCAGCACGCCGCCCCATGCCAGACATTCCATGATCTCGGCCCGGCCCACCAAGGCCGCAACCGGGAGACCGAACCCCAGCGCCTTCCCAAACGTGGAGATATCCGGGACGATCCCAAAGTGCTCCTGACAGCCGCCCGGCGCGATCCGAAAGCCCGTCACGGTTTCGTCGAGGATGAACAGGATGTCGTTCGCGCGGACAAGCTCGTACAGAGAGTTGAGGTAATCGGGCTCTGGGGGAATCACACCCATGTTGGCCATCACCCCTTCAGTGATGACGGCCGCGATCTGGCCCCGGTACCGCTCGATGGCCCGTTCGACCGCAGGCAGATCGTTCCACGGCACGACGATCGTGTCCTCCAGCGCCCTCGGATTGAGTCCCGAGCTCTCGGCAATCTTGATGGGGTCGCGTGCGTGACCCAACGAAGCCACCGCGTGAGGATGGGCATTCACCAGAAAGTCGTCGTACCAGCCGTGATAATGGCCCTCGAACTTGATGAACTTCGACTTCCCGGTATACCCTCGCGCCAACCGGATGGCCGCCATGGCCGCCTCGGTGCCCGTGTTGGCAAACCTGACCCGCTCCGCGCTGGGCACCATCTGCCGGATGAGCTCGGCCACTTCTGCCTCGATCTCCGTCGCCGCGGCAAAGAGCATCCCCGTGGCCGCTGCCTCACTCACCGCCTCCACGACGCACGGGTGCGCATGACCCAGGGGGAGCGCCCCGTACGCCATCATCCAATCCACGTACGCATTCCCGTCCACATCGTAGATGCGGGACCCCTCGCCGCGGTCGATGAACAGCGGATAGTCGCCGTAATTTGCCGGCCCCCGGGACGGAGAACTGCCACCCTCGATCATGACGTCGAGGGCCCGCTGGAAAAGAGCTTCCGATTTGGCGGTGCTATAGGTCATTCGTCCCTTCCACTCGCCGTAGGTGGTGGCTGTCAGTTGTTAGCCACAGATGAACGCAGATACGCACGTGATCTGCCGTGTCTGATTGACGGCATCACAGTCGCAGCATGACTCGACAACACACATGGTAAGGACTGTGCATTCAGCTGTGCTGATCTGCGGTCAGTTCCACACTATCCCGTCAGTAACAGTCACGCAAACGTCACCGACTGATGCTGTGGGGCTCAAGATCAGCGACCACTCACTGCCAAAATCACGCGTTCATCTGCGTGCATCTGTGGCCAACAATCCTCCGTTTCATCCGTGCAATCCCTGGCCCACACCATGCTGTTTGGCAAACTCACGAAAGCGATCCACCAGCTCGTTCGCTCGATCTTCGGCCTCACCGATGGGCAGGCGCTTGCACTCGTAGCCGAGTGTCTCGCGGAGCCCGCCGGCTCCCTGCTCCGTGAAGACCACCGTTCCATCGGGCTCGATGGCTTCGATGCCGTCAAACGGGTGCGATTGTTCGTTGATGGCGATGGCCTCTGCCCTCGAGAGACCATCTAGCGGAGCAGCTCGCACGCCATCCTTGTCCACGAGCACCGGGTATCCACCAGGGAGTCCATTGGGTGCGGGCGCGTGCAGCGAGGTCGTCCCGTCGGACAAGAGGGCCTGCATCAGCCGCACCGTGGACCCCGCCGTGAGAAAGTGTGTGACGCGGCCCGACGGCACGGGAAAGGGGGCAAACAGAAGCTCCTTGCCACTCACGGCGTCCGTCACGTCTCGACCCTGGTGCTCGATCTTGAGGAAGAAGGGCGGCGCCTCGCCCTGCTCTCCCCAAAGCGCAAAGGGCTCGAGTGCGTGGTGGGCCACCAGCGCGACCTGCACTTCTGCGCTGGAGGCTTCGAGTCGCTGTGCAGCCAGCACCCGCACCTTTGGCACCACCTCATCCAGGTTGCCAACGCCACACGTCGGGGCAAGCCCGATCCGGTGCAGCACGCAATTGACCACATCCGGAAACGGCGCCGCCAGCGTATGGCCCCCAAAGCCAGCGTCACGCAGTGCCTGCATCAGTTTGAGCGTCGGCACGAGGTGCACCGGCAACCACACCCCGAACCTCGCACCGTTCACCCTCGCCGCCTGCTCGGATGGAAGTTGGTCCGGCAACCACCACGTGAGCATCGTTGCCGTGCTCAAGATGAGATCCGGAGCCTCACGGAGAACGCTCTCGGCAACGGCTTCACGATTGTTTAGATCGAGCGGAATGAAACGGATGTCCGGATCGAAACCCTGGGCTATGGCTCCGAGGCGCGCGAGATTGCAGCGACTCACGCCCCGCTCGCGGCTTCGACTGCCCACAACGATGCGTCCCACCCAATCCGCCCGCGTGAGGAACTCCAACACGCAGCCTCCGAGATCCCCCAAGCCAATGAGCATAACGGTGGGCTCCATGCAGAGAAGATGATGAGAAGAGGGGCTAGGGGGTAGGGGGGGAAGTCTTAGGGCTTAGGGTGAAGGGTGTAGGGTTTGGGCTTTGGGGTTTGGGGTGTGGGACGTAGGCTCAGGGCTCGGGGGTGGTCCGCTTCAACGTGCCTGCGAGCGCGCAACCTGCGCTCCGTCTCGCGCGTTTCTGGTCCCTTTCGCAGCGCTCGTCTACACCCCACACCCTACACCCAAAGCCCCACCCGCGGAGTGTGACCGGTCCCACAATTCCAAAGAAACCATCCATGTATTTTCTCTCCGGTGATCGTCGTCATTGGGAGTTGGGATTGAGAGATCGGGGGAAGGGTGTCAGGGGGAGAGCGTCGGGTGCAGGCGCCGGAGATTGGGATCCGGCAGAGACATGAGGACGGGAACAGCCATCATGGATCAAGCGTCGAAGGACAGACGGACCGCGATGGGCTTCACGCTCGTCGAACTGATGATCGTGGTGGTGATCATCTCGATCATCGCGGCGATAGCGATTCCCACCCTGCTGTCACAGATGGAGAGGGCCGCCCAGCAGGAGGAGGCGGACATGCCGAGCCAACCCATCAGGCAGGAACCGCCCAGCGCGGAGGCCGAGATGGGGCCGAGTGGCGAGCGGGGACTCCCGCCGGTGATCGAATCTTCTGAGGTTGAGCTCGACCTGTATTCCACGCACGTGCTCGACCGATTCGGTGTGTACACCCGCTATGACGCGGAATTCAGCGGCACGTTCGTCGTGCGGAATACCGACGCGGTGGTAGACACAATCACCATTCGTTTTCCGTTTCCGCCGGGCATCAACGAGGCCCGCAATGTGTCCCTCATGCTCCGCGACGATCAAAATCGATTGGAGGAGCCCCTGGGGGTGATATATGGCCTCGAGGGCATCGAGTGGCGGGGCCACGTGCCGCCGGGGAACGCGGTAAGCGCCGTGGTGTCGTACACCGCCCAGGGTCGCGAAGCGCTGGTCTACGACGTGGCGGGTCGCGGCCGGTCCGGTACCGTCCGCGTGGATCTCCAGCTACACGACACGCCTCGTGCGGTGATCCCCCCGGGGTCACTCCAGCCGGCTGAGCGGGACGGCCCGAACCTGCACTGGCGCTTTGACGCACTCATCACGAACAAGGCCATCGTGGTGGAGCTTCCGGCGGTGGCGAGCCCCCTGGGCCGGGTGATTCTGCTTCTGCAACTGGCGGGGTTGGCTGTCCTCGTGTTCGGCGCGGGATTCTGGTACCTGAGCGAGGGATTGCACCCGGGTCGACTCGACAACTTCCGTTGGGGGCACTTCCTGCTGCTCGCGCTCAACTACTCGCTGTTCTTCGGGATCTACGCCGTGATCGGATACCGCGGCTTGGAAAGCATAGCGCTGGGCGCAGCCAGTGTCGTGAGCCTACCACTTCTCATGTTGCACGTGATCCGCATCACCGATCGCTCGTTCGCCCTGAGTCGGGTGCTTCCCCTCGTGGTGTTCACCCTGGCGACCGCCGTGGCCGGGGTCTTTTTCGATCGGCACCGAGCCCTCGTGTTCTTGGCAGCGGCCGTTTTCGTCATCGCCTTCCTCACGGTGACGTATCGGCGCTGGGCGGCCGGACGCAAAGCTCATGCGGATGAGAAAAGGGCGCATCAGCAACGCGTGATGCACCGTGCCAAGCTCGAGGAAACGGCTAGCAAGCTTCGCGATCTCGTGCAGCAGCAGGATCTCGGGCAATTCAACGCACAGCGGGCTCTCGAAGATGCCCCAGCAGGATTCGAAGCGGAGCGTGCGGAGGTCCACAAGAATCTAGAGCTTTTGGAAAAGGCGGTCATGGAGGCGCGCCCCATTACCGAAACCGAGGTTGCCCAGGCGAATCTCTCGGCAGATGTCGCGTGGTACCGGGATCGACGAGCGTCGGTAAAGAAGGCCATGCGACTCATCGAGGCGCGCAAGAAGGCATTGGGAAGGGCGGTCGAAGCGCTCGAAACAACCGCTCAGCGCGCCACCGGACGTCTGCGGGAGCTGGTAAGCGCACTCGAGGAGTCGCAGGGTGATGCCGCAGCGCTCTCCGTTGAGGCTCGCGGGCTCCTCGAGGAGAACGTCGAGCACCTGGAGCGCGAGCGAAGCGATGTGGAGGACCGCTTGCGACGGCTGACCGAGTCCCGCCGAGGGGCCGATCGCGTCCGGGAACAGGAGATGCATGTGGCGGCCGATGGCGACATCCGCAGCCGGGCCACTGTGGCCGACCGTCACGGACGCGAGGTGGCCGCCCATGTGGCCCTGTTGAAAGAGTCCCTCGACCGGTTTCGTCAGGCGATACGTCAGGCGCACGAACGGGAACGCCTCGAGGAAGGCGGAGCAGCCGTCGCACACTGCCTCGCATGTGGTATGAGCCTTTCCTCGGAAAGTCGCTTTTGCGCCAATTGCGGGACACCCCGACCGCTCGACATCGAGTGCACGGTTTGCGGACACACGTCACAACTCCCCAGACACCTACTGGACAAGGAGTGGACCCACGGCGAGCTCTACTGCGCGGCCTGCGGCGCAGTGATGCCCAGAGCTAATGGAAAAGAATCGCCAACGCCTAGCGGTGATGAGTAAGAACAGGAAATAGGGGATAAGGTGTAGGGTGTAGGGAGGCGGAGGAGGGAGGAGGGGGAAGGGGGGATCAGCGTGAATCTGCCCGTTTTCTGCGTCAATCTGCGACTCAAAAAGCCAACATGTGCGTCAGCTTCACAATGACACTGCGGCCGGCCGGGATGGTGTGGTCCGCGGTAAACCGTTGCTCGTTGTAGACGATAAACAGATCGCTCAACGGGTGGTGGATGAGGTTGAATCGTACGTTGGCGTTGAAGACGTCCCGATCCGGATCGTATTGAGCGAGGGCGTCGACGAACATGTTGGTGGTGAACGAGTAATTGGTGCGCATGACCCACAGCTCGCGCACGAACGTTCCGCCCGGGCCATCGAGGTCACCATGCGTGCGAGAGAGGTTGACACTCGTGCGAAACTTGTACGACGGCTTGACGGTGACGCCCGCTCGAGCCGTGCGCTGCGTTCCGCTCCACAGCCCACCGAGGATCCCCGTAAAGTCGAATGAGACGACCTTGCTCGGATCCGTATTGAAGCGCAGCTGATACTCACTCCAGCCGTAGCTGCCCGGTTCGAGGGGATCGACACTCGGATGAAGCGTGAACGGCTGGGTGAGTAGTTGGAAGCTCGTGTTCACGGAAAACTCCGCGAAGCCTCCGTTGTTGAAAAAGAGCGTGTGCCCATTGTGAAACCTCTTGGCGATCTGCTCGCCAGACTGATCGGTGTAGTAGTTCCACAAGATATGGGGATGCATCTCGCGA
>JBDHFY010000247.1:0-6207 GCA_039590195.1 Gemmatimonadota bacterium | reverse complement strand
ACCCGGAATGGTCAAGGCCCGCATCAATCTGGGTATCGTCCGTATCCGACTGGGTGACCTCGCCGGCGCCGAAGTGGACCTGCGCGACGCGCTGTTGATCGATCCGGCGGAGCCACGGGCCCTCAGCAACTTGGCCGAGGTGCTGCGCGCCACCGGCCGGACCGCCGAGGCGAAGCCTCTTTACCTCGAGGCCCTCGCTGCGGATCCCTCCTATGCCTACGCCGCCGTCCGTCTCGGCGTGGCTCTCGAAGCGGAAGGGGACATCGCTGGAGCGCTCCGCGCCTACCGCGAATATCTCGAGCGCGGTCCGGCCACTCCCGCCGACCGCCAAGCGGTCATCGACAAGATCGCGGCACTGGAGAACGCGGCCTCCACTCCCCCGTCCGGCGCTCCCCCGCCGGGCGAGGAACCACCGCCCTAGCCGGTCGACCCCCGCCGCATCCATGCCAGGTACGTCTCGATCCGCCTGCGGGGGACACGCTTGCCACGCCCCACGCCGGGACAGTCCATCGCGATGGTCTTGTTCCAGGTCCTCGGGTTGAGGTTCTCCGGCCAGAACGGGAACGTGCGGCACTGCAGCGGACGGGCCTCGTAGATGCGGCAGAGACCATCCGGCTCGAGAAAGACGCATCGATCTCCGCGACTCTTGAGAACGCGATCCCCCTGAGAGCGCTGCGTGTACCGCCCGAGGAATTCCTTCCTGGCAAGCTTCAGTGTCCTGGAGGCCCCGGCGATGTCCTGCGCGGTCAGGAAGACGAAGTCGTGTTCATTATGATTCGAGCAGCACTTGCCGCACGCCGTGCACTCGAAGCGCAGACCCCTCGCAATGAAGTCCCGGATCGCCATGCCCTTCTTTACCAGATCCGGTGTGCGCTGTCGATCCTGTCAACCCGATGGACACCGGTCCGGAGCGCGGCTGCGTTGACGCCGCACCGATAGCGACTACAGCGCCGCACCCGACGCGGGCCAGCGACTGCGTCACTCACGCCGCTGCGCACCACTCTTGACACACACGCCGTACGTTGACGGTCAGGAGGTTGGTCATGGTCAGAAAACAGAAGTTAGTGGCGTTGGTCGCATCGGTAGGCGTGCTGCTCGTGGGGGTTATCAGCCTCACTGCTCCCTCTCGAGCAAGCCGATCTGACGGTTACCAGGATTACGCTCTCGCGGTCCTCATCGCGGAGATTGTCGAGTGCTCCGGACATCCCTGTTTGGGCGACAGCGAGAAGAAAGTCCGAGAACTTCTTCGAGACCAGATCCTTGAGGACGATTGCTCTGAATTCAGCGATATGCCGTAGCGTACCCCTCGATCGCAGGAAAGCTCCAGGGCATCGCTCAATTCGATCTTGCCGGAGAACTCGATGACATTTACCTGCTCCTCACCGACTTCCAAGTGCACCCAGCGGGAGTGTTGGCGGAACTGGAGCACCACCTGCCGGGCTGCGAATGCGAGATGGGCAGCAACGAAGGTGACCCGCCCGCGTGGACCTGTTTGTATGAAGCGCCAGATGACGATTCCTTCGTGATCGATTTTGCAGCAGCACCCGGCCTGGCAATCGTCAACATCTACTGATCCGACGTCCGACACGGGGGCGTTCACGGGATGTGGATGAGCGGAGGAAATAGCTGGTGGCTTGACGAAGTGGGCCATCCACGCATAGGATTCCCCCACTCACAAATTGCTTATCGATTCGCAGGACAACGAACAGGCATCAACTCACTCGCCGGCGGCGGTCAATGCCGGCGATCGGGAAAGGAAGAGTTAGATGGCCAAGAAGCGCTACGGCACCGACCAACACCATGGCCGCCAGCATTGGCGCAACCTTCAGCCCGTGAAATGCCTGATCTTGGTGTTAATCGTGCTGCTCGTGCTTGCCGCCGCTCCGCAAGTAGCCGGAGAGGCGCAACGGATCGAGAATTCGGTCGTTCGCATAGTCAACTACTCGCAGCGGGGCAACTGGTACTCGCCGTGGAACCAGAATAGGGTGCAGCAAGCCACGGGCAGTGGATTCATTATCGAGGGTGGGCTCGTGATGACCAACGCCCACGTGGTCAGCGACTCACGTCACCTGACGATCTTTCTGCACAACGATCCGGAACCTCACGAAGCCGAAGTGCATTTGATCGCGCACGACTGCGATCTTGCCTTATTGCGCCCCAAAGAGCAGGGCCTTCTAGACGATGTGCCCGCTCTCGATTTTGGCGAACTGCCCCAGCTCGGGTCCAGTGTTGTAACTTTTGGTTATCCTACCGGAGGCACTAGCGTCTCCTCCACACGGGGTATCGTGTCTCGGATCGAGCCGAAGGTATACACCCACTCCAATGCTGACGGCCATCTCGCGGGGCGAACTGATGCTGCAATCAATCCAGGCAACAGTGGTGGTCCGGTTGTCCAGCGCGATCGCGTGGTGGGGGTTGCCTTCGAGGTAGCGGCGGATCTCCAGAGCGTCGGTTATTTTATCCCGACGGAGGTGATCGGTCGGTTCATGCGTGATGTCACGGACGGTCGTTATGACGGCTATCCTGATCTCGGAGCGAAGACTTCAGGAATGGAGAACATCGCCGCGCGTCGGAAGGCCGGGATGGACGACGGCGAGAACGGTGTGCGGGTGGATGCGATCTACCCCTCGAGTAGCGCCGACGGGCTGCTTCGAGTGGGAGATATTCTGCTCGAGGTTGACGGCTCTCCTCTCGCCAACGATGGCACCGTGGCCGACGGAGATGGGCGGCTCAATTTCGGCATGCTGGTAGACCGACACCAGATGGGCGAGACTGTGAAGCTGCGCGTTCTGCGCAAAGGTGAGCGGATCGAGTTGACTGTTCCCCTAGTCAGGTTCCATTGGTCGAAGATCATATCCAACCTCTACGACGTCCTTCCTCAGTATTATGTCTATGGAGGGCTGGTGTTCGTTCCGCTTAACCTAGAGATGCTCAAGACTTTCGGGGACGAATGGATTACTAGTGGTGACATGGCCCTACTCCACGAGTTTAGGGTGCGACCGTCGGAAGATCTCGATCTGACGACTCAGGATCGCGTCGTACTTTTGCGACGACTCAATCACCCGGTGAACGTCGACATGGCCTGGAACCGCAACCAGGTGGTCGAGCGGGTCAACGGCCGCGAGATCAAGAGCCTAGGGGACCTGATCGAAGCGATTGAGACACACGATGGGGACTACCACCTCTTCGAGTATGCGAGCTATCGCCGCTTCGGAGTACTCGGCCGCGAGGAGGCCGAGCGTTCTAACGCCGAGATCCTCGAACGCTACGGCGTCTTCAAGGACCGGAACTTATGAGAAGAATCGCAACCTCGCTCGCTCTCCTTTTGTTGTGCTCCCTGCCGGTGTTCGGTGCGTCGGTGGAATCCACCCAATCGCAGGTGGTTGGATTAGTCGTCACCCATCAGCAGTGGGATCCGGATCGTCCGTGGGCCAAGAGGAATCCGGAGACGCGCACCCCATCGGGGGTGGTCATCGAGGGTCCTTACATTCTAACGACGGCGTGGATGATCGCCGACGCGACCTTCATACAAGTGAAGAAGCACGGACGCACTACGCAGGCGACCGCCCGTCCGTTCCTGGTGGACCGTTCGATCAACCTCGCATTGCTGGAGGTTAGGGCACCGGATTTCTTCGAAGACCTGCACTTGAGTGTTCTCGCCGACGAAACACCCACGATCGGCATCTTGCGTACAGTGCGATGGAATGGGCAACAGTTCGAGTCAGTGGCCTCTCGCGTCAAGCGGTTCGAAGTGCAGGAGGCGTACTTAAGCGATCTCGAGCATGTATTCCTTCTCGCCCAGACTGACATGTCTGGAGGAGGATGGGCCGAGCCTATATTCGACGACGACGGGCGTTTGGTGGGCATCACGGCCTCGCAGAAGGGCCAGCAGGCACGTATCATCCCGGTGGAGATCATCGCCAAGTTTCTGAAGCGGGCGACCGAGCCTGGTCCTTATCGCAGTTTTCCAGGGTTTGGCGCTTATCCGCAGTTCAACCAGAATCCCGACCTCGCCGCGTATCTGGGGCAGGCTGGTGAGCCACGCGGCGTGTTAATCCGTCAAGTTGCATGGGGCGGTTCCGCTTGCAGGGTACTCGAGCCGCGGGACATTCTGCTATCGGTCAATGGAATGCCGATCGATGCGGAAGGGTTCTACACTCATCCACGGCTAGGTCAACTGAAATTCACTCACATCTTGACTGACGAACATGAGGTGGGTGACACCGTGCCAATCCGGGTGATTCGTGGGGGACGAGAACTCGATTTGGAAATGACTCTCCGCGCCTATCCTGACTCCTTGACGTTGACACCGAAACTGCACGGTGACGCCCCACCACCCTATGTCGTGGCAGGCGGGCTCGTGTTGCGCGAGTTCGACCTCGACTATCTGCGCTCGTGGGGGAAGGAATGGGCCAAGAATGCGCCGCTCCATCTAAAGACGCGCTACTATCAGCAGCGTGAGGCCCAGCGACCCGATCGTCGCCGCATCGTGTTGTTGACCTCGGTCTTGCCGTCTCCGTACAACGTTGGCTACCAAGGCCTTAGCGATGTCGTGGTGGAACGAATCAACGACACAACAATTGATTCGATCCCCGATGTCGTGGCGGCATTCGAGCATCCGGTGAATGGCTTTCATACGATCGTTCTCGAGCCTAACTCCGATCGGAGAGAAATCGTGCTCGACGCGAGCCAATTCGACTCGGCCACCGCCGAGATCCTCGAGCATTACGGTATCCCGGCAGCTTCCCGCATGCCGTCTTCCGCCCCCCCAGATGGCGGCCCTGCTTGTCCCGGCGATTTCTGACGATTACACGCTCGCCTCGATCAGCTCCGGGATGTCGGGATCGGCGTCCATCCAGTCCTCGGTGAAGCGTTCGTACCAATGGCGGGTTGCGAAAGCCTGCAAGCGTGCTGGCTTGGGCGAGGATGTTATCTTCCATACCTTGAGGCACGCGTTCGCCTCCTGGTGCCGATCACCTGAAGGCAGGAGTGCGGTTCTTTGGAGCGCCCGAAGCGCACCGTAGTCACCCGGTGGACACCGGCGCGGCTTCCATGGCATCATCTCGATCTGCAACTCCTCAGCCTGCAACGATGCCGGAGTGGCGGAACTGGTAGACGCACGGGACTCAAAATCCCGCGGACCTTGAGTCCATGTCGGTTCGAGTCCGACCTCCGGCACCAGTTATTTCCGTTAACAGGTCAGCTCTTATCAAGTGCTTGCTTGAGGTCGGCGATGATGTCGTCCGGGTCTTCGATACCTACGGACACGCGCGTGTAGTTGGCTGGTATTCCCCAGGCGGGATCATGGTCATAGTCAAAGTGTCCAATAAGTGTTTGCACGTCTCCCAAGCTCCACCATGGACGGCATAGCTTGACGAAGCTGGTCAGCTTCGGCGCCTCATGCATTTCGAAGCCGAGCATACCGCCGAACCACTTCTTCAAGAGCGAGTGGGGTCGACAGACTATTCCGGCCAGCCCGTTACCGTGAGCCGCTGACATCGACCCTCGCCTGCTGGATCGCATACTTCATCTTCGGCGATCGCTTCAGGTAGTACTTGAAGGTCTTCGCCGGCGCCGTGATGCCGCGGATGCGGGCGTGCTGCGTCGACGAGAACCCGACGAACCCTGTCGCGAACATCTTCGTCGCGCCGTGGACACCCCCATCCTTGAACGCGGCGGCATGCTCACGCTCGAGACGCAGGATCCGGTTCTGCACGGCTCTGCTCATGCTGCACCTCCTTCGGCGGATGAGATGATGAACCCGGGACAGCCGTTTCGTGGCGCGCAGGACGCTCCCGATTCTCTTCCGTCAGCAACCGGCGCGCCAGAATCGCACGGCCGGTCGCCCGGCCGCCTCGATCGTCAAGATCTCCCCTGATTGCGCCGATCGAGCCGCCCACGACGACAGTGGCCCTGCCGCGCGGGAGACCGATCACCGATCGAGTGTGATCGCCCACGAAAGTCGTGCGCGAGGTGTCACCCGAACCCACCCGGGCAGGTGACGATCCTCGGCAATTTGTGCGCCGGGCGGCGACCTTCCGGAGGCGCGCATCACACTTCGCACCCGCGCAGGCGATTGCGCGCTTCGAGACCACCCCGCCTCTCACAAACTCCTGCAAACAAGACGACTTGCGCAAGCCGAGCGATTGGCATCGCGTCTGCAGTCGGGCGGTGCGCCGGTTCGGACCACGGCGTGTTGGACGAACA
>JBDHFY010000246.1:0-11942 GCA_039590195.1 Gemmatimonadota bacterium | reverse complement strand
GGAGATCCACATGCTCAGCGCGGCCGATGCCAGCATGAAGGCCAACAGGACCTTGGGGCCGTCTGTGCCCGCCACTCTCACGGTGGCGAGCGCAAACCGTTTGTGAAGGTTCCAGCGCTCGAGGGTTGCCGCGAGAAAAAAGCCGCCCAGGAAGAGGAAGATGATGGGGTCGGCGTACGAGCGGGTCACGTTGCCGATGGGAGCAACGCCCAGTGACGGCAGGACCACGATCGGCAGGAGGGCAGTGGCCTCCAGAGGAATCACGGCTGTAAGCCACCAGACGGCCATCATCCCGGCGATGCCGGCAACCCGCCAGGCGTCCACCGGCAGGGACGCCGGCGCCGGTGTGACGAGCGTCAGGGCGAAGATGGCCGGGCCGGCCGCCAACGTGAGGAGACGCATCAAGGTTTGGGGAAGAGGGTGAGTGGGGTGGTTCGTGTGATCATCGCCTTCGTGTCCTCGGGGAGGGGCAGGGCAAGGAATTGATCCAGGTTCTCCCGGAGATCCTTGACACCGGGACTCGGCCAGTCGGTTCCCCACACCACCCGGTCTGCGATCTCGCCGAGGCGGGGGAAGTACTCGAGCAGCCGCTTGGGAGGAATCCCGGATAGCTCCAAGAAGACATTGCGGTGGCGTCGAAGGATGAAGAACGCCTCATCCATCCACAGAGGACGCCCCCCATGAGCCATGATAATGGTGAGTTCGGGAAAGTCGATGGCCACGTCATCCAGCTCCATCGGCCTGCCGTACTTGCACCTGGCTCCCGGGAAGATGCTCGTTCCCGTGTGAACGCAGACCGGCATGCCTCGTTCCTCGCAGCGGCGATAGATCCGTCCCAGAGCCTCGAGCCCCATCGTGTAGGCGTTGGCGGGAAAGAGTTGGTGTGGCGGATGAATCTTGAGACACCGAATCCCCAGCTGCAACAACTCTTCCACTTGGCCCTCAGGGTCTTCTGTGAAGCGGGGATGCACGCCGCCGTACGGGAGCAGACGGTCGGGCGCGGCCTCCGCATAACGGGCCGCGAACTCGTTGGTCTCGTCCGTGAACCCCATGAGATCCGGGCTTGGGTAGTTGATGAGTCCCACACGCCAAATGTTGCTCTCGTCCAACAACTCTAGGAGGAGCTTCGGATCCTCCATCAGCGCCGCAAGGCGCTCCCATTCTTTCTCTTTGCCCCGCCGCATCACGTCTGCCACCGACGGCTTGAGCTGCTTCCACGGCTGGATGTGGACGTGGAGATCAGAGATGCCGGGGAGCGAATCGAAATCCCCCGCTCCCCGCTCCCTGCTCCCCGCTCCCCTATTTCCCACGGAACACCGGTGGCCGCTTTTTCAGAAAGGCCTCCACCCCTTCCTCTTTGTCTTTTGAGGAGAAAACCAGCCCGAACAGTGTCGTCTCGTGCCGCAGACCTTCGTCGAGCGGTGTGCGTACGCTCGCCCGAACGGCCTCCTTGATGAGCTGGAGGGCGACGGGGCTCTTCTGCGCAATGACGCCCGCGAGTTCGCGCGCTCGTTCCGTGAGTTCTTCGGCGGGGACCACCTCGTCCACGAGACCGATGCGGTGCGCCTCGTCGGCACCGATGATCTCACCGGTGTAGAGGAGCTTGAACGCCGCGCCGAGGCCCACCAGGCGCGGGAGTCGTTGGGTCCCACCTCCCCCGGGCATGATGCCGAGGTTGATCTCCGGCTGACCCAGTTTGGCGTTGTGAGACGCGATACGGATGTCGCACGCCATGGCCAACTCGCACCCGCCACCAAGGCAAAAACCGTTGATCGCCGCAATGATCGGTTTCGGGAACTCGTCCGCTGCCATGAACACCGATGGCTCTTTCATGACGCGAAACTGGTCGACTGCCGTTCGACCTTCGAACTCGGCGATGTCGGCACCCGCCACGAACGCCTTGCGGCCCGCACCAGTGAGTATCGCCACGCGCACGTCCGGGTTATCTCTCAGTTCGGCAAGGGTGGCGACCAGCCGTCGTCGCGTGGGGATGTTCAGTGCGTTGAGTTTGTCGGGTCGGTTGATGGTGATGGTGGCGATGTGCTCATCGATTTCCGTCAGGACGTTTAGGTCGTCGGCCATTCGTAGAACCCTTTCCCGGTCTTCTTGCCGAGCTCTCCGTCACGCACCTTCTGTCGCAGGATCGCCGGCGGCTCATAATGCGCGTCACCCAGCTCCCGATGCAAGTGTTCCGCGATGGCAAGCCTCACGTCCAATCCCACGAGATCCGAAAGCCGCAGGGGACCCATGGGGTGACCGTAACCCAGGGTCATCGCCTTGTCGATGTCCTCGGGGCTGGCCACACCGTGCTCGAGCATTCGCATCGCTTCCAGGCCAAGGACGATCCCGAGGCGTGACGATGCGAAGCCCGGAAAATCCCGAACCGTGATGGGGGTTTTGCCCATGCGCACAGCTACATCGCGCGCCGTCGCCAGGACATCGTCCCCGGTTTGCTCATGGCTGATCAGCTCGACCAACTTCATGATGTGAACGGGGTTGAAGAAGTGCATGCCGAGCACGCGTTCCGGGCGTTTGGTGGCCGCGGCGATCTCGGCGACGGAGAGAGCAGACGTGTTCGTGGCCAGGATCGCGGCGTCGGGTGCCAGTGCGTCCAAGGAGCGAAACATCTCGCGCTTGACCTCGAGGTCCTCCACGACCGCTTCAATCACCACATCCGCGTCGTTCACGGCGTCCGCGAGATCGGAGGCCAGCTCGATTCTCTGTCTCGCCTCCTCTGCCTCCTCCACGGCAATCTTTCCCCGAGTCACACCGCCCTCGAGATTGTCCCGGATTCGATCCATGGCGATGGGCAATGTTGCTGTATCGGCGTCCGTTAGTGTCGCGGTGAGGCCGGCCATCGCGGCCACCTGTGCGATGCCGTGCCCCATCGTGCCGGCTCCGATGACGGCAATCCTTTTCAAGCCAGCACCTCTCTCACGACGTCGGGTTTGTTGGAGCAGATCCCGTCGACCTCCATGGCCACCAGCTCTCTCATGCGCACGGGGTCATCCACCGTCCACGCGTAGATCTTGGCCCCCGCCCCCGCCCCCGCCCCCGCCCCCGCCTCGTGCACGGCGGTGACGAGTTGGCGATCGATGAGCGACTGGTCCTGCCAGAGCTCGCTGGCGCCCGCCGCTGTGATGGGGCGAAGCGGTTCCAACGGATACGAGGACGAAAGGATTCCGCCGACGAGGCTCGGCCGCGCATCGTGCAGGCGCTTGATGATTCGATGGTCGAACGAGTGTACGTGACAGTGATCGGGAGCCGGCCCCGCGTCGATCGCTTGCAAGAGCTGCTCGTCGTTTGCCGCGTCGAGCGTTTTGACCTCGATGAAGACGAGCATGTCCGGACCGAGAGCGTCCAGGGCTTCGCCGAGCGTGGGGATCGGTTCGCCATTGGGGAGTTGGTGGGCCCGTACCTCAGCGAGCGTAAGGTTCCGCATACGGCGGCCGCCGAGGAGCTGGTCGTGGTGTACGACGAGCACACCGTCGGCGGTGTCGTGAACATCTAGCTCCACCCCGTCGGCACCGAGAGCGACCGCGGCCCGAAAGGCCGCGATGGAGTTCTCGGGCTCGTACGCCGAGGCCCCCCTATGTGCTATGACCAGCATGGTCACGAATTAGGTCGAGGTTGTCGAGACCGCGCAGGCCGACGCACCCACGCGCGCTGCAGGACCCGCCGGCACCTCGCATATGTGATCCATCGCTTCAGTTCGTTTCTGTGTGATCCGTGGCCCCAGTTTGTTTCCGTGCGATCTGCGTCTTCAATCCTTGTTTCTGCGTAATCTGCGGCCTCAGTTGGTTCCTGTGCCATCAGTGGCTCCGCGGCCCTGCTCGATCCAGTCGTTGTCCTTCACGATATCCTGTAACTTTTTGTAGTCCGCCTTGGAGGGCGTGACCGACGTGAGGTATTTCTGGTACGCATCGGGGCTCATGGAGTTGCCGTCCATGTCGAAGCAGTGGTGAGCGTACACGCCGATGCTTCGGTTGAATTTGAGGTCGGGCACCTTGAGATGACGGTCTGGGTCCGAGATGTGTCTGTTTAGGCGGTCTACCAGTCGTACACACTCGTCCCGGTAGAGGCTGCGCGACGCTTCATTGAGCTTGCCCTTGTCCGCCTCGTGCTCGTTCTCCCGTTCGTCGAAACGCCCCTTTAGTCCCCATACGTATGCCCAGTGTGCGGAAGAAGAGCCGTCCGTGCCAAAGAGATCGAAGGCCGTCGGCACCCACTTGTTGAAGAACTTCTGCATCAATTCCGGCTCGACGCGGCCGGCCTTGATGATTCTGAGCAGGCCGTGGTTGCCCGTACCGAGGTGGTAGCTCTCTTCTTTGAGCATGGGGCCCATGGAGCGCGCGAGCGGCTCGAACGCTGATGTGGACAGCATCTTCAGCTGAAACTTGCCGTCCCGGTCGATGAACTGGGTGTACGTGAAGAAGTCGAGCCAGTTGTCCACGATCTCGTTGAAGCTGCCCAACAGGCGCTCGCCTTCCAGGGCGGTACGCTCGAGCAGCTTCGCCGCCTCGCGACGTCCTTCGTCTCCAAAGTGCTCACAGAGGAGGTACGACATCTGCCAGCCGTGGCGCATCTCCTCGCACATGACGCGCATGATGGCCAGCATGTCGTAATCGCTGGGCGGGTTCTGGAGGAGATTGCGCTGTTGCTCCACCGATGCGAACTCGGTGTCACCCTGATAGACGATCAGATTCATGAGCGCATCCCGGATCCGCTGATCGGGAATGTGCATGAGGGTCGGCCACTTCCGCTGGCCTTTGTAGTGACCGAACTCGATGCCCTCGGCTTCGGGCGCGCCGAACTTGATATCGAACGCGAAATCGTGAAGCTCTTTTCGCTCGAGGCCGATCTTGTCCTGCCAGTGATAGAAGTAGTCGGTCCAATCGTCCCAGTTGTGCAGCTTGCGCATGGTGGCTCCTCAGGTTCCGCTGAATATGGGTGGACGTTTCTCGAGGAATGCGTTGAGGCCTTCTCTCGCGTCGTTGCTGCCGAAGCATGTAAGTTGATGCTCGAACTCCACCTCGAGCATGCCCCGCAGATCCTTCTGGCCGTTCTCGTACACGGCCTGTTTGATCAGAGCGAGGGCAAGCGGAGGCTGAGCGGCGAGCTTGGTTGCCAGTTTCTCGGTTTCGGTGGCGAGTGCATCGGCCGGGACGACGCGGTTGAACATCCCAATACGATACCCCTCGGCGGCGCCGATCATCGCTCCGGTGAACATCAGCTCGAGAGCCCTCGATGGTCCAACGAGACGGGGCAGGAAATAGGTGCCTCCCCAATCGGGGTGGAGTCCAAGCTTGCTGAACGTCTGACCGAGGGACGCCTTCTCCGACGCGATACGGATATCGCACGCCAGAACCAGGTTGGCTCCGCCTCCGGCAGCCGGGCCGTTCACGCTTGCGATGACGGGCTTGGGGGTCTGTCGGACGGCCATGACCGCCTGGCGACCCGCGTCCACCAATCCGCTGAAACCTTTGGTGTCCTGCTTTTCCATCAACTCCTGCATATAGTCGATGTCGGCCCCGGCGCAGAACGCACGGCCGGCGCCCGTGAGGACCAACACGCGAACGCTCTCGTCCTCGGCCATCTCGCGAACCGCCCGCGCAATCTCCTCCCGCATCGTCCCGGCAAACGCGTTGAGTTTGTCGGGACGGTTGAGGGTGATGGTGGCTATACCGTCCTTCTCCCTCCTAAGCCCCAGATCCTACACCCCTCTCCCTTCTCCCTTCTCCCTTCTTACTTCTCACTTCTTTCTACCACCATAGCTATCCCCTGTCCCACCCCAATGCACATCGTGGCGAGGCCGTAACGACCTCCAGTGCGCTTGAGTGCGTGTACGAGGGTTGTGAGGATCTTTGCGCCGGTACAGCCCAGCGGGTGTCCCAGGGCGATCCCGCCGCCGTAGATGTTCACCTTTGCAGTATCGAACTCCAACTCCCGGATACACGCGACTGCTTGTGCGGCGAATGCTTCATTCAGTTCGATGAGGTCGAGATCGCTCACCTTGAGACCGGTGCGCTCCAGCACCTTGCGGGTTGCCGGGATCGGTCCGAGCCCCATGCACGACGGATCGACACCGGCCACGGCGGTGGCCACCACCCGGGCAAGGGGCGTGGCACCGTTCGGCAGTTCGGTCTCACTGCTCGTGACGAGTAATGCTGCCGCCCCGTCGTTGATCCCGCTCGAGCTGCCCGCGGTCACGGTGCCCTCGCGGAGAAACGCCGGCTTGAGCTTGGCGAGTTTTTCCACTGTGACGCCCGGCCGTGGGTGCTCGTCGATATCGAACTGCACGACACTGCCGTCCTTCTGCGGGATCGGTACCGGGACGATCTCGTCCTTGAACGCGCAGCTTTCCATCGCCCCCTTCGCTCGCCGCTGGCTCTCGTATGCAAACGCGTCCTGATCCTCGCGGGTGATACCGTGCGTCTTGGCCACGACTTCCGCCGTCTCGCCGAGCGAGATGGTCCACTCCTTGGGCATCTTGGGATTGGTGAACCGCCAACCTACAGTGGTATCAGCGATTTCGGGTGGCCTGCGATCCCATCCGGTGGCCTTTTTGAGCATCACGTACGGCGTGCGCGTCATGCTCTCGATCCCACCAGAGAGAAATATTTCGCCCTCGCCCGCCTTGATGGCGTGAGCGGCGCTCGCGACAGCTTGAAGGCCCGAGCCGCATAAACGGTTGATGGTCTGTGCCGGCACTTCCACGGGGAGGCCGGCAAGGAGTGCAGCCATCCTTGCAACGTTGCGGTTGTCCTCTCCCGACTGGTTGGCGCATCCCAGCAGCACATCGTCAATGCGCGACGGATCCAATCCCGTCCGCTCTACCACCGCCTTGATGGGAATGGCGGCGAGATCGTCGGGTCGCACCCGCGCGAGGGCGCCGCCGTGGCTGCCGACGGCGGTGCGCAGTGCGGATATGATCAGTGCGTCAGTCATTTGTATGCGTACCTCCCGATCCCCCGCTCCCCTTGAGTTGGTAGGCGGGTCGGCGGTAGTGGTCGTTTGGCGATATGATCCTACGACCCGCCTACCCGCCTACCCGCCCGGTGGTGGTTGGGTGGTTGGGCGGGTCCGCCCTACCGCCCTCAAAGCGCTACCCAAACCGACTTTGTCTCCACGTACCCATCCAGCGCTTCGCGGCCCAATTCTCTACCGAAGCCGCTCGCTTTGAACCCCCCAAAGGGTGCGGCGGGGTCATAGAAGTTGTAAGTGTTGATCCAGACCGTTCCCGCCCTGATCTCCTTCGCCACGCGATGCGCTTTCTGGATGTCCTTCGTCCAAATGCCGGCGGCGAGGCCGTACATCGTTTGGTTCGCGAGCTGGATACCTTCCTCCAGGTCGTCGAACGTGAGCACGGCGAGTACCGGTCCGAAGATCTCTTCATCCACGATCTTCATGCCCGGCGCGGTGCCGTCGAAGACCGTGGCTTCCACGAAATAGCCCTTGCCGTTGACGGTTGCTGTGTTGCCGCCCGCGACGAGGGTTGCCTCTTGCTTGCCCGCCTCGATGTATGAAAGCACGGTGTCCTGTTGTTTCTTGGAGACCACGGCGCCGAGGCGGGTGTTCTTGTCGAACGGATCACCGGGAACCAGCTTCTTGGACCGTTCGACGAGTTGTTCGACGACTTGATCGTGGACGGAGCGCTCGACCAGCAATCTGGAACCTGCGGCGCACACTTCGCCTTTTCCATAAAAGATGCCGTTCTGCGCGCCACGCACGGCCGACTTGAGATCGGCGTCGGCGAAGATGACGTTGGGGCTCTTGCCACCCAACTCGAGACTGACGCGCTTCACGGTATCGGCTGCATCCCGCATGATCTGCTTGCCGACTTCGGTAGAGCCGGTAAACGCGATCTTGTCCACCTGCGGATGCTTGACGAGGGCAGCGCCGGCGGTTGATCCGCCGCCGGCGATCACGTTGAAGGCTCCCGGCGGGAAGCCGGCCTCCAGCATGATCTCCGCCATCGCCAACGCCGTGAGAGGCGTCTCGGTGGCGGGCTTGAGCACGACGGTGCACCCGGCGGCGAGCGCCGGCGCGAACTTCCACGAGGCCAGGTTGAGCGGGAAGTTCCAGGGGACGATCGCTCCCACTACTCCAACCGGTTCCTTGAGCGTGTACGCGAAGAACGGCCCGTTCACGGGAAGCGTGCTTCCGCCGACCTTGTCCGCCCAGCCGGCGTAGTAGCGCATCGTCTCCACGGCCATGGAGACATCGATCTTCGACTCGAAGAAGGGCTTGCCGTTGTGGAGCGTCTCGAGCTTCGCCACGTCGCCGAGGCGTTCGGCGAGGAGGTCGGCGGCCTTGGCGAGGAGCTTGCCGCGATCCCGGGCGCTCATGGCACGCCATTGGTCACTCTCGAAGCAGGATCGCGCTGCCGCTACTGCCCCATCTACATCTTCTGCACCACCCTCAGCCACCTCAGCAATGACTTCTTCCGTTGCGGGATTGACGACCTCGAAACGATCGCCCGAGGCCGCCTGGTGCCACTCGTTTCCGATAAAGAGATCGGTTCGCACTACTCGCCCTTGAACTCGGCCATGCGCTTGTCCACGTACGCCGAGAGACCTTCCTTGGCGTCGCTACTCTGGAAGAGCAGCTGCTGCAGCTCCCGCTCGATGGCGAGGCCGCTCTCGAACGGCACCTCGAGACCCGAGCAAACCGCACGTTTGATGTTGCCCACGGCCTTCGCTGCCTTGTTCGGCGGGCAGAACTGCTTGGCGTACATGATCACTTGGTCCCAGAACGTGTCCTTCGGGAAGATCTCGTTCACGAGACCCATCTCCTTCGCCGTCTCGAACGAGAAGGTCTCTCCCTTGATCATCATCTCGATTGACTGGGACTTGCCGACGATGCGGGAGAGGCGTTGCGTCCCGCCGGTTCCCGGCAGCACGCCGAGGTTCACTTCGGGCAGGCCGATCTTGCCGCTGTCTTTCCGGGCCAGGCGGATGTCGCAGGCCATGGCGATCTCCAGGCCGCCTCCGACCGTGTGACCGTTGAGGGCGCCAATGACGAGCTTCGGTGTGTGCTCGAGGCGGTTCAGCGTCTCGTTGGCATGGAGACAGAAGAAGTACTTGAAGCGGGGCGTCACCTCGGTCAGCATCTTGATGTTCGCCCCGGCCGAGAAGAACTTCTCTCCCTTGCCGCGGAGGATGATCACGTGGACGCTGTCGTCCATGCGGGCTTCCAGGATCGCCTCATCGAGCTGCCTATTCATTTCATATGTGTACGTATTGGCGGGTGGGTCGTTCAGCTCGATGATCGCAAGCCCGTCGTCTACGTGGTAGTCAACCAGGCGGCGGGTCTCGGTCTCGGATGCTGGGGTAGCCGTTGTAGCCATTGCGGGTCAACCTCCGTGTGACGCAAGGGTGGGAGATGGTACGGTAATCCCGTCGAGGAATATCCGAGAGAACTGCTCAGCGAGCGTCTCCGGCGGCACCGTCCCTTTCGGGTCGTACCAGTTATAGATCCAGTTCATCATGCCGAATAGGGCGTAGGCGGCGACGTTGGGGTCCAGGGCGGTGGCATCGGGCGCATCGTTTGGACCCGAGAACCGGGAGCGGGGAGCGGAGAGCGGGGAGCGGGAAGGCGTGGCACCCTCGATGCCCTTGATCAGGCCAACCAGAAGGGCCACGTATCGGCGCTTGAGCTCGTTGACGCGGGCAACCCGCTCGCCGGTCAGGCTCTCGGCCTCGTGGGAGAGCACTTTCATCTCGCTCATGTGGCGGGCGAAATAGGTCACGTGGTGCCGGATGAAGCGGTTGAGGCGGTCTCGGGGGCCTCGGCCCTGGGCGAGTTCCGCCTCCGCACCCTCCACGACCCGTGTGAAGCACCGCTCCATGATGAGGCTCAGCAGCTCGTCCTTGCAGCTCACATAGTGATAAATGCCCGCGAGACTCATCCCGGTTTCCCGCGCCAGGTCCCTCATCGTGGTGGGATGGAACCCCTTCTCGGCGAAAACCCGTGCGGCGGTCGCCAGGAGGCTGTCCAGGCGTTCATCGTAAGCATTTGGTACGTATGGGCTTGTGGCCATTCGAACGTTCGTTCGGTCTAGAGTGGAAGTCAATGTTAAAGAATTGGTGAAAACCCCGCAAGCCCCGCCCCGCACCTCCCCTCCCCGCTTCCCACCACCGGGCGGGCCGGCGGACTGGCGGACCGGCGGACTGTCCGCCCGGCCCCCAACCGTCTTGGGGGTAGCAGGGAAAGAATGGGGCAGGATGGAAGAAAAGTGATGACGGTGCCTGACTGATTGGAGTGAAGATTCAGATCCATGAGGCCGTACGAGCGATTCAAGGCGTGGAGGGCGTGTCACGCGCTTGCGCTGGCAACGTACGATGCGGCGGACACTTTTCCCAAGACCGAACAGTTCGGCCTAGCGTCCCAGGCTAAGCGGGCTGCCTATTCGGCAGCCGCCAACATCGCCGAAGGTTCTGCCAAACGAGGGAACGGTGAGTTCCGGCGTTACTTGGATATCTCACTCGGCTCTCTGTCGGAGTTGTCCTATGCCCTGCGACTCGCCTACGACCGGAAGTTTCTGTCCTCGCGGGATTGGGCAAAACTCGAGGAGCTGAGAGACGCGGCAAGCAGATTGACGTGGGGTCTGTACGATGCGGTGTCCAAGGCCGAGCCGCTAAAAGCAGCCCGTAAGCCTAGAAGGACGAAGTCAGCCTAACCGGCAGGTACCTTGAAGAACGGCCCGCCTGTCCGCCAGCCCGCCTGGAGCGGGGTGTGGTGCGGGGAACGTCCGCCAGTCCGCCCGGTGGGGCTGGGCGGGGTGCGGGGCGGGGTGCGGTGCGCGTCACGCCTCCCGTATCACCGCCACAATCAGCAGGTCCCCGGCCGACATAATCGGTGTCAGGGTGATGTAGGCGGGGAATTCAGTCCCGTCTTTGCGCCTGCCGGCCAGAACAGGGCCGACGCCCATCACTCGCTCGGATGGCTGCTCCAGGTAGTCCGTGCGGTGTTGGCGGTGAGCGAGGCGCATGGAGTCCGGCACAAGCGTTTCCACGGTCCGGCCGAGCAGTTCATTTCGCTCGTATCCGAACATTGCTTCGGTCTGCTTGTTGATGAACTCGATAGTGCCGTCCCGCCGAGCGGCGACGATGGCGTCCGGGGTGGTGTCGAGGAGTGCGCCGAACTTGAGCTCCGCGCGATGCTGTTCGTCCGCCCTGATCGTCTCTCGCGTTGTCTGTCGCTCTTCCGCCTCGGCCGCTTTCCGGTCGGTGCAGTCGACCAGGTAGCCGACGATCTCGAGCGGCTTGCCGGCTTCGTCGCGCACGAGGTGCAGGTGATCGTGTATCCAGCGGTACGTCCCGTTCTTGTGGCGGAAGCGGTACTCGTGGATGTGCACCCCGCGTTCCGGCAGGCGATGCAAATCCGCCAAGACCTGCGGCCGGTCTTCGGCGTGGATTCGATCAGTCCAGAAACGGGGGTCCTCTAGGAACTCCGAGGATTCGTAGCCGAGCACTGGTGTGACGTTGTCCGTCAGCAGCGTGCAGGCGTATTCGCCCGCCGGTTCGCAGGCGTAGAGGATCGCTGGTCCCTCGGTGATGACATTCCGCAGTCGGACTTGGGGTGACTCGCCCTCTGGCACGATGCCCGTGGGGGGAGAGGTGCGGTACCCCGACTTGGGGTATGTCGGTGTCATGTAGTTGGCCTCGAGTGTTTAGTGTGGTTGGGAATGTCCTTGCAGCGAACCACAAGTGGACAGCCCGTGGGGGTGCGGACGGGCGGGCCGAAAAACAGCATGGACTTTGTCGGCGATCCTCGCAAGAGGTTCTGGCTTTTCTGAAGAAGGCTTAAGGAAGTGGGATTACTTCACTAGGGAATGGCATTCATCGGGCATCTGTCTCGCAAGAAAGTCGTGCGGGTCGTGGTGGGACAGTCCGCCCGCCCGCTAGCCTGTTCCGCTACCGCGGAGCAGTGCTCTTGAC
>JBDHFY010000245.1:0-10550 GCA_039590195.1 Gemmatimonadota bacterium | reverse complement strand
GGGCCTGCTTGAGGCCTAGTGAGATGCGCTTGTTATCGGCATCGACGTTGAGAATCACGACCTCGACAACCTCTGCCTTCTTCACCACCTCCGAGGGGTGTTGCACCCGCTTGGTCCACGACATGTCCGAGATGTGAATGAGCCCATCGATGCCAGCTTCGATCTCCACGAATGCGCCGAAAGACGTGAGATTCCGAACCTTCCCCGAGATTCTCGTCCCAACGGGGTACTTCATCGGGAACACCATCCATGGATCTTGCTCGGTCTGCTTCATGCCGAGGGAGATCTTTTCCTCATCGGAATCCACTTTGAGCACGACGGCCTCGATCGTCTCCCCGATCGAGACAACCGTCGAGGGGTGTCGCACATTTCGCGTCCAGCTCATCTCACTGATGTGGACGAGGCCTTCGATGCCGGGCTCGAGCTCGACGAAGGCGCCATAGTTGGTGATGCTCACCACTTTGCCCTGTACGCGAGAGCCGACTGGATACTTCTCCGCCACGTTCTCCCACGGATAGGATTGCAGTTGCTTGAGCCCAAGCGAAATCCGCTCACGGTTCCAGTCAATATCGAGGACCTTGACCTCCAGATCCTGGCCAAGCTCGACCATCTCCGAAGGATGGGACACCCGCCCGTAGCTCATGTCCGTGATGTGGAGCAGGCCATCCACGCCACCCAGGTCGATGAACGCCCCGAAATCGGTGACATTCTTGACCACGCCGGTGCGGAGCTGGCCAACATCGAGCTCCTTCATGAGATGCTCTCGCTTCGATGCTCGCTCCGTCTCGAGAATCACCCGGCGAGAAACCACGATGTTGCGCCGCCGTTTGTTGAGCTTGATGATCTTGAATTCGTAGCTTTCACCCAACAGCTCGTCGATGTTGGGAACGCGGCGAAGGGCGATCTGGCTTCCGGGAAGAAACGCGTCGACACCCATTAGATCGACTACGACGCCACCTTTGATCTTCTTCATCAACGTACCGCGAACCGGCACATCGCTCTCGTACGCCTCGCGGATGCGCTCCCACACGCGCATGAAGTCCGCTTTCTTCTTGGAGAGCACCACCGCCCCATCTTCATCCTCGAGGTTCTCGAGAAACACCTCGACCTCGTCACCTGGCTTGATCTCCGCGACTGATTTGAACTCATCAATCGAGACAGCTCCCTCGGACTTGAATCCCACGTCGAGAATGACGTGGGTGTCGGTTACGCGAAGGACCTTCGATACAACGATCTCCCCTTCAGCAATGCTCTGAAGAGATCCCTCGTACAGTTGTAGCATCTCCTCATACTGCTCGTCGGAGTATTCCTCTTTGTAGAGATCTGGACGAACGCGAAGGGACGAGGGAGAAGAGACGAGAGCAGGATCGCCGACCGAGGACACCGACGGCGAATCTTGGGACACATCAACCATGTCGGAAAGAGGCGGGCTCAGATTCTGGGTTCAAGGTCAATTGCCCCCCCAAAAAAGAGGGCGTACGAAGCCCATCAACTTAGATCGTGGGCCTGCGCATGTCAAGTTATTTGAACAGCTTGCGTGCTCGGCTCACGATCTTCGCCACCTGGTCTTCGAACCTCATACCGGTCGTGTCAAGGATCATGGCGTCAGTCGCCGGAACCAGCGGCGCAACTTCGCGCGAGGAATCGAGATCATCCCGCCGCTGTAGTTCCCCAGCCAGCCGCGAAAGCTGCTCCGGCTCCTCAGCCATTCCCACCTGTCGCGCCCGGCGCCGGGTTCGCTCGGTCGACGTGGCGGTTAGAAAGACCTTCAGCGCGGCGTCCGGAAAGACGACCGTGCCGATATCCCTCCCGTCCGATACGACCCCCTCCGGGTGCTGTGTGGCCGCGTGCCACAGCTCACGGTTGGCCCATTCCCGGACCTCCGGAATCGCGGCGACTTGGGAAACCTCCGCGGTCACACGCTCACTGCGAACCGCGCGTGTCACGTCCACCCCGGCGATCTCCGGACGAAATCCATTGCGAACGAGAGCGAGCCGCACGGGTAGGCTGTGGGCCAGGGAAACGATGGTGCCTGCGCAAAGCGGAATCCCCGCATCCAGGCTTGCGAGGGTCACTGCTCGGTACAGGGCACCACTGTCCAGGTGGGCGATTCCCAGGGCCTCCGCCACCGCCTCGGCGGTGGTGGACTTGCCCGCCCCAGCCGGACCGTCGATGGCAATGACCCGGCTAGCCACGGTGCACAACGCTCCTGAGATCCCCAAAGAAGAGAGGATAGCTCACGAGGGGCGACCGGTCTTCGCTCAGCCGAACGTCGGAGCCTCGAACCGTACCCAGGACCGCGAACGCCATGGCGAGCCGGTGATCGAGAGCCGTCTCGACCACACCTCGGGGCGGGCGTTCGGCCCCCCGCACCGTCAACGTCTGCTCGCCGGCTTCGGCCTCAACCCCGAGCCGTCTGAGATTCTGGGCGAGCAGACTGAGCCGGTCACTCTCTTTTACCCGGAGCTCCCCCACCCCCCGAAACACGGTCTCGCCCTCCGCTCGACTGGCCACCACCGCCAGGATGGGTACTTCATCGATTAGCGACGGCACCTCGGCTTCGGCGATCTCCGCACCACTCAGCCGCGAGGGTCGCACGACCAGATCGCCGACCGGCTCGCCGAGCACCTGAGAGGTTTCTAGTGTCTCGACATCAGCGCCCATGCGACGGAGGACCTCGAGAAATCCTGTTCTGGTGGGATTCATGCCCACTCCTTCGATAACCAACTCGCCCTCATCGGCGAGAAGGCCGGCACCCACGAGAAACGCCGCCGCCGACGGATCACCGGGAACGCGGACGGAGAAGGTCGGGAGTGTTTCCACCGGCTCGACGTGCACCCCAAACCCAGTTACGTCGACCGACACGCCGAGGGCCTGTAACATGCGCTCCGTGTGGTCGCGGGACCGCGCCGGCTCGGTCACGCTGACGGCAACCCCGGCCACCAGGCCGGCGAAGATCAGGGCACCTTTGACCTGTGCGCTCGCCGTGACTGATTGATACGAGAGAGGCCGAAGCGCTCCGCCGGTGACCACCATGGGTAGCCCATCCCCGTTCTCTTCGTGGAAGGACGCCCCCATATGGCTGAGCGGCCGTGTCACCCGCCGCATGGGACGTCGCCGGAGGGATGCGTCGCCCGTGATGCGAGTCGTGTACGGGAATCCCGCCAGCAGACCGAGCAGGAAGCGCGCGGCAGTGCCGGAATTGCCGCAGTGGAGGGTTACCGTTGGCCGCCGGATCCCTCGAAGTCCGCGGCCCACCACTCGCACCGTAGCGCCCTGGCGCAAGGGAGAAATCTCGATCCCCAGGCTCCGTAGGACGCCCGCCATGGAGCGTGCATCCAGGGACGTCAGGGCGTGCTCGAGGGAGCACACACCAGGAGCAAGAGCGCCCAACACCAATGCACGGTGGGAAATGCTCTTGTCACCCGGAGGCCGGACCCGCCCGTGAATCCTCAAGTGTCGAGACCCTTTCGAAAGGACAAGCCGGTTTCGAGCCACGCGGTCAGGCGCTCTCGATTCCCATCTCGCAGGGCGGCTCGCAGGTCATCCTCGGCCTCATCGAAGGCGTTGAGCGCCTCGAGCAATGCATCCCGGTTGAGCATCATGGTGTCACACCACATCTCGACGCCACTCGCCGCCAGGCGTGTCGTATCTCGCGCGCCCGGCCCGAAGGTCACGCCCTTCAGGTCGCTCCGTCCCAGCGCCACTGCCAAGGCCGACGCCACGGCCTGAGGTAGGTGGCTCGTCCACGCCAGCAGACGGTCGTGTCGCGCGGCATCCATCACGACCGGTAAGGCGCCACAGACACGCTCCCAGAAATCGCTCACCTCATTGGCCACTTCTTGACCGTCGGGGAGCGGCGACACGTACACGACGGCCCCGCGAAAGAGATCCGGCCGCGCCGCGGCAAAGCCGGTCTCGTGAGTACCGCAGAGCGGGTGGGATCCCGCAACGCGCCTGTTGAGACCGAGTTGTGAGGCAAGGTCCACTATCGGGCCCTTCACGCCGGTGACGTCGGTGACGAGTGCTTGCCCCGAGCGAAATTTCGCTGCGAGGTCGGAGAGCACCTGAAGGTTCGCAGCGGGCGGTGCGGCCAAGATGACGAGGTCGGATGATGCCGCGACTTCCGCGGGCGATGACGCAATGTCGGTAATGGCACCGGCCTTGGCGGCGGACACCGCCTCTGCCGGCACTGGTGAGTACCCGATCAAACGTGGCACGCCTGCTCGCGACGACTGCCACGCGACGGAACCTCCGATCGCACCGAGCCCGATCCCGCCCGACGCCCGCCGCCCCACCGGCACGAGCCACGCGACGCATTGTCGGTCGTTATGGCGAGATTTCCCCCGCCTGTCTCAATGTACCCACCGTCAACGGCGGATCAACGAACGGGCCGTCGCCGCCTCTGATTCCCGGATGAAGCCTGCACCTTCTTGACATGGAGGTCCCACAGCCTGCATAGTCGCCGCTCGGAGATCGACGCGCCCATGGCGGGGAAACCGTATCAAACCCGGAGAAAGGACCAGGATGGCCGACACGGACATCAAGAGCCTGTTGAAGGAAGAACGGACCTTCCCCCCTCCGAAGGAGTTCTCTTCGAAGGCCCGGTGTAAGGATCTGAACGAATACCGGGCTCTCTACGAGGAGTCGGTCAATTCCCCACAGACTTTCTGGGCCCGGGTCGCTGAGGAGCTTCACTGGTTCAGCAAATGGGACACCGTGTTGGAGTGGAATCCACCGCACTCGAAGTGGTTCGTGGGCGGAACGACCAACATCAGCTATAACTGCCTCGACCGGCATCTGGACGGTCCCCGGGCTGACAAGACCGCATTCATCTGGGAAGGCGAGCCTGGAGACACGCGCACGCTCACCTATCGGGAACTGCACCAGGAAGTCTGCAAGTTCGCCAACGTGCTTTTGGAGCTCGGGATCGAGACGGGAGATCGGGTGTGCATCTACATGCCCATGGTACCGGAGCTCCCCATCGCGATGTTGGCCTGCGCTCGCATCGGCGCACCCCACAGCGTGGTGTTCGGAGGTTTCAGTGCCAACGCGCTGGTGGATCGCATTACTGACGGCGAAGCCAAAGCGGTGATCACCGCCGACGGGGGTTGGAGAAGAGGGAGTGTGGTGGCGCTCAAAGCGGCCGTCGACGAAGCGCTCGAGCGTTGCCCCACGGTCAAAAAGGTAGTAGTGCTCAATCGCACGGACACGGCCGTGACGATGGTCCCTGACCGAGATCACTGGTGGCACCATCTCATGGCCGATGCCTCCCCCGACTGTCCGGCGAAACCGCTCGACAGCGAACATATCCTGTATATCCTGTATACATCCGGAACAACCGGGAAGCCGAAGGGAATCGTGCACACCACCGGGGGCTACATGGTGGGCACATATCTCACCAGTCAATTCGTGTTCGATCTCCGGGACGATGACATTTACTGGTGTACCGCCGATATCGGATGGGTCACCGGTCACAGTTACATCGTGTACGGAATTCTGGCCAACGGGGCAACTGGGGTCATGTACGAAGGTGCGCCCAACCACCCCGGCCCCGACCGTTTTTGGGAACTGGTTGAACGGCACAAGGTCACGGTGTTCTACACCGCTCCGACCGCAATTCGCGCCTTCATCAAATGGGGAGACGAACATCCGGCCAAACACGACCTCTCATCCCTCCGGCTTCTCGGTACGGTGGGTGAACCGATCAATCCAGAGGCGTGGATGTGGTACCACAGAATCATCGGCGGCGAGCGTTGTCCCATCGTAGACACGTGGTGGCAAACCGAAACCGGGGCCATCATGATCACGCCGCTCCCGGGCGCCACGCCGACTAAGCCGGGCACCGCCACGCTGCCGTTCTTCGGCATCGTGCCCGATGTGGTGAACAAGGAGGGATACAGCGTGGCATCGCCAGATGGAGGTTTCCTGGTGATCCGCCGGCCCTGGCCATCTATGTTGAGGACCCTGTATCGGGACGACGAGCGCTATCGCCAGCAGTACTGGTCCGACGTACCAGGCTGTTACTTCACCGGTGACGGCGCACACCGGGATGCCGACGGCTACTTCTGGATCATGGGACGGGTGGACGATGTGCTGAATGTCGCGGGCCACCGCTTGGGCACCGCCGAAATCGAGAGCGCTCTCGTAAGTCATGATTTGGTGGCAGAGGCCGCCGTGGTGGGATTTCCACATGACGTCAAGGGAGAGGGTGTCGCGGCATTCGTGACGTTGCGGGGCGAAGCCGGACCGAGCCCCGAACTCAAGCAGGAGCTGGCGGACCACGTGGTCAAGGAGATCGGAGCCATCGCGCGCCCCGATCAGGTCCGCATGGCCGACGCTGTCCCCAAAACTCGATCAGGAAAGATCATGAGACGTCTCCTTCGCGACATCGCTGCCGGCCGCGCGGAGGTCGGAGATACCACGACGCTGGAAGACTACAGCGTGCTGGCGAAGCTTCGCGAAGAAGAGGAATCGTAGAGGCTGTCAACAAATGCGACCGTGCTCGCACGTTGCGGTGACGTACCGCTATCCGCGGCGGCTCGAGAAACACTCACCAACCCGGGAGGGAAAGATGACTCGGAGTTTGTCACGCGCGTTCCTGACGGCCGCCGGCATGGCGACTGTCTACGCGTTACCCGCCGCCGCTCAAATGGACATGTCGTGCCTGCACCGGGGAGAGCGCTCGGAGGTGGCTCAGCGCCCAAGCCCTCTGGATTCCGTCATGTTCGAGTTGGACGGCCATGCCATCAAGATCTGCTACGGTCGGCCCTCCGCTCGTGGCCGCACCATGATCGGCGGCACTGACGTTCCCTTTGGTGAGATCTGGCGCACGGGCGCCAACGAGGTCACCCTCCTCCGCACCCCCGTCGACCTGACGGTTGCCGGGATCGAGGTGCCTGCCGGCACCTATTCCATATATACGGTACCCGGAGAGACCGAATGGGAAGTGATCATCAACGCGTCGTACTCTCAATGGGGCCATACGAGGACGTATACGGACGAGGTCCGGGCTCAGGAGATCGGCCGCGGCACGGTCCCCAGCGGCCGAACCGATGGTCATGTCGAGACCCTCACGATTCACGCCGAATCCGGGGCTGATCCACACATCGTGCTGGAGTGGGAACAGACGCGGGTAGGTATCCCGATCTCAGTGGCTGGAAGCGAGTAGCCCGTCAGGGATGGGGCGGGTCTCGTTCTATCTAGGGACGTCGAGATCGCCGCTCACCGGGTCGGAAGAAGCGCACGTCTCCGCTGAACGTCTCGATCTCCACCGAGGCGCTGCCGGTGCCGACGGTGAAGATGGGCCGTCGGCGACTGCCCGACCTGGTCATCTCCAGATCGAAGCGGGACCGAATGTCCCCGTTGATGGTGGCCACCGTGAGACTGGCGTTGGCGTTCTCCGGCACCGACAACGCCACATCGCCGCTGTGGCTCACGAAGGTGTATTGGCCACCCTCCTGCAGCGTGCCGTCGTAGATGATGGAGCCGCTCACTGAGCCGGCGTCCACGTTTCCGGACGAGATTCCCTCGAGCAGCACATCGCCACTCACTGATTCCGCGACGATCTCACCCGACACGTTGGTGATCCGGACATCTTCCGAAACCGCGTGGGCGTCCACCCGGCCGCTGGCTCCCTCGAGCGTCACCGTTCCCTGAACCGAACGGAGATACACCTCGCCGCCTCCGCCCTTCACCGACACGTTCCCCTGCACTGTCTTGGCGCTTATCTCACCTTCCACGCCCTCGACGACGATATCGGTGTAGGTACCGCTCAAAGTCACGGACATGCTCCGTGGAACCGTGATCTCGTAGTCCACGATGTTGGCCGGCCCGCGCGAGGCGCGGGCCCGGAGCCGGACTACCGAACGTGTGCGGCGTACCACGATCTGTGTGCGGCGCGAATGATCTCCCTGAACCCGCATTTCGTCGCGGTCCCACGCACGGACGACGATCTCACCACCCATGTTTTGGATCTCGAGCCGGGCGTTGGGTTCAACGGCGAAAGTCGTGTCCGTCGCCTGTGGCGTCGCTAGTGCGAGCACCGCACCGGCAAGTGCATTGATCAGCATGGCTTCCACGTCCTCAAGTTTCGCTGGCGACCAAGGCCGCCGCATCGCGCAGCAGCTCGAGCTTTCTGCGCAGGTTAACGGATATCAGTTCGCTCAGGTAGACGGCCGCCGGGTCGCGGCGCAACGCCACCGTGGCTTGCTCGACGGCCTCATCGATCGTGCGGAGGTTTTCTTCGATCACCCGCAGCGTCGCAGAGTCGAGTTTGTCTTGTCCCTCCCGGAGGAGGCTCTCCAGGTCGGCGATGGCTTCCGCGTATTGCTCTTCAAGCTGTGTCACTACCGCGACCGTCCACGGATCATTGCCGTCGATATCGAAGGATTCTCCCAACGGAATTTCATCCGGCAGCAGCGCTGGATCAGTCACCACGGTCCGTCCGGAACCCGCACCAACAGCTCGCAGCGCAACGCCGACCGCCGTGCCGGAGAACAGTGCCAAGGCAATACCCGCCGCAAGCAGCTGAGGGACGGTGAAGACAAACCGCCGGACTCGCTCACCCGAACGCTTGGGCGGGTGTCGCGATTCTTCCCTGGAGCCCTCCCTCTCTCGGATGCCCCGAGCGACGGCGTCCCAGACATCAACTTTCGGCGGCTTTCCTTCATAGCCATGAGCCCATCCCACCACCTGTCGTAATTGCGCGACGGCTGTGGCGCACGCCTCACAGCTGGTCAGGTGGACTTCGAGCGCGCCTCGCTCCTCGCGATCCAACTCGCCGTCAACGTAGGCCGAGAGCCGCTCTGTCCAATGGTCAGTCATCGCCGTACTCCACTTGCTACTCGAAGTGTTTGCGCAACGTCATGCGGGCGTGATGCAGCTGAGATCGAGACGTGCCCGCCGTTATGCCAAGGTGCTCGGCAATCTCATCATGCTTGTATCCCACCACATCGTGTAACACGAACACGTCTCGCGATCTCTGCGGCAGCCGTTCAACGGCGGTTTCGATGTCCGCCCACAGTTGGGGACCCGTCGCAGGCGCCTCCGCTTGCTCGAGAGTTTCTTCATGCGCGATATAGCGTCGTGCTCGCACTCGGTCCGTCTCGCGCCGTCTCAAGAGAACGTTGACCGCCAATCGATGCAGCCAGGTTCCGAACGCCGACTGCCCCCGGAACGTGCCCAGCTTCTCCCAAGCGCGGATGAAGATGTCCTGCAAAACATCCTCGGTGTCGGGCGTCCCAAGCATCCACTCGGCCAGGCTGTTGATCCGGGCCACATGGCGCCGGTAGAGGCGCTCGAAGGCAGTCCCGTCCCCTGCAGCCGCCAGCGCGACGTCGGCGGCTTCGCTCTCGAGAGGGTCGGACGATCTTCCAACCTTGCTGGCCAGTGCACTCACCTCGGGCAGACCCAAGTCTCATTCAACCTATGAGATACGCCCAAGGTGTGAAACGCTGCCTGTGGAACGGCCGGGGCCGCGACCACGCGAGAACCATAAATTGGTATATTGCAACCACTTACGACGTCAACGCTGACGGGCGGTCGTCACGAACGAGGGGAGGGTGAGAGCTCTCAATCCAGCAGAGTGTCCGGAAGGCTTAGGTTCGGAGGCACGGAGGCGTTTGATCTCTTCGCCGTCAGGTCCGCCGTCAAGTGCGACCCCAGATCTCCCCTTCTCCGTCTTGAAGCAGCGTGGGAACCGCGCTACGATACGGACCACACCAGCGCCCGTAGCTCAATTGGATAGAGCGTCGGACTTCGGATCCGAAGGCTGGGGGTTCGAGTCCCTCCGGGCGTGCTCTTGTCCCTCCGACGGTTGTTGCGAAGGGTGAGGCTGACAAACCAAGAGGGGCGACTGACGTCGCCCCTCTTTTCCTGACCTCCCTGCTTGCTGTCGACCTCCCAGCACCGGCCGGGAAATCCTGGGTCTTACCGCATCGTCGTCGTGACCGCGCGGCGGCGACGTGTGACATCCGGCACGATCACCGGCGGCACACCCTGCTCCCGAATCATCTCGTTGAACGCAGCGAGATCGGTGTTCAAGATCACCTGCAATTCGGCCAGATGCCCCACAAGCTGCCGGCTCAAATCGTCAAATCGCTCGCGGGACTGATCGGTAGGTTTCGCGTCGGCGCTGCCTACCTGAGAGTACAGCCAGCCGAACTGCTCCGTGAGCTTGGGCTGCAGGGCAACGCGAGATCCTGTCTCCGTCTGAAGTAGCTTCTCCTCGACTGTCGTGAGCTTGTCGTTCATCGCGCCGGCCGCTTCACCGATCTGCTCGCCATTGCCGGTGTCCGTCAAGCGGTCAGCCAATTCCTCAGCCTGCGTCCTCACCGAACGAATCATCCGAGCGCCATCGTGAGTCTCGGTGAGCTTGTCGCGGATGGCGATCAGGAGGTCGAACTGATCCTGGAAATCGGCTTCAGTCGTGGACAGCCTTGGGTCTTTCAACACGTCGAACGACTGTGTTTGACTTCCCTCCCCTGCCGTCAGGCGAGCCTGATACGTGCCGGGCACTGCCGTGGGGCCGTCTTCCTCGTCACCGACCA
>JBDHFY010000244.1:0-6312 GCA_039590195.1 Gemmatimonadota bacterium | reverse complement strand
ACCTGGTACGCAACGCGTGATCCGTCCGGCGACGGCACCACGTTGCTCACTCGCTTGACCTTCATCACCAGCTCGGCCGTCCAGCCGGTGGGTGACTCTTGGCCTGCCAACCGGAGAACGGGAAACACCGTTGTGACAACGATGCAAGCGCTGGCTACACAAACGCGCAAACATGGAATTCGCATCCTGGACCTCGCAACGGAAAATCAGTTTCTAGCTATTCGCCACAGAGATCACAGAGGACACAGAGGAGTTGATCGTCTTCCTTGATTTGATTTCATGGTTTCGCGATCGAACGTCTCTGTGCCCTCCGTTCTTTCTTGGCAACTCCTCATCTCTGCCTATGCCAGCCGCGCCCTTCGAGACGCCCTGCTTCGCCCGTCCTGAGCGCAGTCGAAGGGCAGGCCTCCTCAGGGACGCGGACCTTGTGTCCACACATCGCTCGGTTTGTTGATGATTACTTCACCCTTCTCCTGTCTCCCTTCTCCCCACGTCTTCCTTTCACTTCTCACTTCGTACTCTTCCCACTTCTCATTTGATCCCCGCCGCCACCGCGATCCCTTCCACCAGCACATCGCGTACCCGATCCAGTGCCGCGACGAGCGCCTCGACCATTTGGCTTGCCTCTGCTGGATCTCCCTTTTCGATCGCCTCGCGAACGCCCGGCAAGGTCTTAACGCCGTAGCCCGTGTAGAACCCCGGGGCGTACAGCTGATGCCGATACCACGAACGGCCGGGAAGTCCCGGCATGTGGAGAAATCCCTGCTCGGCGTCGAGGAGCAACTGGTTGAGACGGCGAACCGCATCATTGTTGGCTTGCAGCGCGCTCTCGGACAAGTCGAGAATACGATCCCGTTCACCGTTTAATGTGACCGCGGCCGCTCCGAGACGGCGATTGGCGAGTCGCACCGGTCGAAGGTCGATCTCCTGTCTGAGATTGTGCTGTTCCAGCTCCTCCCTCAGCTCGTCGAGATAACGGTCGATGGTCTCCGCCGTCGCAGCGTAGTCGAACTGGAGAATGTCCGCGTTGGCCATACGTAGCATGAAGAGCGCGACAAGCTCGGCAAGGCGCTCGCCGTGAGCAAACTCAGGGTCGCCGTACGTGGTGAAGAAAAAGTGTGTGTCATACCGAGAGTGGTAAATGCCGTTGCCGGAGCTAAAGCCGAATCCCAGCGATGGAACACCCAGGTGATCGACGAATACCGTGTAATCGCTTCCCGACCCCAAAGCACCGAGCCGAACGTCGGTGCGTCCATCCATGTGAACGTGGCCGGGTTCACCGCGGCGTCTAAGCCACGATCGATACACCGTCTGGGTGTCGCCGGGCATCGGCGCCAGTCGTGCGATCTCGCTCACGAGAGGTTGCAGTGAGTGAACACCTGAAGAATTGAACGGGCCGGCCGTGTAGCTCTCCCGGTTGAGGTAAACGACCAGATTTCCCTTGAGCTCGTCGCCGAACTCCTCCCCGTATTCCGTGGAACCGATGAGCCCGTACTCCTCGGCGTCCCAACTCGCAATGGCGATGGAACGCTTCGGTCGCTGACCCTGCTTGGCGAGCTCGGCGATGCCGCGCGCCGTCTCAAGCATCGAAACCGCCCCGCTAATGGGATCCCGGCCGCCAAACGTCCATGCGTCACGGTGTCCTCCGGCCATCACGATCTTGTCCGGCTCCTCGGTGCCTCGAAGTATGCCGATCACGTTTACGATGGGACGCACAGACCAATCGAAGCGCAGCCGCATGCGCACCGTTGCCGGCCCGGGGCCCATGCGGTACGTGGTGGGAAGCCCTCCCCGCCACGCTTCCGGCGCCATGGGGCCGCCGAGGTTTCTCAGGATGGGCTCTGCATCGGCGTAAGAAATCGGGAGTACCGGAATCTTCTGGAGCGTCGGTGTTTGCCCTAAAGGAATACGCTCGACCCCGGGCTTGGACGGTCGCCCGGGCGTCTGGGGATCGCCGGGGTAAGTCGGCATATCCATAACGGATCCCCGCTGCACGCCGTGTTCCGGACGCCACGCTCCATCGGGCATGACGGAGCCCCGTACGAAGCCATCGTCCTCTGGGTCGGAGTAAATGAGGGCGCCCACGGCTCCCCGCTCCGCAGCCAACCGAGGCTTGATCCCCCGCCAGCTGCGACCGTACCGGGCGATAACGATCTTGCCCTCCACCGAGATCCCCAGCGAATCGAGGATCTCGTAATCCTCGGGGATTCCGTAATTCACATACACGACTTCCGCGGTCGCATCGCCGTCCGCCGAGTAGGCGTTGAAGGTGGGAAGAACTCCTCCCTTTCTGGTGTCAGGGTCCCGGTCCAGGGCCGGCTCCCTCAGCTGCAGCCGGTATCGCTCTGGTGAAAGAAGTCTCACGTCCCGCTCGATGGGGCGGGGCAGCAACACCTCGTAGCGGTTCATGATGATTGAATCGAACCCGAACTCCCGGAGCCGCTCAGCAAAATACTCCGCCGTTCGCTCGTTGGCCGGCGTACCGGCGTGATGCGGTTCCGCGGTCATGGCCCGGTGGTACACCAGCATCCGGTCGCCGTCCGGGAGCCCCATGATGTGCCGCTCCACGGAGGCCTGGCGAGATGAGTTGGCTCGGGAGAATCCCGCAGGTTTCGCGTCCTGGGCGACCAGAGAACCGGGGACTAGCAGGACGGTGGCTGCTGCGGTGCCGAGCCGGAAGAGTTTCTTTGCCGTCAGTTTGTTCATGATTGATACCTGCTTCTCGTGTCGAGTCGGTTGGCGCATCAGAGAGCCTGGCGCAACTGCCAAAACATACGGCGAGGGTACTGGCTCGGCGAGTCGTGGGAGCGCGACGCCGAGAGGATTGGTTGGGAAGGACTTGGAGGGGCGGAGTTTCTGTGATCAGGCACCAGCTAACAGCGGCTGGCTACAGATGTCGAACTGCCGGCAGCCAGCCGCAGGCCACTGGCCGCTGTTTCAGCGGATTTGGCTTGCCCTGTCGGCCCGGGCGCGCGCCGAATCCGCCACGGAGAGTGCCCGCCGAACCCCCTTCGCTCCGGGCAGGGCTGATTGTCCGATGATACTGTCACGCTCACGCTGCGTGAGAGCCTGTCGATCGTTGGCCTGCTTCTTGTCCGTACAAGCGACGCACAGAAACAGGGCGGTCACTAGAAGGATCGCGGTCCGCATGGGGGCCTCCGGGGTGGCTTAGTCCGTTCGGGGTCAGGATACAACGTTCCGTCCCGCAAGAACGTGATACGCCACACAGGGAAAGAGCGGGGAGCAGGGAGCGGGGAGCTGGAATTGGCGTCAGCGCCTCGGTTACCGATGAGCTGCATGACAGATCGGAACCCATCGATCACCGTCTGGTCCCGCTCTCTGCTCCCTGCTCCCCGCTCTGTTTCTCACGTCCCGGCCCTCCGGATGAACTGCACCAAGAACTTCACCGTGCCCGCATAGTTCTCGATCCCGATCCGTTCGTCGGTGCCGTGTGCCCGCTTGAGGTCGCCTTCGCCCACCCGAGTTGCGGAGAACCGGTACACGTTGTCGGCAATACCCTGGTAATGGCGCGAGTCGGTGCCGCCGATAACGAGATACGGCGAGACAACCGTCCCGGGCATGATCTGTCGAATCGTTTCCTGCAAGGTGCGGAACGCAGGTGACTCGATGGATGAGACAGGGGAAGGCTCGCTTGCAGGGCCGATCTGCCGAACCGTCACCCGCTCATCATCATCGATGGTGCTGCGTACGTGATCGAGAATGCCGGCAATGCTGTCTCCCGGAACGATCCGGAAATTCACGACGGCTCGCGCGTTGATGGGAAGTGCGTTTTCCTTTTCGCCGGCTTGGAAGATCGTTGCCGCGGTCGTCGTGCGCATCATCGCGTCCAATTCGGGCGTTGCCGCGAGGCGTCTTTTGAGCAGCCACTCAGACAGCCACCGGTTGGCGAGAAACGCTCTCGACACAAGACCCATTCTCGGGCCCAAGTGTTCAAACATCATCCCCGTGGGGCCGGCGAGCGTGGCGCCCGGATGGTTCCGCTCGAGCCGATGGATGGCCGTGCTCAGAATGCCCACTGCGCTCTGGGGTGGCGGAACCGACGAGTGCCCGCCGGTCGTCTCGACGCCGAGCTCAACGGACAAGTACCCCTTTTCGGCGATCCCGATGACCGCCGCCATTTCTTGGAGGCCCGCCATCAGTCCCGCTTCCATAACCGCTCCTCCCTCGTCGAGGACGAACTCCAGGTCCACCCCGCGGGACTCCAGGAGCTCGGCGATCTTCGTCGCTCCGGCGACGCCACTGACTTCCTCGTCGTGGCCGAACGCGAGATACACCGTCTGACGAGGGCGGAACCCCTGCGCGATCAGGAGCTCGACGGCCTCCAACACCGAGAGGACGCCGGACTTGTCGTCGAGGGCGCCACGACCCCAGATGTATCCGTCTGCGATGTCCCCGCCGAATGGGTCGTGCGTCCAGTCGTCCTCCGTGCCCGCCTCCACGGGTACGACATCCATGTGACCCATCAGCAAGAAGGGTTGCGCCGCACCCTCGGTCCCACGCCAGGTGAATAGCAAGCTGTAACCGCTTACGACCTCCCTGCGAAGTGTGGCGTGCACGCCCGGAAATTGCTCTTCGAGGTATTGGTGCAGCCCCAAGAACGCGGTGCTGTCAAACAGCATCGGATCTTGGTGTGATATCGTTCGAAAGGTGATGGCGCTGGCTAAGCGCTGGGCGACCTCCTCCTCGGGTACCTCAATATCGGTGACCCGCTCGACCTCGATCTGCGGAGAGGTGAATGTCATGGTCCGAAAACCGACCACCCCCGTGAGGATGAGGAGTGCCACCAAGAAAAGGAGCAGCAACTTCTTCATGGTTAGTCCTTAGCGTGTCGTTCGCATCCTACCTCGAGCCAACATCAAGACCCTTGAAGCAACTTGCTGAATCTGGGATTGGAACGGAGGGGATTCCACAACGGATCTACCTGCAACAACGGGACCGACACCCGAGACGCCGTGTTCAGGAGAGTGACGATCTGATCGATTGCCCCGTCGAACCGGCCCGCCAGCACGTAGACCTCGGCTAGATCCTGCATGCGATCGTTTGCCTGCTGCACGTTTCCGATATCATGGGCAAGCACGACCGCACGCTGTCCTTCCTGAACCGCCTCTTCGACGCGGCCCAATCCTGCGTAGGCTAGTCCGAGCTCGCTGTGGTATTCGGGGTTGTCCGGCCAGATCGCTATGCGATTCTCCAGAAACACCCGGACGGAATCGTAGTGTACACCGGCGCTGTGACCATCATCCCGTTGCGCATGAATCATCGCCTTGAGAATGTGATACCGGCCGGTGTCTGCACCAAACGAACTCTGCGAGAGATTCTCGAGTGTCTCTCGATACTCATCGCTCAACGAGCGGATCAATGGCCGCCAGTCGTTGGCGAAGCGGACAATGAACTCCGCTGGACCGATCTTCTGTGCTGCATCGCGGAGCACTGCCTGCGCCCGTTGGCTGTCTCCTCGCCAGATGAGATAGAGTTGTGCCTGGCGGGCGTACGGCAAATACAGATCGGGCGCCAGGGTCACCGCCCGGTCGTAGTACCGCTCCGCGTCTTCGTACTGGCGGAGCGTAAGAAACAGCGTTCCAACATTTAGCACCGCGTGGCTCGAGAGGGGATCGAGCTCGAGCCGTCGCTGAAAGAGCTCCAGAGCCCGGTCGAGGTTTCCGCGGCGTTGTGCCACCCACGCCATGCCGTACAGCGCGTCCACATGGTTGGCGTCGACTTCGAGCGAACGTTGGAAAAAATCAATGGCCCGATCGTAGTCGCGACTCCGGGACACGTGAATCCAGCCCAAGGCCACCATGGCTTCTGGAAGCTCAGGATCGAGTTCCAGGGCCCGCTGAGCTGCTGCCTCGGCGCTTGCCAGCCGCGCTTCGCTACGGTCCAGGTACGCGGAGAACGCCCAACTGTGTGCCCCGGCAAGCCTGGCGTATGCCAAGGCGAAGTCCGGGTCGTGCGCCACCGCGCGCTCGTACATCTCGATGGCCAGAAGGCGATCGTTGTCCGCAAACCCCAGCACTCCGCGGTTCCAGAGATCGAGTCCCCGCAGGTAGTACTCGTACGCCTCGGCGTCTTCCGTGGGGCGTCGTTTGGCAGCACTTCTCTCGTCCGCAAACAGCGTGAGGTCCAAGGCCTGGGCCACCTGCTCGGCGATCTGTGACTGAACGCGAAACAGATCTCCCGGATCCAGCGCCGCGTCGAACCTCGAGGTCCAAAGATGCGTGTCATCACTCACCCTGATGAGCTGCGGCGTCACGCGGATCCGGCCGGTTCCCCCTGGCGACAGCTCCGTGC
>JBDHFY010000243.1:0-6354 GCA_039590195.1 Gemmatimonadota bacterium | reverse complement strand
AGATTCCCGGCACGTGATCCGATTGGTGAGCGTCGTGATCATCTTCAGCATGGTCATGGCCTACACCGCCGCACAACTGACCGCGTCGGGAAAGGCATTCAGCTCCTTCTTGGGAACTAGCTATGCCGTCGGCGTGCTCATCGGTACCGCGGTCATCCTCTATTACACGACGGTAGGCGGCTTCAAAGCGGTAGCGTACAATGACCTCCTCAACGGCGTGCTCATGTTCCTTGGGCTGCTGGTGCTCCCGATCGTCGGCATCACGGCAGCGGGAGGGTGGACGTCACTCATGTCGAGTCTGCGCACGGCGGATCCCAACCTCCTCAAGCCCATGGGCGAGTTCGGGTGGTCGATGACCGGTGTGGTGAGCGCCGTGAGTTTCCTGGGAATCGGCCTCGCGTTTCTGGGAGCGCCACAACTCCTCACCCGCTTCATCTCCGCACGGAGCCGCGGGGAAATCGTGCAGGGCAGCCTCCTGGCAGTCATCTGCATCATCGTCTTCGATACCGGGGCCGTTTTTGCCGGCATGGCGGGCCGATCACTTTTCCCGGGGCTCGCAGATCAGGAAACGATCCTCCCCACCATGAGCGCCGAACTTTTTCCTGCCATCTTCACGGGAATCTTTCTCGTTATCGTACTTGCGGCCATCATGTCAACGGTGGACTCTCTGTTGATTCTGGCGTCGTCGGCGGTAGTGCGAGACGTGGTGCAGAAGATCTTTCACCCGAATATCGACGAGCGACGCCTCTCTCTCTATGGCAAGCTCACCACGGTGGTGATCGGAGCTGGGGCCCTCGCCTTTGCCATCGGCGAGGTCCGAATGATCTTCTGGTTCGTCCTCTTCGCCTGGTCGGGCCTCGCGTCGGCATTCGCACCGGTGATCCTTTGCTCGCTATTTTGGAAACGAACTACACGAGCCGGCGCCATCTCGGGCATGGTGGCCGGCTTTCTTACGGCCGTGTTGTGGGTACTGCTCGTCAAAGAACGATTTTACGATTTGTACGAAATGCTGCCCGGCTTCTTCATGGGATTCGCCGTCACCATCGGCGTGAGCCTGTTCACGCAGGCTCCTGAGGGCGCGGCGCAGGAGGTCGAGTCGGTAAGGCGCGCTGTGCGACCCCCTCTCGGCCCGCGTTCACCGAGCACGCCGGGTTAGAGCTGGGTTAGAACGGGCCGAGGACACAGCGGCCGCACGATCAAAATGCGTAGGAGCACCCCGGCCGTCCGTATGCCAACAACGGACGCCTCCATCGAATGCAAGGGAGTATTGATGACTCGCCACCCGATCATCAGCTCTCAGGAGTTCCCTCACAGGGCGCTCGACCGCCGCACCTTTGTCCGTGTGGGAGCGGCATGCGCCGCAACGCTTGTACTCCCGGAAAAGCTCCTTGCCGATCCATACGCGCCGTTTGCGTCTCGTCTGGGACCCAAGCAGCCGGTACGGGTTCAAGGGCAAGTGCGCTCAGACTCCCGGGGCATCCCGGGTGTGGCGGTAACGGACGGACTGGCAGTGGTCGATACGACTCGCGACGGTACATTCGAGATCATGACCACGGCAGACCGTCCCTTCATTTCGCTCACAGTTCCGGCCGGATACGCCGTTCCGACCAACGCCACCGGCACCGCCCGATTCTACAAAGCGATGGCACCTGACGCAGCCGGTGAAATGGAAGTCATCTTCGAGCTGGAACGGCTTGCTCGCAGCGATGAAAGCCATGCCCTGTATTTACTCTCCGATCCCCAGACGCAAGACGCCCAAGAGATGCAGTGGTTTCACGAACAGACGGTTCCAGACGTCCAGCGGTCCCTGAACTCGATCGGCGAAATGGAGACGTGTGGAATCGCGTGCGGCGACATCATGTACGATCACCTCGAGTTCTATCCGGACTATGAGCGCGGTGTCTCCCGCATGGGAATCCCATTCTTCCAGGTCGTCGGCAACCACGACCTCGACCAGCAGGGCCGCACCGACCAAGCCTCCACCGAAACTTTCTCACGACACTTTGGCCCCCGGTATTACTCATTTGACCGCGGCTCGGTGCATTACATCGTCCTCGACGACGTCTTCTGGCACGGCGCGGGCTATCTGGGTTATGTTGGCAGAGACCAGCTCAGGTGGCTCGAAGCCGACCTCGCACGTGTCGAACCGGGTCGTACCGTCATCGTGGCACTCCACATTCCTACCCTCCCCTCGCGACACCTTCGGTATGGGCAGCAGCAACCGAGCACAGGGATCTCCGTGACGAACCGCGAGGCGTTGTACCGTCTTTTGGAGCCGTTCAACGCACATATTCTCTCGGGACACACCCACGAGAGCGAGCACATATTCGAGGGCGGCGTGCACGAGCACGTGAACGGCACCGTGTGCGGTGCGTGGTGGAGCGGACCGATCTGCGCCGACGGGACCCCGTCGGGGTACGGCGTTTACGAGATCAGGGGAGACGAAGTCACATGGCAGTACAAGGCCACCGGGTTCGACTTCGACCACCAGATGCGGGTGTACGCTCATGGCGCCGATCCCAAGGCGCCGGACGAAATCGTCGCAAACGTATGGAACTGGGACCCCACATGGACGGTAGCGTGGTACGAGGACGGCGAGCGAAAGGGAGAGATGGCGAGGCGCACGGGCACCGACCCACTGGCCGTCAAGCTACACACCGGCCCCGATCTGCCGCCACGGCGCACATGGGTCGAGCCGCTGAACACCAATCATTTGTTCTACGCTCCCGCATCGCAGGGCACGCACGAGGTTCGGGTAGAGGCCATTGACCGATTCGGCCGGGCTTACTCGGCACGGGTGGGGGAGTAGGGAGGAATGAAAAGGGATGAAGCGGAAGGGCGATCCACAAGATCGATAAACTCGCTGGAATGTCAAAGGAGTCGACCATGACCGACTACACACGGCGGGAGTTTGTAGAGTCCGGGGTGACATTGGCTGCCGTCCTCGGCGTCGGGGAGTTGCCGGGCCGCAAGGGAGCTCGGCCTATGGCGAGCCAACAGGGGGGGTCAGGGCCCGACATGGTGCTCGTGAACGGCCGCGTCTTCACCGTCGATGACGCGCAGCCACGGGCCGAGGCCTTTGCCGTCAAAAACGGTCGCTTCATGGCGGTGGGCAGCACCGCGGATGTCCGTAATCTGGTCGCCCAGGGCACCCAGGTGATCGACGCGGAGGGAATGACCGTGACCCCGGGCTTCATCGACGCACACTGTCACGCGGACGGGGTTCGCGATCTATTCAGCGTCGATTTGGATGTCCGGACCATCGCCGAGATCAAGCGGAGACTCGCAGCGAAAGCGGCGGATACACCCCCAGACCACTGGGTCAACGGCTTCAAGTACGACGACACGAAGGTTCGGGACCAGTCAACGGGGCGCTATCGGCGGATCAATCGGTGGGATTTGGATGAAGCCGTACCCAACAGCCCCGTGCGAGTATCCCACCGCGGAGGTCACATCGCGTGGTACAACAGCAAAGCGTTGGGAATGGCGGGAATTGACCGTACCGTCGAAGATCCCTTTGGAGGCCGCTTCGAACGCACGGAGGACGGAGAACTCACGGGCCTCGTCGAGGAGCGAGCCCAGCGGATGTTTGATGGCGTTGGGGTGTCTGAGGAGCGGACGAGGGCCGATCGCCAAGCGGGTGTGAAGTACATCTCGGAGCGGATGACGGCAGCCGGCCTCACCTCGGTTCACCAGACCGGTGTGAGCATCGATAACCTCATCGCTCTTCAAGACGCATATGCAGCCGGGGAGATGCGCTTTCGGATGTACATGTTCATCCGGAACGACCTCGTCGATCCCATGAAGACCGCAGGCATGCGGACCGGTTTCGGCGACGATTGGCTCAAGGTCGGCGGGATTAAGTACGCGGCGGACGGATCATGCTCCGGTCGCACTATGGCCATGAGTACTCCCTACGAGGGTCGTCCCAACGACTACGGCATCTTGACGATGACACAGGAAGAGATCCACGAGGTTGTGGAAGACGGTCACCGGCGGGGCTTTCAGATTGGGATCCACGCCAACGGCGACCTCGCTATCGACATGGTGCTGAACGCATACGAGCGAGTGCAGGAACTATGGCCGCGACCCGATCCCCGGCATCGGCTCGAGCACTGCACCCTCGTCAATCCCGATCTGCTACGCCGGATCAAAGCCACCGGATCGATTCCGACGCCGTTCTGGACGTATGTGCACTATCACGGCAACAAGTGGGCAGAATACGGTGAGGAAAAACTCCGCTGGATGTTTGCGCACCGATCCTTCCTGGACTACGACATCGTGGTGCCGGGAGGGTCCGACTACACGCCCGGCCCCTTCGAGCCATTGATGGCCATCCAAAGCATGGTCACCCGGAAGGACTTCGAGGGAAGGATTTGGGGTCCGAATCAACGCGTTACCGTAGACGAGTCGCTTCGCATCGGCACGATCAACGGTGCCCATGCCTCCTTCGAGGAAGACACCAAAGGATCGATCACCGCTGGTAAGCTCGCGGATTTCGTGATCCTCGCTGAGGATCCCCACGATGTCGATCCCGATCACATCAAGGAGATCAAGGTCGTGCGCACCGTGGTTGGGGGACACACGATGCACGAGGCGTGATGTAGGGTGTAGGGTGTAGGGTGTAGAAATACCGCGAGGGTTTAACGTCGTCGGAGCGATGGCAAGGGAGTCGACCATGACCAAATACACGAGGCGGAAGTTCGTTGAATCAGGAGCAACCTTGACCGCTGCCCTCGGCATCGGGCACTGGCCAAGTCGTCGAGGATCTTTGCCGGGCGTCGACCAGCAGAGTGGCGGACCTGGCCCTGACATGGCCCTGCTCAACGCTCGGATCTACACCGTCGATGACTCGCAGCTGCGGGCGGAAGCGTTTGCCATCAAGCATGGTCGCTTCATCGCCGTGGGAAGCACGGATGACGTCCGCAACCTCGTAACGTCCCGCACCCAGGTGATCGACGCAGAAGGAATGACGGTGACGCCCGGCTTCATCGACTCACACTGCCATCCGAGCGGTGTCAGGGAACTCACCGGTGTCAACGTGAATCTCCGGACGATCGCCGAAGTCAAGGAGGCCTTGCGGAAGAAGGCTGCCACAACACCCCCCGGGTACTGGGTTCAAGGCTACATGTACGACGACACCAAGTTCCGGGACGGACGACCCGTCACCCGTGAAGACCTCGACGAGGCCGTGCCCAACCACCCGGCCATGGTCGGTCATCGCGGCGGGCACACGGGAGTCTACAACAGTAGGGCCTTTGAGCTGGCCGGCGTTACCGCTGAGACCCCGGACCCGTCGGATGGAAGGTTCTACCGGGAGAACGGTGAACTCACCGGCAAAGTGGCGGAGCGGGCGAGGCGCGTCTTCGGCGGCGTAGGCAAGCGGGAAGAAGTCACCAGGGAATCTCGCCAGGCGGGGGTCAAGTTCATCTCCGAGCAGATGACCGCCGCCGGGCTGACATCGGTTCATCAGACGGGCGCGGGCGTAACTTCCCTCGAGGCGCTGCAAGATGCATACGCTGCTGGGGAGATGCGCTTTCGCATGTACATGTTTCCCAGCGGCGACCTGTTCCAGACGCTCAAGGCGGCGGGAGTGCGTACGGGTTTCGGCGACGAGTGGCTCAAGATCGGTGCGGTCAAGTTCAGCGCAGACGGCTCGGCGTCGGAGCGCACGATGCGCATGAGCACACCGTACGTCGGACGTCCGGATGATTATGGCATCCTTACCATGACGCCAGAAGCAATCCATGAGGCGGTAGAAGACGCGCACCGGCACGGCTTCCAGATCGGGATTCACGCCAACGGCGACGTCACGATCGGATACGTGCTCGACGCATACGAGCGCGTCCAGCGGATGTGGCCTCGCCCGGATCCACGCCACCGCCTGGAGCACTGCTCGTTGGTAAACCCGGATCTGTTGCGGCGCATCAAGGCTGCAGGAGCGATCCCCACACCGTTCTACACCTACGTCCACTACCACGGCAACAAGTGGGTCGAGTATGGTGCCGACAAAATGCAGTGGATGTTCGCCCACCGTTCGTTCCTGGATTACGGTATTCCCGTGGCTGGAGCGTCAGACTACATGCCCGGTCCATTCGAACCGCTGATGGCCATTCAGAGCCTGGTGACCCGCAAGGACTTCGAGGGTCGGGTGTGGGGACCCAACCAACGCATCTCGATCAACGAAGCAATCCGAGTCTGTACCTTGAATGGTGCGCACGCCTCCTTCGAAGAGGACACCAAGGGATCCATTACGGCGGGTAAGCTGGCGGACTTCGTGATGCTGGCACGGGATCCACACGACGTGGATCCGGATCACATCAAGGAGATCGAGGTGGTGCGAACGGTGGTGGG
>JBDHFY010000242.1:0-10221 GCA_039590195.1 Gemmatimonadota bacterium | reverse complement strand
CGCTGGCGCACGGACGCGGTAGACGCGCTAGGTCCGATCATTCAGCGGGTCAACAATGAGTTGCGGGACCCACGATCGATGACTGTGGCAGAGTACGAGACGGGTGTTGGCGAGCTCACCACCGAGCTGCTGTACCTGAATATGGCGATGGTCCAAGGTAACGTGATCCACAACGGCGTGTCGAATCAGGCGTGGATTTGGTTTGACCTGCGCGCGCCGAGTGAGGCGCGGCTATGGCAGGCGCACCGTGACATCGAGCAGATCGCCAGTGAAGTGTCCGAGCAAATGGGAGAGGGCTACACCCACTCGTACGAAATCAACATGAAATTGGGTACGGAGGGGATCGATGGGTGGGACAAGGTGGAAAATGCCCCAGCGCGGATGGCGGCCGCGACGGCGCAAGCGTTGTACGGCACAACGCCAGTGATCGATCCCACTCGGGGATGTGGAGATTGTCGACGCTCGTACATGGGTGGGATGCCCATGATGTCCCTGCGCGGCAACGTGGTGGATTATGGGGGTGGGAGGTTCGAAGTGCGGCAGGGCCGTGGTGGGGAATTGCAGTCGACCGTGCGGCGCAAGACATCAGGCCATGACGTGACCGAGAGCGGCGAGATCGTGCGACTGTGGTCCGGGATCAAGCACGGCGTGCTGTTCGCCGTGACATATGCAGGACTGGCAAACTAAGCCGGAGCTGGTGACGGGAGTTGTCCCGGTTGCATCGGTGATGCCGGCGGAGGCGGTAGCATGAATCGATACGTATCTAGCGTGCGGATATTGCTGGTTTCAGGGCTCGGGCTGGGTCTCGTGCCGGGAAGCGGTAAAACACAGGAGGCGCTGCCCGATCTAAGCCGTGAACTGGAGACGGCTCGGCAGGTCATGTCGGCGCCGCAGTTCCGGACTGCGATCGAGTATGTGGAGGGATCAGAGGAAGAAACGATCCGGGAATGGCTGAGCCTGTGTAACGCCTACGGTCCGTCGGCTCCACAGACGGCCGTGTCGGGTCGAGGATGGGGTAACGAAATCTATCGCTCGAGGTTGCTGTACAAGCTCTTTCGCATCTATGGATTGGAGAAAGTCCACATTGATGACGCGCTCAACGTCATCGGCGTGCGGCCAGGTGTTGGCGAGGGCCCGACGGTGGTCCTCAATTCCCATCACGACAATGTGGCACTATGGCCTCAGGACCAGCCCATTGAGGCGTTCGTAGCGGACGATCGCGTTTGGTGCCCGGCGGCGGGGGATGACCTGATGGGAACGACGCAACTGCTGACCGTACTTCGGGCGATGAATGCGGCCAACATCGAAACCCAAGGTGACGTCTGGTTCGTCACCCTCACCGGCGAGGAACACGGGAGTCCAGGCTCGGAGCAATTCGTCCGCGGGAATTACCCCCACAACATCGACTGGCGTAGGGGCGACGTCATGATCCAGTTCCACGGCGGCGGGGGCGATGGTGTCACCACTGGGAGTACCCCGTATTCATTTCGCGCGATACTGCGAATGTTCGTGCCGCTGGGGTGGGACCGCTGGCGCACGGATGCCGTGGACGTATTGGGACCGGTCATCACGAGAATCAACGAGGAGATACGGGATCCCCGCTCCCTCGGGGTCGGGTTCTACGAACCAGGCGCGGGAGACATGACCTCAGAGTTGCTCTACATGAACATGGGTATGGTCCAAGGCAACGTAATCCACAACGGCACTTCGGACCAAGCATGGATACGCCTCGACCTCCGTTCACCGAGTTATGAGCGTGTGCGGCGGGCCGGAGCCGATATCGAACGCATTGCCGCCGAGGCGTGTCAGGAGTTGGGGGAGGGCTGCACCTATACTTTCGAGTTTCTCTACTGGATCGGCACCGAGGGGATCGATGGCTGGGACAAGTTAAACAATGCACCGGCGCGAATGGCGGCGGCAGCAGCGCAAACGTTGTATGGAGTCACGCCGATCATCGAGCCGACGAGAGGCTGCGGCGACTGCCGGCGTGCGTATATGGGTGGGATGCCTGCCATGTCGCTCCGCGGCAATGTGGCGGATTACGGGGGTGGACGGTTTGAAGTCGGGCGGCGCCCAAGCGGACTCCAATCGCAAACCAGGAGGGTGTCGTCCGGGCATGACGTAACGGAAAGCGGCGAGATACTCCGCTTGTGGTCGGGCATCAAGCATGGGTTGCTCTTTGCCGTGTCCTATGCTGGCTTGGCAAACTAGTTAGCTGTGGTGCGGTGGGTGGAGCATACTTGCTGCGGCCACTGTAATCGAGGAGGCACCGTGAATCGCTCCGTGATCATAGCTTGCCTGACGATGTTGGTATGTGTGAGCTGGCTTTGGCCCCATGGGGTAGAGGCACAGGATCTGCCAGATCTCAGTCGTGAACTGGGGGCGGCGCGCCAAGTCATGTCGTCCGCGCGGTTCAGTGCCGCGGTCGAATACGTGGAAGGATCTGAAGAGGAGACTGTGCGGGAGTGGCTCAGCCTCTGCAATGCCTACGCACCGTCGGCTCCCCAGTCGGCAATCTCCGACCGCGGGTTTGGGAGCGAGATCTACCGCTCCAGGCTGCTCTACAAGCTCTTCCGCATATATGGGTTGGAAAAAGTGCATATCGACGACGCCCTCAACGTCATTGGGGTGCGGCGAGGAGTAGGTGACGGACCGACCGTGGTACTCAATGCCCACCACGATAACGTGGCACTGTGGCCGCAAGATCAACCCATCGAAGCCTTCGTGGCGGACGAGCGAGTTTGGTGTCCCGCGGCAGGGGACGATCTCATGGGGACCACGCAGCTGCTCACGGTGCTCCGGGCGATGAACGCAGCCGATATCGAAACCGCAGGGGATGTATGGTTTGTTTCCCTTACGGGCGAGGAACACGGGGGGCCGGGCGCAAAACAGTTCGTACGTGCGAACTACCCCCACAACATCGACTGGCGCAACGGTGATGCCATCATCGAGTTCCACGGTGGTGGAGGTGAAGGTGTCACGACTGGAACTACGCCGTATTCGTTTCGCTCGATCCTCCGGGTGTTTGTGCCCCTCGACTGGGATCGCTGGCGCACGGACGCAGTCGATGCCCTGGGCCCCATCGTAACGAGGATCAACCAAGAAGTACGCGATTCACGTTCCCTCGGTGTGGGATTGAACGATCCCGGCAGCGGAGAGATGACATCCGAGTTGCTCTATTTAAACATGGGCATGATCGGTGGCAATGCGATCCACAACGGCACCTCCGATCAAGCGTGGGTTCGCATGGACGTCCGCTCTCCGAGTCGCGAGCGCCTCGTAGAGGCTGGAGCCCAGGTAGAGCGCATCGCCGCTGAGGAGTGTGCGAAGCTGGGAGAGGGCTGTACACACTTCTACGAGATCCTCTACTGGATTGGGATAGACGAGCTCGACGGCTGGGACAAGGTGAACAACGCTCCGGCCCGGATGGCGGCGGCGGCGGCGCAAGCGCTGTACGGGGTCACTCCCGTCATTGACGCGAGTCGTGGCTGCGGCGATTGCCGCCACGCGTACATGGGCGGGATGCCGATGATGTCATTCCGCGGCAATGTGGTCGATCGTGGCGGTGGCAGATTCGAGGTAGGGCGCCGGGGAAGCGGACTCCAATCTCCCACGCGGCGGCTGACGTCTGGACACGACGTCACCGAGAGCGGTGAGATCGTTCGGGTGTGGTCCGGCGTCAAGCACGGGTTGCTTTTTGCATTGGCGTATGCCGGGCTTGCGAATTAGATCATGTGGCGTGAACGCTGGAGCGGAGTTGGATGCCTTAGCGCGGGATAACCGACGGATCGTGGTATCGATCGATCTGTTTTACAGCTTGGGGTTGACATTCTCGCGGCGAGCATCGCGAGAATCATACTAGACGACGCGAGTTTGGTGAAGTTGCATTCTGGATGAGCCAGACACCGTTCATCCCGAAGCGAATGTCGCAGGAGTACGGTGTCGCACCGACTATATCGGAGGTCAGGGAACCATGAGTCCATTGAAGCTGTGCATTGCGCACGTGTGTCGAATATTGAAGATGAATGTCGTGACAACTGTCATGCTGCTCGTGGCGCTTGCCCCACCCGCTGGGATCAGCTCGGCGGCAGCCCAGCAGTCGCCCGCGGAGTTTCACGGGTACGAGCTGGGAACCAACTACACGATTACTGCAGCGTTGTACGACTACTACCGACACCTAGGGAAGCAGAGTGCCCGGGTGGAGTACTCGGAGTACGGGCGAACGATTCAGGGACGGCCGTTGCCGATGCTGATCATTAGCAGCGAGCAGAATTTGGCGAGAAAGGAGGAAATCCGGCAACAGATCCGACGCCTCACGAGTGTGACGGGCGCGTTGCCGGCAGGCGAGCTGGATCAACTGGTGTCTGGTACTCCGCCGATAGTGTGGGCCTTCATCGTGGATACCGATGAGGAAGCAGGAGTGGAGGTGATGCAGGAGGTGGCCTACGACCTGGCAACTCGTGAGGACGCGGACGCGCAGGCTATCCGGGAGAATGTCTTGACGATCTTCACACCATTCACGAATCCGGATTCACATGCGCGGTATATCACGTGGCACAAGTTGTACGATGTGGATGGAGCCTCGGTGGACCCGCTTGCGGTGGAGAATCGGGCGCATTGGGGAATGAACACGGACGGGAATGCGTACGGAATCGATGTGAACCGGGACTTTGGCTGGTTTGTGACGCCGGAGATGCAGGCGCTCGCACGAGCGGCGACGCACTGGAACCCGCAGTTTTGGCTGGACGTTCACAGTGGTCCCAACGTGATCTTCCTGCCTCCGTTTCCGCGCCCCTTCCATCCGCTGTGGCCGGAACAGGCGCCGAGGTGGTGGGAGGCGGTCGCCCGTCAAGCCAGCAAGAACTTTGGCGAGAGAGGTTGGAGCTTCAGCGCTCGCGAGGGATACGAGGGCGTGACCCATCCTGGTTTCGGGCTTTCGTGGGGGATGTTGGGGCCGGCCAACGCAGGTTTCTTGTACGAGACATTCGGCGGTCGCCCGGGTAAGACGGAGGCCTTCGTAAGAAGTGATGGCACGATTGCGACAATGCGGATGGCGTCGGACCGGCATTACCTGGGGATCTGGTCCATGCTCCAAGTTGCGCGGGACCAGCGGGAGGATTTGCTCCGCGATGCTCACAACCGAGTGGTAGCAGCGGTGTCGGCAGCCCGCACGAATGCCGTGCGAGGCGTCGTGCTGCCGGCGTCCGGTCGGGGCGTGGACCCGGACAAAGTGAAGCGACTGGTCGAGCGACTCACGCTTCAGGGCGTGGTAGTGCAGCAGGCGAGTCAACCGTTTGCTGCTCAGGGCCAGGATTTCTTTGCCATGGGGTCAGCGACGCGCCGGAATTTCTCGGCGGGGAGCTATGTGGTTGACTTTGTGCAGCCTCGGGCACGGCTCGCACGGACGCTGCTCGACCCGACGCTGGAATACAATCCAGAGGTAGAGATTCCCTACGCAAGTCGCTGGCCGTACTACGATGTGTCGTGGGGGAATTTGGCCTACATGTTTGGCGTGCCTGCCTTCGCGCTGAGTGGGGGAGTATCCGTCGACGGCCCGGTTGTAGAGGACGGAGCTGTGGCAGCTCAACGGGGAGTGGTGGAGGGCTTGAGTCGCCCCGAGCCACCGTACGCGTACGTCCTGCCGGCCGGTCGGGAGGCGAGTTACCGCATAGCGGTGCGGTTGATGCGCGAGGGATACCGACTTCGGGTATTTCGAGATGCATTCAGGCTTGGGGGCACGGAGTATTCGAAGGGAACATGGGCCGCAATCCGGCTCCGCAACCCGGAGGGGTTGGGCGAGAGGCTGGCCGAGCTCGCCGAGGAACATGGCGGTCGCGTGATCAGCGTCGCAGGCCCGTACACGGACGGCGGCGTCACGTTTGGCGATGATCAGCGATTGGCAGCAATTCCGCAGCCGCTAGTTGCCGTCGTGGCAGACTGGCCGGTGGCTCAGGACCACGTGTACGGCGGGATTCGCAACGTACTGGAAGCGGACTTCGGCTTTGCCTTCTCGCCGGTGATGGTGGCCACGCTCAACAATGCAGACCTTTCGAAATACACTGCGGTGGTACTGCCCCATGCTGGAATGTCGATGCGCGGAGGGGCGAACTTCGACGCGGGGTATCGGGGGAGATTGGATCTCGCGAACCTGAGACGGTACGTGCGGGGAGGTGGGACGCTGCTCGCTGCAAAAGGAGCTGCGGCGTTCGTCAGCGAGGATTCAGTATTGGGTGCCGACGTGAGCGTTGCCGGGTGGGGGTTGTACACGAACGGGGCGGCGCTGCGGACTGAATGGAACATGGGATTTGCCTTGCAAGCGCAGGTGGTTCCCTGGCAGCCAGGGCTGGACGAGATCGGTTTTCCGATGTTGGCGGCGGGATTTGAGCGAGAGGAGTTTGCGGCTCCGGGCGCGGCTCCGGTGCTGCTAGCGGTGCGGGAAGGAGGCCGGGCGGAGGTGATCGCTCACTACGGGTCACAGCCGGGGCGCCTGGTGCTGGATGGCTTTGTGACAGAGGAAGACAAGGAGAAGGTGGCGGGTAATCCGTTTGTGGTGGTGCAGCGGGTAGGTCGGGGTAAGGTCATCTATTTTGCCGACAGTACGACCTTCCGAGGCAACTGGTACGGATTGAACTTACTGTTTCTCAACAGCCTCATCTTCGGACCGGTACTGTAACGGTTGAAGCAGCACTCGTTGGACTGGCGCAGCTACGAGCCGGCTGCGCCGGTCCACCGGAGCTGGGTTTGGCTTTGGCTCACGGGAAGGGATAGCTGATGTTTGCCTTTCGGAGAGAGCTTGCGCTTTCCTCAATAGCGGCCGCCGTCGCGTGTGTGGCAGTCGACGCAGGTCTGGCACAACCCGTTACTCCGGATGTCGGGCCTGAGCTCCAAGTGACGCGCCAGGTGATGAATGCGGCCCGCATGCAGAGGGCCTTCGAGTACGTAGACGGATCGGAGGCAGAAACTGTGCGGGAGTGGCTGAGCATTTGCAACGCTTACGGGCCCCAGGCCGATGAGATCCAGCGTTCTCGACTCCTTTACAAGCTGTTTCGGATCTACGGGCTCGAGAACGTGCACATCGATGATGCGCGGAACGTGATCGGGATACGGCCAGGTGTCGGAGAAGGTCCCACTGTAGTGCTCAATGCCCATCACGACAATGTGGCGCTGTGGCCGCGGGATCAACCGATCGAGGCGTTCGTGGCAGACAACCGGGTATGGTGCCCGGCGGCGGGAGACGACCTCATGGGCGTCACCCAGTTGCTCACGGTGCTGCGCGCGTTAAATGCTGCCGACATTCAGACGGACGGCGACATCTGGTTTGTGAGCTTCGTTGAGGAAGAGGTGGGCGGGGTTGGTGCCGGACAGTTCGTGCGGGCCAACTATCCGCACAACATTGACTGGCGGAACGGGGACATCCTGTCGCAGTTCCACGGTGGGGGCGGGGAGGGTATGACCACCGGAAGCAATCCGTACGCGCACCTCACCCAGCTTCGGATCTTTGTGCCCTTGGATTTTGACCGATGGCGCACGGATGCGGTGGATGCGTTAGGGCTCCTCATTCAGCGCATCAACGATGAGCTGCGGGACCCGCGCTCGACCGGCGTATCAGAGTATGAGACCGGCGTCGGGGAGATGACGTCGGAGCTTCTGTATCTCAACATGGCCATGGTGCAGGGCAACGTGATCCACAACGGGACATCGAACGAGGCCTGGATTCGGTTTGACCTACGAGCTCCCAGCGAGGCACGGCTCTGGCAGGCGCACGAGGACATCCAGCGAATTGCGGCTGAGGTATGCCAGGAGATGGGAGAAGGGTACGAGTTTCTGTACGAGATCAACATGAAGCTCGGGGTAGAAGGGATTGACGGGTGGGACAAAGTGAACAACGCGCCAGCCCGGATGGCGGCGGCCGCAGCGCGAGCATTGTACGGTACGGAGCCGGTGATCGATCCAACGCGGGGCTGTGGAGATTGCCGCCGTATGTACATGGCTGGGATGCCGGCGATGTCGTTGCGTGGGAATGTGGTGGACTTCGGGGGTGGCCGCTTCGAGGTGCGGCGAGGGCGCGGGGGGGCTTTACAATCGGCGGTCCGGCGGAAGAGTGCTGGCCACGACGTTACGGAAAGTGCGGAGATTGTGCGCCTGTGGTCCGGCATCAAGCATGGGCTGCTCTTTGCTGTCTCGTACACAGGCTTGGCAAACTAACGTGTCGCCACGCTTCATCGTTGCCGGCACTTCGCGATGATGGTGTGCGTGGAAGGATGCTGCGCGATTATTAGGCTAGACGCCGAGGAGTGGGAATCCCACTTGAGCGGCCTCGGTGGAGTATTCAAAGATGGCTTCTTGGGCCTGCCGCGTGATCGAGGCTGTTTGGTCTCGAACGTGCTCGGGGACCGCAACCAGGAGCCGCGAGAGGAGGAGACACATGTTGAGTAGCAAGCGAGTTTCCTGGCCCGCGATAGGGCTCGTTGTCGCCGGGGCCGTCGTGCTGAGTGCCAGCAATCTGATGGCACAATTCAGCACGTACGTCCCACCAAGCTCCGAGCTCATCCCCATGGGCACCACGAAAGGAGAGCGGTACGATCGGCTCATCATCCAAAACGCCATCGTCGTGGACGGGCGTGGAAGTCCCCGGGCCAATCGGGGAATGCCCGCCGCCGGGCCCCTCGACATCATCATCGAGAACGGCGTCATCACGAACACTGTGCTGGTGGACGCGGTGAATATGGGCCGGGAAAGGAATCGAGGGTACGAGCAGCGGCCGGGCGATCGCGTGATCGACGTCAAGGGCATGTATGTGACCCCGGGCATCTTCGATATGCACACCCATCTCCCGCGGCCGGTTCCCGGTGGGGAAACAGGCTCGACGTCTCAATTCGTGTACAACCTGTATCTGGGTCACGGTGTGACGACAGTGCGGGATGCGGGCACCGGCGCTGGGATGGAGCTGATGGCGGAGCAGCGGCGACGCTCCCAGGACAACGACCTCGTGGCTCCCCGCCTCGTTCTCTGTCAGCGGTGGCCATTGCCGCTCCGGCGCTGGGACGTGGGGAACACCCCCGAAAAGGCACGGGAGATGGTCCACCAATTCCAGGAGCTGGGGGCGGAGTGTGTCAAGATCAGCCGGAGCCCCGGACACTACCCGGACGTCATGGAGGCAGCCACGGACGAGGCGAACAAGCTCGGCATGCACGTGATGACGGACCTGAAAGTTTCCGAGACCGATGCGGTGGTGGCTTCCAACGCCGGGGTCGCGAGCTTTGAGCACTGGTACGGAATGCCAGATGCGGCGCTGCCGCACACCCAGGATTTTCCGTCGTATTACAACTACTGGTACGAACTGGACCGGTTCCGCTGGGCGGGAGATCTGTGGCGGCAGGCGGATGCGTATCCCGAGCGGCTGACCGAGGCGATGCAGACCATCATCGATAACGGGACGACGTGGAATCCCACCATGGTGGTATACGAGAGCAACCGAGACCTCTGGCGCAGCAGGACCAGGCCGTGGCAGGAAACACTGAGCCTCGGCAACTACGACAGCTTCATTCCCGACTCCACCAGTCACGGGGGATACAAGACCGAGTGGAAGACCTCCGACGAGATCATGTGGAGGGAGAACTTCCAGATCTGGATGAAGTGGGTCAACAAGTTCCACGAGATGGGCGGAACCCTCACGGCGGGGAGCGACGCCGGTGGGTGGGGCGGAATGGCGATGATTCGAGAGCTGGAGCTGTTCCAGGAAGCCGGGCTCCATCCCATCGACGTCTTCCGGATCGCCACGACGAACGCCGCCAAGACCCTCGGTTGGGATGACCACTGCGGCATTCGCGTAGGGTGCGTCGCGGACCTGGCTGTGGTGAATGGCAACCCGCTCGACAACCTCAAGGTGATGTACGGACGGGGCTACGGCTTTTATGGTATTTACCCTCGCGAGGAGTTGGGAGAACACGGGGGAGTGATCTGGACGATCAAGGACGGAATTCTCTTTGACGCCCAAGCGCTCCTGAAGGAGGCGGAGTGGTACGTGCAGCAGCAGCGGAGGCGACCCACTGCTGATGCGACACCCGGGACGTAGGCTCCTGAGGCTGATCAGCAAAGGAGTGAGTTTCATCCAATCCCGGTGATCGGCGCCAGTCTGCGATTTCGCTACGTCGTAGACTGGCGCCAGCAAGACCGCTGCTTCCCGATTGGGGAGACGGAGATTGACAACAAACCGGACAT
>JBDHFY010000241.1:0-6369 GCA_039590195.1 Gemmatimonadota bacterium | reverse complement strand
CACCTCCCCGTGCCATACGCTCATCATAGTGCGCGGGTCCACGGCCCGGGGCCCGCCTTCACCAGTGAACTTCGCGTGAAGAATGTCGACCATGCCCTCTCTGTAGTCCACGAGTGACGAATCCCCTGTGACGCGGAAGGGCAAGACAGCCACCACGTCGGGATCAAGAGCAACGGTGTCCGCCGCCGTTTCAACCCGCCGCAAGCCAAACGCAACCGCCCCGACGATGAGTGCGAGGACCGCTGCCGTGCCGACGGCGATCCTGGTCTTGTTGGGGAAGGCAAGCGCTGCGGCCGGCACCGGCCGTGTCTGGGTGGGCGTGATCCCGCCACTGGGCGTCATCAGCGCCTCCAACTGCGGCAGCATCTCTTCGGCGCTCTGCCACCGGTCGGCGGGCCTCTTCTCGAGACACTTCATGACCAGCTGGGCCAACGTTGCCGGCACAGCGGCGCGGTGGTCGCTGACAGGTTGTGGTATCTCAGTCACGTGGGCGGAAAGCACGGCCTGGGCGCTGTCCCCGATGAACGGGGGTCGGCCGGTCAACAGCTCATAGGCAAGCGCTCCGAAGGCGTAGATGTCCACCCTGGTGTCGATGTGCGGGTCGGCTGTTGCTTGTTCCGGCGCCATGTACGAGGGCGTCCCCAGGGCTACGCCGGCGGTCGTGAGCTTGTCGCGACCGGTTGCCTCGCTCACCGCCTTGGCGACCCCAAAGTCCGTGACGACCGCGTGACGCCCGGGCAGCAGCACGTTGTCCGGCTTGATGTCGCGGTGCACCACACCTTCGCTGTGCGCGTGCGCCAACGCGTCGGCGACGTCGCGAAGGATCCGCACCGCGTCGGCGACAGGTAACTCACCGTGTTGCCCGAGTCGCTCGCGGAGCGATTCACCCTTGATATACGGCATGACGTAGTAAAGGAATCCGTCGGCTTCACCGGAGTCGTGGAGCGGCAGGATGTGGGGGTGCGTGAGGTTGGCTGCGATCCTTACTTCGCGCAGGAACCGCTCGGGACCCAAGACGGCCGCTAGCTCGGGGCGCAGGACTTTGACCGCGACCTTGCGATCGTGCTTGAGGTCGTGGGCCAAGTACACCGTGGCCATGCCGCCGCTACCGAGCTCGCCTTGGATGGCGTAGCGATCAGTGAGGGCACTGCGCAGCCTCTCAAGGACGTCCGTCATGGTGGAGTCACAACCTGTCCGCCGGTCACCGCCATGCCGCCGGCACCGAGTTCGTGCTGGATCGCAATAAGGCCGGAGAGGGCCGATTTGAAGGGGGCGACGGGCTCGGTCATCTCCGCAAAACTATAGGTCATGGGGATGGAGAGCGAGGCTCAGCTAACGCGCGCGGCCGGTTACCATGGCTGACCCAGCGGGGCATCGTCCGACTTACGGTTGTATGTAGTTGCCGTCAAATGGGTTAGGGCGACCGGCTGAAGTCGCTGCTCGGCGGTTCACCAAGCGACTCATTGCCCGCGCGCCCTACGACCGTGCGGCGGGCAGGCCAGAGGTCTCTCTCTGCGATCATTCGTTCGTGTCCTTTCGAGTCACCTTCCCAACGACAATCGTGATGTTGTCGCTCCCACCCCCGTCGAGCGCATCCTGCAACAGATCCTCACACACCTGCTTCGCCGATGTCATAGTGCTGAGCCGTTCTCGGATCTGCTCGTCAGACACGTGTTTGGTGAGCCCGTCACTGCAGGTCAATCCGACGACGTTCCATGCCAAATCGATGCTCGTGACGACCGGCGCGGCTTCCCCACCACCTATCGCACTCGACAAGATGTGCGCCCACCGGGTGCTGTGGGCGTCCGTCCTGGTGAGCACCCCCTGATCGACCAGCTCTTGAGCCATCGTTTGGTCTCGTGAGATCTGGGTCAGCTTGCCATCGTAGAAGAGATAGGCGCGGCTGTCGCCGACTTGAAGCACGTAGGACCTCGGCCACACGCCGATCCAGAGCGTCAGCGTCGTCGCCATACCGTGGTAGTCGGGATCCTCTTCGGCCTTCTGCAACACGCTTGCATGGCATTGCATGGCCGCCTCCACTAGTGCGTCCGAAAACCCCTGCTCAGCGCTCGCGTCGGTGGTGTAATAACAACGCATGCTCTGGGCGACGTATTGGGCCACTACTCCGAGGGCAAGTCGGCTCGCCTCCTCCCCCCCCACCCACCTCCCACGCCGTCCGCGACCATCACCAGAGATGCCAAGCGCTCGTCCACGAGGGGGAGTTGGTCCACATCGGGCAGGCTAGTGTAGTGGACCTGCATCTGCTTGTGCAGGGAACAAATCATGAAGTGATCTTGATTGACCTTGCGCACTTTGCCGAGATGCGTCAGCCCGAAGAGGTCGATCTCGTCCTCGCGTGGTCTCCGCTGTAAAGAACCGACCGCGTTGGCGGTGTCACGTGAGGTCATAAATCGCCTCCAAGCAGTTGCGCCCACCGCCGCGGCAGGACAGGTCATTGTGCCTGAGCTATCCGCACCCGCTGTGGCTAACGAGCCCCGTTCCTCCCGGGTACCATGCGGACGACGTCCGATGCGGCGATGGGATGGCCGTCGAAGGTCCGACCCTGAAGCTGTCCCTCCTCCGATGCACAGTCCAGATCGGTTTCCCCTATGCGGAAATGGAAGACGAGATCCTGGTCACCATCGCCGTCCACGTCGCTCTCGTGCCTCCGCGGTTCGCCGGTCCGCGGATCCATGTGGGTCTCCTGGGCGCCTTCAAAGGTCACCGTGGTGTGATCCACCGTCGTCGCGTCGAATCCATCCGTGGTTAGGATCGCCACCGGTACCACGCCCCGCTCATTCGAGCAGTTGATGACGTTGGGCGGAGCGCCCGGCCGAATATCGATTTCCACCTGCATCACACTGGGACAACGGTCCACCGCGTACGCTGTGATGGTGTTCTCGAATGCGGCGGCGGCATTCGCCCACAGCGCCGGCTGACCCGGGAAGGTCACGTCGTCACAGGCCAGATCCTCCAAGACAAGGTCGTTCGAGAAAGACCGGCCGGTGAGCACACCAAGCACGTCGGTTTGAAACTGGAAGCTGATGATGGGGTTCGCGTGCCAGAGATCCGTGCCGTCGAACACGACACCGGACGTACCCCACCCCTCGTGGACCGGAGGATTGAAGGCGGTCAGGATGTTGCAGTTGCGGTCCAACTCGACTGTCCAGTTGTTGGCGAACGTCTCGCTGCTAACCCATAGCGTGTTGCCCGTCCAGTCGAGCCCATCTGGGCGCTCACCGATGACACGCCCTTCTCCGACGACCGAGGGGTGATCGGGGTTCTGGGCTGCGATGTCGCACGAGGAGATGATGGATCCGTCGTCGGGGTCGACCCGGTAGACGGTGAAAGCAGGATCCGGAAACGCGTAGTGCATCGTCCAGAACGCACTGCCGTCCCATGCCAGCGGCCCGCCCTCGATCGTGCTGAGATCCTGGCTGACGGGGATTGCCCCGAGACAGTTTCCTTCAAGGTCCAACTGATAGATGTTGGGATCACCCAGGATGGTGTAGTACAGGCTCGACCCGTCGAACGCCATCCCCCGGCCGTTGCCCAATGCGCAAGGCGCCGGCGGGACGAACTGCGCGAGCACGTCGCCGAGAGCCGGAGCCGCAGGGGCGCGACGATCGATGCTCGCGGCCGCATGCCCGGCGCTCGGTGGCCGCGCCACCGACGGCGCCAACGCGGGGTGAGTGCTCGGATCGAACTGAGCCGGAGTTGGGTCCTCGTGTGGCTTCACCATCTCTTCGTCGCAGCCGCCCGCGACGAGCGCGCATGCCACGAGCGAGTAGAGGTGCCTCTTCGCAATCATGTGTCAGTATCCCTCCTTGTGGCTCGGCCAACGACAATTGTGATGTTGTCACTGCCGCCGGCGTCGAGCGCGTCCTGCAGTAAATCCTTGCACACTTGCCTGGCCGATTTCATGGTGCGGAGCCGTTCGCCGATCTGCTCGTCCGACACGTGCTTCGTAAGCCCGTCACTGCACAGCAGTCCGACGTGATCCCAGGCTTGCTCCATGCTCGTGACCACCGGAGCCGCTTGCGAACCCCCAATGGCGCTCGACAAGACGTGAGCCCAGCGGGTGTCGTGGGCGCCGGTTCTCGTGAGCACACCCTGATCGATCAGCTCTTCCGCCATGGTCTGGTCGCGCGAGATCTGGCTCAGCTTGCCGTCACCGTAGAGATAACAACGGCTGTCGCCGATCTGAAGGAGATACGATTGAGGCCACACACCGATCCACACGGTGAGCGTCGTGGCCATGCCCCGCCGGTTCGCATCCTCCTGGGCCTTCTGCACCACGATCTCATGGCACTGCATCGCAGCCTGCTGAAGGGCATCGAAGAATTGTCCTTCGTTGGTCGCGTCTGCGGTGTAGTAGCACCGCATGCTGTGTGCCACATACTGCGCCACCACCTCGATGGCAAGCCTGCTCGCCTCCTCACCACCCCACCCACTTCCCACACCGTCTGCGACCATCGCGAGATACGCCAGGCGCTCACTCTCCAGCGGAAGCTGATCCACATTCGGGAGGCTCGTGTAATGAACCTGGATTTGCTTGCTCAAGGAGCAGAGCAGAAAATGATCTTGATTGACCTTCCGCACTTTACCGAGATGGGTCAGCCCGAAGGCGTCGATCTCCTCAAAGGCGGGCTTCCGATTGACTGAAGCGGCGGTGGCAGGCGTGTCGCGTGATGTCATAAACCGGTCTCCTCTTGATGACGCTCCGCTGAGGACGAACAGCAGCCGATCGACCTGGAGCACGATTCCCTCCCCCGCCCACGACGCGTGGGCGCAAGAGGCCGTCGAATATGATGAAGACCCGCCATAAGCAGAAATCGCGAGTCCGTGGTCGCGCGCGAAGGACCAGCGCCGTTGTCGTCACGGGGCCACCATACGCATGAGCTGGCCACAAAGCCATGCACCATAGGTCCCCAGGGCGTAACCCAACACGGCCAACAGCACGCCGACGGGGGCCAGCGTGGGATGAAACGCCGAAGCCACAACGGGGGCCGATGCTGCACCACCAACGTTGGCCTGACTGCCCACGGCCAGGTAGAACGTCGGGGCCTTGATGGCCCGGCCGACCGCCAGCAACACCGTCGCATGGATCGCCAGCCAGAGCGCTCCGACCGCGAAGATCCCCGGTCGCTCGACCACGGCTCCGATGTCCATTCCCATCCCGATGCTCGCCACCAGGATATACAGCATGACCGATGCCACCTTCGACGCACCGGCGCCCTCGAGTTCCCGCGCTTTCGTGAACGAGAGGAGGAGCCCCCCGGTGGTGGCAATCACCACGAGCCAGAAGAACTGGCTGGTGAGACTCAACCGGGCGAGTCCGGGGGCAGACCGCTCGATCAAGGGCGCCAGCCAGTCAGCCAACACGTGCGACAGGCCCGTCACGCCGAATCCGACGGCGGCGATGATCATGATATCTTGCAACGAGGCGATCCGGGCGTATTTGTCCTGGAACTCGCTCACGCGCCGCTTGAGGTCGTCGAGAGCCGTGGTGTCTGCGCCGAGGCGCCTGTCGATTTTCTGTGACTCGCCGGCCATGAACAGCAGGACAGCCAGCCAAACGTTGGCGACGAGGACATCGACCGCGACCATCGCCGAGAAGACTTCGTCGCTCACGTCGAAGACCTCCTTCATGGCGGCCTGATTGGCTCCACCGCCGATCCAGCTCCCAGCCACCGTGGTCAGGCCCCGCCACACCGCATCCGGCCCTGCACCGCCTACGACCTCCGGGTTGATGAAGGAAAACACGAGGATCGCGATTGGACCGCCCAGCACGATGCTCAGGGTTCCGGTCGCGAACATGATGAGCGCCTTGGGTCCCAACCGGATGATGCCCTGCAAGTCGATACTCAGAGTCAGGAGCACGAGGGTTGCCGGCAACAGGTATCGCGACGAGACGAAATACAGTCTCGACTGCTCCGCGTCCACGATGCCGAAGGTATTGTAGAGCGATGGGATGAAATAGCAGAGCAGAATGATGGGGACGTAGCGGTAGAACTTCTTGAAAATCGGCTTTGGGCTGTTCGCTGTGTAGAAAATCGCGCCAAGGGTCACGGCCAGCAGACCGAGTACGGCGGCGTCGTTCGTTATCAATGCGGTAGATTGCTGCATCCGTCTATCTCTTGTTTTGTTAATTCATGGATTCTGCCAGAGGGTACCGCGTGAGGAACCATCCGTCGTGGCCCATGGCCAATCTCGCACTGCCTAGCAAGGACGGATCTCACACCGGCAAAACAAGTGCGGCATGGAGCGAAAAGATAAGGATCGGACCTGGTGGAAGCGAGCATCATTTCAGGCGCCGGTTTCATCTTCCCGTGTCGCTACGCCGCCTATCGGCCTCGACTTTAGTTG
>JBDHFY010000240.1:0-11100 GCA_039590195.1 Gemmatimonadota bacterium | reverse complement strand
CCCACTCCAGCACCAATCCCGCAGTTCTCGAGCCCTTTGACACAATCGGAGTGTCGTCGCCCATCCCGAGAGGAAGCGAGCTGTCGAACGACATGCGGGCATACGATCCGTCGGGGGCGTGCGGTCCGACCTCGTGAACGATGTGGAGAAAGTCGGCGCCATCGGCCCGCTCGCTGTTCCGCTCTACGGCGAGGCGTATGGCGAATCCTCTTCCGGGCGCGCCCGAAAACACGAGCCCCGTCCACGCATCCGCATGGAGTGCCCCGATGTGAGAAGTCGTGCGTCGCGAGGAGGCGATTTCTCGTGCGCCCACAGTACCTTCCCAAGTGGCTGGGGGAATCGTCAGCTCGGCCGAATGATCAGTGCGGGTCGTGGCTCTCCGGCGGGCAAAGAAAATTCACGTTTTGATTGGAGGCCAACTCGGCGACGTACCATCCAACCGGAATACCGAGCAGAATATTGAAGATTGGCACCCCCATGCCCATTCCCATGCAAATCGTGTCGACCACCACGAAAACGCCTAGGGCCCCACTGGGGGTACGTGTCAGGCGGCACATCGATCAGGCCGACCGTTTCACCATATGATCTGGCTGAGCGTCGGCGGAGTGTTCTGAATATTCATTATAAGGTGCGGCCGAAGGGGCAGCTCCTCCAGCCCGGCAGGCGAAGGCTTTGGACCTCGACTCGCGAGAGCCATCGCGACACGTGAGCAACCGCCAGGAGTGACGGCAACGTCTCCACGGTCAATCGTGCCGCATTCAGCCTACACATCTCGGACACTCTTCGGGAACATAGGCCACGACCGTCAGGCCGTCCAGTGACGAACGGCGCGCACTTGATCGAAATAGGGCGCAGACGGCTGTTGATGGCACCAAATCCCTCTGGCACCGTCAGGCGAGTGTCGCTACCTTCGAGCGGGGCGGCGGGGCCTCGTTGTGATGGCTCCGTCGACGACTGTCATGCTCACCAACTGTATCAGCAGTCTGAGGACCGAAGCGAATGACCGAACAGCTGATTGAGTGCGTTCCCAACTTCAGCGAAGGCAAAGATCTTTCCATCATCAAGCAGATCACCGATCAAATCGAGACCGTCGAAGGCGCAAAGTTGTTGGATGTCGATCCGGGGAAGGCGACGAACCGAACGGTGGTGACTTTCGTAGGTTCGCCTGAGTCAGTGATGCAGGCGGCGGTCCGGGCCATCGACAAGGCATCGCAACTCATCGACATGACAAAACATCATGGGGAGCACCCTCGTTTCGGTGCGACCGACGTATGTCCGCTGGTGCCGGTGTCCAATGTGACGATGGCGGAGACGGTCGAATACGCGCGCGAACTCGCGAAACGACTTGGTGAGGAATTGGGGCTGACGATCTATTGCTATGAACATGCGGCGTTCACCGAACAGCGGGGGAACCTCGCGGAGGTTCGGGCCGGCGAGTACGAGGGATTGAAGGACAGACTCGCACGGCCTGAGTGGAAGCCGGACTTCGGCCCGGCGAAGTTCAACCCTCGCTCGGGTGCTACTGCCGTCGGCGCCCGGGACTTTCTCGTGGCCTACAACATCAACTTGAACACAACCTCCACACGCCGCGCAAACGCGTTAGCGTTCGACGTTCGCGAGAAGGGCCGCATCAAGCGTAAAGGCAATCCGCTCACGGGTGAAGTCGTGAGAGACAAGCATGGTGATCCCGTTTGGACGCCTGGCAGCCTGAAATGTGTGAAGGGCATTGGTTGGTTTATCGAGGAATACGGCATCGCACAGATCTCCATGAACCTCACGAACATTGGCGTCACGCCGGTTCACGTAGCCTTCGACGAGGTGTGCAAAAAGGCAGAAGCGCGCGGCGTCCGTGTCGCGGGGTCCGAACTCGTGGGCATGATTCCCCTTCGGGCCATGCTCGACGCGGGTAAGTACTTCCTCAAGAAGCAGAAGCGCTCCACAGGTATCTCGAACCGAGAGATCATCAAGATCGCGGTCAAGTCACTCGGCTTGGATGATCTCCATCCGTTCAAGCCCGAGGAGAAGATCATCGAGTACGCCATCGCTGATCGGTCCCGGAAGCTGCTCGTCGATAAGCCCGTCGTCGAGTTCGTGGCAACAACGGCGTCTGAATCTCCGGCGCCGGGTGGCGGTTCGGTGGCCGCTACCGTGGGCGCCCTTGGGGCGGCACTGGGGACGATGGTCGCCAATCTCTCCTCTCACAAGCGCGGCTGGGACGACCGTTGGGAGGAGTACTCGGACTGGGCGGAGAAGGGGAAGCGCTATCACGACGAATTGCTCCGGTTGGTGGACGCAGATACCGAGGCGTTCAACAAGGTGTTGGAAGCTTTTGGATTGCCAAAGGAAACTGATGCGGAGAGAGCAGCACGGGAGGAAGCGGTTCAGGCGGCGACGAAGCATGCCATCGCTGTGCCATTTCAAATCATGGAGCAGGCCTTAGGGTCCATGGACGTCATCAAAGCCATGGCGTCCAGCGGCCTGCCGACGTCCGTATCGGACGCAGGCGTCGGTGCGCTGTGTGCCCGGGCCGCCGTTCGTGGAGCGTTTCTGAACGTGAAGATCAACTCGACTGATCTCGCGGATAAGGTGTACGTCGAGGAGGTCACCGTGAAGGGCCGCGAGATCGAAGAAAAAGCGCATGCTCTGGAAAAGGACATCCTGGGGATTGTCGAAGGTCACATGAGAGCGTAGGGGGAGCCGACGAGGTAGGGGCGAAGCATGCTTCGCCCCTACCTGTCTCTCACCGCCAGGGCCGCCGTCCACGGAACGGGCCTCTACGGAAGCCGCGACCGGCGCCCGGGCCCATCCAACGTCTGGAACCGCGCCACCCACGTCCCGGTCCGTACCCTTGCCCGGGACCCGCTGGACCCCAATCCCGGAAACCGCGTCCACCGCCTGGCCAACCTCCGCGGCGGCCCATCCGAAAAGTCCGCCGGTGGGCCGTCGCGAGCTGGTCTAACTGTCCCTCGGTGAGGGTTCCCGAAAAGCGCTCCTCCCGTCCATCCGCTCTGGACCGGGCATCCTCCCGCCGCGACGCGAGCTCTTCTTGGAGTTCGTCGCTCGTCATATCCCCGGCCCGGAATCGGGACCGGACGTCTATGAAATGCTCCATGGCCGCCTGGCGGTCTGCCACGGCTTCCTGCCGGAGAGCCTGGAGCTGGGCCACCTGATCATCCGTCAGCTGGAGCGTGTCCCGCAGGCGCAAGGCCTGCTCCACCGAGGCACCAGGCCCGCGACCCCTGGCTCCCCGCCGCTGTGCCTCGAGCGGCTCGACAGAGGTAGACACCGCCAGGGCAAACCCCAACACCGCACCGTGCTTCAACCATGTCATCTTGCTCACCTCGTTTGGTCTAGTGATCGGGTCGTTTCGGCCCGAAGCCGGGACTAGGTGTGGACCGCCCGACTCGCAAGGCAGCCCCCCGCCCCCTGCCTCCTGCCCCCTGCTTCCTGAAAGTCTCTCTCGAAGCCTACGCCCGCACCGTCTCAGAGTTAGACGCCGGGTGGCCGGGATTGTTAAACCGAGTGTCCTCTCCCCCCGGTGGCGTCCCACCAGGAGGCACGCTACTTTCGCGGCGGCATACCTCCCTGTGGAGTCAAGAAATGCCTACCAGTCGAAGACAATTCCTCCAAATGTCTGCCGGCCTCGGCGGGGGCCTTGGCCTGGGAACGCCCGTGCCCCGCGGCGAGGGCAACCTGCTGGACATTCCCAAGGCAAGAGATCCTTTGCAGCTCCTGGTGCTAGGAGGGACCCGGTTTCTTGGCGTCCATCAGGTCACGTATGCCCTGGCTCGCGGGCACACCGTATCGCTCTTCAATCGCGGCCGCACAAATCCCCACCTGTTCCCCGAGGTCGAGAAACTCCGGGGCGATCGCCACGACGATTTGACCGCACTCGAGGGCCGGGAATGGGACGTGGTCATCGACAACTCGGCGTCCATCCCTCGCTGGGTGCGGCAATCGGCACAGCTCCTCAGGCATTCGGCCAAGCAGTACATCTACGTGTCGTCGTTGTCGGTTTATTCCGACAACTCCGTCATCGGCACCGACGAGACCGGGGCCGTGGGGACGCTCGACGATCCGACGGTCGAGGAAATCACCGGCGAGACCTACGGACCCCTTAAGGCCCTGTGCGAGCAAGAGGCCCAACGCGCGTTTTCGGACCGCGCCACCGTCGTGCGACCCGGGCTGATCGTGGGGCCCATGGATGTGAGCGATCGGTTCACGTACTGGCCGGCGAGGATAGACCGGGGAGGTGAGGTGCTGGCCCCGGGCGATCCCACCGATCACGTGCAGTTTATCGACGTGCGGGATCTGGCGGCGTGGATGGTTGGGATGGCAGAAGACCGGCACGGAGGGGTGTACAACGCGACCGGTCCAGAGGCTCCCATGTCCATTGCCGAGATGCTCTACGGCATCCGCGCGGCAACCACCGCCAAAGTCTCGTTCACGTGGGTGGATGCCGATTTTCTGGCGGAGCACGACGTCCAGCCCTGGCGACATATGCCGGTCTGGTTCCCGCCGCGCGACGGCATGGAGGGGTTTAGCCACTTCAACTGCGAGCGAGCCATCGCCAAGGGTCTGACGTTTCGGCCGCTCGCCGAAACGGCCCGGGACACCATCCTCTGGTTCAAGACGTTGCCGGCGGAACGACAGTCGGAGATGCGCGCGGGCCTGTCCGCCGAACGTGAGGCCGAAGTTCTGGCGGCGTGGCACGCGAGATGAGAGTGAGAAGTCGTTTCATGGCGCGCGCGTGAGGGAGGTCGCGCCTCAGGAGACGCTGGGCCGCGGGCGCCTCGGGCCCTCGGCACATTGGCCCGGTGTGCGACCACCCCCGGCAGCGGTGGCGCCCGCAACCGGGGCGTCTCCACGGCGCGGTCTCCCCCCGCGCGCGCCACGCCAACCTCGGAGCGATTAACATGCGTACATCTCGTAGAGACTTCCTTCGTTACACGGCCGCCGCCGGGGCCGTGGGCCTTGGCCTCCGGCATCCACTGGCGGGCACGAGGCCTGTCCGCCAGGGTGGTGCGTCAATGCGGATCCTCGTGCTTGGTGGGACCGGATTCATCGGGCCCCACATGGTGCGTAGTGCATTGAGTCGCGGTCACACTCTCACGCTGTTCAACCGGGGCCGCACCAATATCCACCTCTTCCCAGAAGTCGAGAAACTGATCGGTGATCGAGAGGGGGACCTGGAGGCCCTGAAGGGCCGCACCTGGGACGTCGTCATCGACAACTCGGCGACCAATCCGAAATGGGTGCGGGACTCCGCCCAACTGCTACGGAATTCGGTGGACCGCTATCTCTTCACCTCCACACGCTCCGTGTACGCCGATTTTTCCAGGGTCGGCATGGACGAGACGAGTCCCGTGCACGACGCGGACCCGTCGGCCATCGACGAGGGTCGGCGGCTTCCCTACGGACCGAGCAAGGTGCTCTGCGAGCGAGAAGTGCACCGTGCCTTTCCCAATCGCACGCTCGTCGTACGTCCGGGCATCATCGTTGGACCCGGGGACCGAACGGATCGCTTCACGTATTGGCCGGCGCGCATCGACCGGGGCGGCGAAGTGCTCGCTCCAGGGGATCCCACGGACCCGGTGATGTTCATCGATGTGCGCGATCTGGCGGACTGGTACGTCCACATGCTGGAGCAGGGGACACTGGGTGTCTACAACGCGCTGGGTCCCGAAGCTCCCCTCTCGTTTTCCGAGATGCTCTACGGCATAAGGGCGGTCACCATGGCGTATGTCTCGTTCACTTGGGTCGAGGCCGATTTCCTGCTGGAGCGGGAGGTGCGGCAATACGCCGACGTGCCGCTGTGGTACGCGCCGCGGGGGAACCGGGAGGGGTTTCAGCGTTTCAATTTGAGCCGGCCGCTTAGCGTTGGCTTGAAGTACCGGCCACTCGCCGTCACGGCGCTCGACACCATCGAGTGGCACAAGACGCGTCCGGAAGAGCAGCGGATGCAGCTCCGGGTAGGCCTTTCGGCCGAGCGGGAGGCCGAGTTGCTCGCCGCCTGGCACGCGAGATAGTGAGAAGGGAGAAGGGAGAGGGCGAGAGGCGAGTGGGAAAGGCAGGGAATCTCCGTTGCCGCTGCTCAACACTTGAGTCGGGAAACGCGAATAGCTGTTAGTAGGCTGACCCGAAGCTCCGGCATGCACAGCAACCGTGCAGCTCGAAAAGGAGACTTTGTGACCACGAGCCAGGCCAAGAATCAGCTGACAGCAGCAGTCCTAGAGGCACACCTCGATCGCCATGATAGCGACCACGCTCAAGAAGATCGTCTCCGTTAGGGATGACGAGGTCGGAGCGATGCTGACGGCGACGGCTTACGGCTTTTGCATTCTCTTGAGCTATTACATCCTGCGTCCCGTCCGGGACGAGATAAGTTCCGCCGACAGGGGCAACCTGCAGATCCTGTGGACCGCAGTGTTCCTGGTCATGACGTTCGTGGCGGTCCCTCTCTACTCGGCGGTCGTGTCTCGTTATTCGAGAGGCGTGTTCATTCCGCTAGCCAACCGATTCTTCGCGGTCAATCTGTTGCTCTTTTATGGGGCGTTGCATTTCCTGCCGGAGAGCGCGCGACCCTGGATCGATCGGGTCTTCTACGTGTGGGCCAGCGTGTTTGCCCTGTTCGTCGTGACGGTTTTCTGGGGCTTCATGGTGGACCTGTTCAGAAACGAGCAGGGGAAGAGGATCTTCGGGTTCATTACCGTCGGCGCGTCTCTGGGCGGGATCATCGGCTCCTCCGTGACGGCGGCACTCGCCGAAGTGATCCCCACTTTCACGCTGCTGCTCATCGCCATCGTGCCCCTCGAGGTCGCCGCTTGGTGCGCGCATCATCTCCACCGCCAGTCAGGCAAGGGAAGAGTGGCGATGCGGAGGGAGGAGGCAGAGCCAATCCGCGGAACGGCCTTCGCCGGGATGCGAGTGGTGTTCGGGTCTCCTTATTTGCGCCAGATCGCTGTGTTCTTGGCGTTGATGACGTTCGCGTCGACGATCCTCTACTTTCAGCAAGCCGATCTCGTCGGCCAGGCATTCGTGGATAACCGGCCCGGGCGGACGGCTTTCTATGCCAAGATCGATCTCGCCACCAACATCATCACCATCTTCACCCAGGGGTTTCTCACGGCCCACATCATCCGGCGCATCGGCATCGGTCTCTCCCTCGCGCTGATACCCACCGTTGCGTTCTTGGGTTTCTTTAGTCTCGGTGTCTACCCGCTGCTCGGCGTGTTGGTGGTAGTTCAGGTTGCCTACCGCTCCGGGCGGTATGCCATCACGAAGCCGGCCCGGGAAGTGCTCTTCACGGTTGTTGGGCGGGAGGAGCGGTACAAGGCCAAGGCGTTTATCGACGCCGCCGTCTATCGCGGGGGAGATTTGGTGAGCGGGTGGATGTACGCTGGGCTCGCGGCGGTGGGCTTGTCCCTCGGCGCCATCGCCCTCGTCGCTGTCCCGTTCGCCGCCGTGTGGGCCGGTACGGGCTTCCTGCTAGGGCGCCGCCAGGACGAGCGGGTCGCGGAGCGTCCCACGTCCGCTCCCGAATCACCACGTGTGGTGCAGTCGGCGTGAGCTGCGTCGTGTGTGGCGCCGGGCCAGGTGGTCGGCGAGCGGCGTGCCGCGATGTACTGCGGTACGCAACGGCATTGTTTGGAAACCACGAGCTTCAGGAAGTTAATGATATGAAGCTTTCTCGACGGGAAATGGTCAAACTGAGTGTGGGGGCCGGTGCGACAGTGCTGCTTGGCTGTCGCGCGGAGAGCGGCCAGGAAACGGAAGGTCTCCTCACCCGGCCGATACCGTCCTCAGGGGAGCGTATCCCCATCGTCGGAATTGGCACGGCCAGGCGCTACAACGTGGAAACGGAGGAGGAGCTGGCGCCGATCAGGCAAGTGCTGCTGAACTTCCCAAAGTTGGGGGGCAAGCTCGTCGACACGGCGCCAGGGTATGGGAACGCCGAGACCGTGGTCGGCGACCTCATCCAGGAGTTGGGTAACCGCGATGAGTTGTTCCTGGCCACGAAGGTCGCCGTCGGGCCGCGCCGGGGCCAGGAAGAAGAAGGTGACTACAGGCAAGCGGGTATCGATCAGATGGAAGAGTCGATGCGGCGCCTGTACGCCGATCGGATCGATCTCATGCAGGTCCACAATTTGCGTGACGTGCGGAACCAACTTGCGACCCTGAGGGAATGGAAACAGGAGGGTCGCTTCCGGTACATCGGCATGACGACATCCTCAACGCGCCAGTATGGAGCTTTCGAGACGGTCATGCGCGAGGAAGATATGGATTTCGTGCAGGTCGACTACTCGATGGCGCAGCGCTCTGCAGAGGAACGGCTGCTTCCGCTGGCCGCCGATCGCGGCATGGGTGTGCTGATCAACCTCCCCTACCGTCGCGGTGTGGTGTTCCGGCGAGCCGGAGAACGTCCGCTGCCAAACTGGGCGGCAGAGTTCGATTGTGAGAGCTGGGGGCAGTTCTTCCTGAAGTTCGTCCTCTCCCATCCTGCGGTGACTTGTGTCATCCCGGGGACAGCCAAGATGGAATATCTGGTCGACAACCTGGGGGCTGCGCGGGGACGGATTCCCGACGCAGCGCTGCGGCAACGCATGGTCGAGTTCTACGATGCGCTGCCGGAGGTGGAGGATCCCTAGACGCCGTAGGCGCACGCGGGGGTGTAGGGTAGCGGTGTAACATGCGACGCCCCGGGGTTTGATCCCGGGGCGCCGAGCCCGCGCTGTTAGCGCGGGAATAGCCTACCGCCGATAATCCAAGGCCGGCGTGCGATCACCTAGTAGCGCGCGGTACCGGAAATCCGGGCCTCTCTTGTCCTCCATTTCCTGCCGCGCACTTTCGATCGTTGCCGGATTCGCATACAGATCCATCGCCGCCATGGCCAACGTCTTGGCGGCGACCATCATGGCCTTGGTGCCGATGGTGGTTCCGCCGGCCGCGACGGCCTGCCAGCTGTGAGCCGGCGTGCCCGCCACCCATGTGGCGGCCGTGAACGCGGCGGAAGGGACGACCCAACTGATGTCCCCCGCGTCCGAGGATGCGTACGTTGTGTGCATCTCGAACGGCTGGATAACTTCCTGGGTGCCCAACGGTGCTGCCCGCGGCCCCAGCGTCGGGTGGATCGCCTCGGCGAAGGCCTGTTCCTCAGCGGTGTAGCTGATTCCTCCCACCTTGCGCAGGTTCGCGTCCACTACCCGTGCCAATGTCATGTTGGGGAGTCTGCTGTAGGTGCCCCCGATGATCTCGTACTCCATCGTCGTGCCGGTGCCCAACGCTGCGCCTTCGGCGACGTTGACGAGTCGCTCGAAGATCTCCTCGACCAGACTGGGATCCGGGTTCCGCACGTAGTAGTAGACCTCGGCGTAGTCCGGCACCACGTTGGGCGCATTTCCTCCCGCCGTGATCACGTAGTGGATGCGGGTTTCCTGCGGCACGTGCTCGCGCATCATGTTCGCCATCAGGTTCATGGCTTCGACGCCGTCCAGGGCGGAACGTGCCCGGTCGGGCGCACCGGCGGCATGAGCGGATACCCCCCGAAACCGGAACTTTGCGGATTTGTTCGCCAGGTTTGTCGAGGGACCGGCGTCGTTTCTGTCAGCGGCATGCCAGCTCAACACCACGTCCACATCGTCGAAGAGACCACCGCGCACCATGTACACCTTGCCGGAGCCCCCTTCCTCCGCGGGCGTGCCGTAGAGACGAATCGTGCCCGTGTGGCCTTCCTGTTCCAGCCACTCCTTGACGGAGATCGCCGCCGCCGTCGAGGCCGTGCCGTAGAGATGATGGCCACACGCATGCCCGGCCCGCCTGCCTTCGATGGCCTTGATTTCGGGAACCGCGTCCTGTGAGAAGCCGGGCAGTGCATCGAACTCGGCCAGAATGCCGATGATGGGTCGGCCCGTTCCCCAGGACGCGACGAAGGCGGTGGGCATGCCCTCGACCCCGGCCTCGATACGGAAACCGGCATCCCGCAGCTGAGACTGCAACAGCGCCGAGCTTCTTTCCTCCTGATATCCCACCTCGGCGAGGTCCCAGATCTGCATGGCGACCTCGGCGTAGCTGGATTGCCGAGCGTCGAGGGCACGGGCCAGTTGATCCTTCGCGTCCTGGGCGGCGGCTCTATGGGCGAGGGCGAGACCAAGCCCGAGGGCGGCCACCGTTACGACGTAGCTTTGCTTCATGCAACGCTCCTTGCGGAAATCAGCGCGGTGATGGGTTACCCGGGACGTAGTAGAATAGCACGCGGGCCGGGGGCTCGGAACGTGCTCACGCGGGCAGAGGGCCGTCGATCTCGTATCGCGAGTGGACTACGTCCGGATGGTGCGAATGGCGTAATAGGGCGGCGGGTCCCGTAGCGCGCGTTGGTGCGCGGTCCAGTCTCTTGGGATGCCCGATCACGGGTGCGCACCGCAGCGCGTCAAGGGACCTGCCGCCTGCGGAGCCGCTGAATTTGGATTCGTGTCGTTAAGGCAGGGCTCGCTAAGCGCCCTGTACGAGGATCATGTTCGTCTGGGCCGCGGCGTGCCTCATCACCTTCGCCGGTGCGTAATCTTGGGAGGACCACCACTCCTTGGCCTGTTCAACGGTGGGGAACTCGAGCACCACAAAGCGCTTCGGTTGCCACTGTCCCTCGAGGATTTCCACGGCCCCGCCTCGCACGAGATATTTCCCGCCGTGCGCGTCCACCGACGTTGCGGCAAGCGGCTTATACTCTTCGTAGCGGTCAGGGTCATGCACGTCGATGTCGACGACCACATAGGCTGCCATCAGATCTATCTCCTGTTTAATCGGTCTGAAGCGAACGTGTTGGGCGCAACATGCGAGCAGGCTCTACGAGCGCGTGCACTCGCAGGAGCGCCTCTGAAGATAGAACCGGGGACGTCATGTGGGTATGAGAAAGGCAGGAGAGGCAGAGGCGGCAGACGGGGCAGGAGAATCTTGGTCGTTGTGCGGAAGTCCGCGATCCGCATCTCGTACCCTCCTGCCCCTCCTGCCCCTCCTGCCCCAGCTGCCCCTTCTGCCCCTCCTGCGACGGTCACATTTACCGCCTGCCTGACGGGACCAGCCGGTCGAGTTCCGCAAACCAGTTGA
>JBDHFY010000239.1:0-6388 GCA_039590195.1 Gemmatimonadota bacterium | reverse complement strand
TCCCAAGCGGTTTCTATGGGCCCTGAGGGGATCTGCGAACGAAGTTCCATGGTGATTTATTACCCCAGGTCGCTCATTCAACGATGCCGGTGAGCACGGCAACCGGAATCGAGACATTGCCGATAACGATGAGGCCCGTTACCACCCCGGCGAAGATCCGCCGCCAGCTGTTGTATTTGGGGTGATTGGCTCCCAGCGTCTGGAAGGCGCTCCACACGCCGTGGTAGATGTGGAGCCCCAACGCCACCATGGCGATGATGTACCCGATGGAGACCGGCCACACCTGAAAGCCACTGACGAGGTTGTAGTACACGTCACCGGCCCGAAAGTCTGGATGAGCCGAACCCAACGTGAGATGAAGCAAGTGGTACACCACGAACGTCACTACGATGATACCGCCCCAGACCATCGTCCGAGACGCGTACGTGTCTTCGAGATGAACAGGCCGTTGGTATTTCACGGGGCGGGCTCGACGCGCCGCCAATGTCAGCTGCGTCGCCGACACGATGTGCAGCGCCACCACTACGAGTAGAGCGATGCGCGCAATCCAGAGGAACTGTTCCGGTCCCAGCACCGGCCCCCCGACCTCCCGGAGAAAGTCCGCGTACGCGTTGATCTTTTCGGGGCCCTGGAAAACCTTGAGATTGCCCGCCATGTGGCCCAGCACGAACAGAAACAGAACGGTGCCGGTGACGGCCATCACGGCCTTTTTTCCGACCGAGGAACGATATAGCGTCACTACGCGGCGCATTGCGTCTCCCGCTATCAGATCAAGAAGATGTTGTCTTGGGGACGCGAGTGCGTGCGGCGGTCCCCGGGCGCGCTACAGTTTCACCGCCCCAATCGTCGACCGAACATGCTCGGCGGACTTGTTGAGCGCGACCTGTTCCTTGCTGCTCAGCTCGACCTCGACGATCTGTTTGAGCCCACCGGCGCCCAACTTGCAAGGCACGCCTAGGTAGATTCCCTCCAGACCGTACTCTCCCTCCAGCCACGCCGAGCAGGGGAGGAGACGACTTTTGTTCCGCACGATCGCTTCCGTCATCTGAACGGCGGCCGCTGACGGCGCGTAGTAGGCCGACCCCGTCTTGAGATGCCCCACGATTTCCGCACCGCCTTTCCGGGTCCGTTCAACGATCTCATCGAGGCGCTTGCGGTCAATCAGTTGCGTCACCGGGATGCCGGAAACGGTCGTGTATGAGACCAGGGGTACCATGGTATCCCCATGCCCCCCCAGAACCATGGCCTGGATATCCTCTACGGAGACATCGAGGGCCTCGGCCAAGAAGCTTCGGTATCTGGCCGTATCGAGGACGCCGGCCATGCCGAAGACGCGCTCCCGCGGAAAGCCGGTCGCCTGCTTCGTCACCCAACACATGACATCCAGCGGATTCGACACGACGACCACGATGGCATCGGGTGAGCATTGACGGATTTCCTCACTCACCGACTTGACGATCTCCACGTTCGTCCGAAGCAAATCGTCCCGACTCATCCCCGGCTTCCGGGCGATACCGGCGGTCACGATAAAGAGATCGCTGCGGGCGGCGGGCCCGTAGTCGTTCGCACCGATAATCCGCGTATCAAAACCCTCGATCGGCCCTGATTCCCACTGATCGAGACCCTTTCCCTGGGGAATCCCTTCCACAACGTCGATCAGCACAACCTCACGAGCCAGCTCCTTCTCCGCGAGCCGCTGTGCGGTCGTTGCACCGACGTTGCCCGCTCCTACCACTGATATTTTGTTCATTAGAGTTTCCGATAAGAATTCGAGTGTCTCAGCTTATCTCGTCGGGCGTCCTGCCCAGTTGGCGCCCCGCTTCGTACAGCACGATGGCGACGGCCGTAGCCAGGTTGAGGCTCCTCACCGAACGCTGCATTGGGATCCGGTACAGTCGATCCGGGTGCTTCTCACAAATCCGCTCCGGCATTCCCAGCGTTTCGCTCCCGAATACCAAAACCGAGTTGGCCTCGTACGGCGCATCGAGATACGATTGTGTTCCTTGCGTCGTAAAATATAAACAGCGGTCCCTCGAGACGGCTTCACGAAACGTACGCCAGAACGGATGGACCCAAAGATCGACTTCTTCCCAGTAGTCGAGTCCGGCGCGTTTGAGCTGCTCCTCGTCCAAGGAAAAGCCGAGTGTTCCCACGAGATGTAACGTGGTGTGTGTGGCCGCGCACAGGCGGGCGATGTTCCCCGTGTTCGGTGGAATCTGCGGTTCGATCAGCGCGACGGAGAGCCCCATCGATCCTCCACCCGACCCAGGAGGGTGTACCTAAAGGTCAGCCAAGCTTTGCAGGCCTGACGGGGGTCAGGCCCGTTCCGCGTCCGCTTGCGAGACGGAGTTTTCCCGCCAAGCCGTCATGCCGTCGTCGAACACTTCCTTCTTCCACACGGGCAGGCGATTCTTGGCCTCTTCGATGATGTACTGACAGGCTTCCAGCGCCTCCGCACGGTGCGGTGCCCCCGCAACGACCGCGATGCTGGCTTCTCCCACCGGAACACGGCCCAGCCGATGCTGCGCCCCGAACCGGGCCTGGGGCCAACGGTTGGCGGCCTCGTCCAGGATCCGGCCGAATTCGGCTTCGAGCATTTCCTCATAGCCGGAATAGTCGATCCACGCGACCGGCCCATCGTCGGGCCCGCGGCGCACCGTGCCCACAAAAACCGCTGTGCCGCCGAGTCCCACACCGGAGACACTTTCCAGGAGTCGTGACAGGTCGATGGAACGATGGGTTGCGAACGCCACGCTAACCTCCGGCAACCGGCGGGAGCAAGGACAACTCCTCACCGTCGCGCACGGGTCGGTCCGCTCGCACGTGTTCGAGGTTGACCGCCACTAAGGGCCTCTCAGGAATGAGCTTGCCGTTCGGCACCTGGGCGCGTAGTAGCGCCACGACGTCCGACACGGTGGCGGGATGGGGAAGCTGGAATGCAAACGAATCACGCCCGACGACTTCGGCGTATCGGGCGAATAGGCGAACCCTAACCGACAGGGTGTTCGCGGCCTCCGGCGGATCACGGAACTCCATCTGCCGCAGCAATCTACCGCCGACCCCACAGGCTGTCACCCTCGTGCGGCAGAAGACTCGCTGAGGAGAATTGGTGGTGGGAAAAAAGCTGTGCAGCGCCGGGCTGGTGTGCTACGGTCGCGGAATCGCGCTCCCGGTTTCCGCCGCGGGTTCTCGCTGGTGGGCTTCCGCGACCATCCCTCGCAGTTCTTTCGAGGGCTTGAACACCGGGACGGGACGAGCGGCGACCTCCACCGGATCTCCGGTACGAGGATTCCGAGCCATCCTGGTCTTCCGGTTCCGGATCTTGAAGGTCCCAAAACCGCGCACTTCAATATTCTGCTGGCCAGCTAGCGCCTCCTTGACCGCCTCCAAGAACGCGTCAACCACACGAGCGCAGTCCTTTTTGGAAATCATGGGGCCAGCCGTTCTGGCGATGCTGGCAGTGACTTTTTCGACGAGATCGGCCTTCGTCATGCATCCCCCGCTCGAAGACACAGGGCACCGCGAATTTTGCCCCTAGGCCAGTGGGGCCGGGCGGTCAACATATGAGCTTACCTGTTGACTGTCAAGAGCTTGGAGAATTCCCACAGGTGGTGTCGAGCATCATGAGGACCGGGAGAAGCCTCCGGATGGTACTGCACTCCGCTCACCGGCAGCTCACGGTGGCGTATCCCTTCTACGGTGTGGTCATTGAGGTTAAGGTGTGTGACCTCAAGTTCTTTCGTACCTGAGACACCCTTACTCGTTGCCGTGACGGCAAATCCGTGGTTTTGACTGGTGATCAGGACTCGCCCGGTTGGAAGCTCCTTCACCGGGTGATTCCCCCCCCGATGTCCGTACGGAAGCTTGGTGGTGCTGGCGCCGAAGGCGAGCGCCAGGAGTTGGTGTCCCAAACAAATCCCAAAAGTCGGAAGTCCGGATCCGGCCAGTTCGCGGATGACCGGGATGGCGTATTTCACGGCCGCGGGATCACCCGGCCCATTCGACAGGAAGAGACCGTCAGGTGCTAGTTCACGCACGCGAGCGGCCGGAGTCTTCGCCGGCACAACGGTGACGCGACAGCCCGCAGACGTGAAGAGGCGGACGATGCTCTGCTTCAATCCGAAATCGTAGGCCACGATGTGAGCGGCAGGGGAGGGGTCACCCGCCCCAGCACTGTACTCGGCGGACGTCGTGGCTCTGGTAGCCAGATCCAGCCCCTCCATGTGCGGACTCGACTCGAGGGCTTGCCTGGCTTCTTCGTCCGGCTCCGCTCCGGTCACCATGATGGCCCGCATGGCACCCTGAGAGCGGATGTGGCGCGCCAGCTGGCGTGTGTCTACCCCCTCCAGCACCGGGATGCCGTGTCGGGCCAGCCATTCGTCGAGGGATCCCGAGGCCCGCCAGTTCGCTTCGCTGCCACTGAGCTCCCGTACGATGACCCCAGAAATCTGCGGCTTACCCGATTTCGCCTCCAAGTCTTCAGCGTTGATCCCGTAGTTACCGATCATAGGGGCCGTCATCACGACGAGCTGACCCAGGTAAGAGGGATCGGTGAAAACCTCCTGATAGCCTGTGAGGTTGGTAGTGAAAACCACTTCGCCGGTCTGGACGGCAAAAGGATGGCGCGTCGTTCCCGGGAACCACGCGCCATCTTCGAGAAGGATGTATGCCTGCTGCAGTGGTCTCACGGCCCCCTAGCTGCTGTCTCGGGTGGCTTGACCGCCTCCCTGCGGGATCGCCGGCGTAGCGTCGAGGGGAAGCGGGGCGGTGACCGGTGCCGGCGCCTGAATCTGCCCTTCGATAACCGATCGCGGAGCGCCACCCTGTGCAGTCATCACCGCCAGCACCAAAGAGAGCCCCAGAAAGAGCCCGCCGCACCACCACGACACCTTTGTGAGGATGGTCGTTGCCTGGCGACCGCCGAAGAAGCTGTCCGTGGATGAGCCACCACCCAACGCGGCCAGACCACCCCCCTGCCCTGCCTGGAGCAGCACGACCGTGCCAAGCAGGATGGAATCGAGAATGAGCAAAATCACCAAGAGCGTATACATCGGTTACCTCGTCAGCGGCCGAAGATACCGAGACGCAAGAAGTTAGTCAATCTGACCCGCCCGTGTGATCGAAGCCCACTTGACCGGATCGAGAGACGCTCCACCAACCAGCACGCCGTCGATCTCTTCTTCTCCGACCAGGGACGCAGCGTTGTTCGGATTCACGCTGCCACCGTACAGGATTCGGGAATCGGCGGTTTCGACCCCCCGGCTCGAAAGCCAGCTACGGATTCTCTGGTGCACTGCAGCCGCATCTTGCGGTGTGGCGTTCTTGCCCGTGCCGATTGCCCACACCGGCTCGTAGGCAATCACCACCTGGCGCCGGCCTGCGACGTCGAGGCCTTCCAGCACGCCCAGCTGCCTCTCAACAACGGCAAACGTCTCCCCGGCCTCTCGCTGTTCGATGGTTTCCCCCACGCAGAGCACCGGTGTGAGTCCAGCGTCGAGAACGGCGCGGACCTTCTTGCCCGTTTGCAGGTCGGTCTCGCCAAACACGTGACGGCGTTCCGAGTGGCCCACCAAGGCTGCCCGTCCGCCTGCCTCCTTGACCATGGAAACACTGAACTCCCCGGTAAACGCTCCCTTGGGTTCCCAGTGAACGTTCTGTGCGCCGGCCCGCAGCTCGGGGCGAGCTGAGATCAGGTCCGTAACTGCCGTCAGAGCAACCGCGGGCGGGAAAAACCACACCTCCACGCCGGCCACTTCCCGGTGCTCGCCCAAGAACACCTGCATGAAATCCCGGGCAGACTCCGGCCCGTGGTGCATCTTCCAGTTCGCGGCAAAAATCATCGTTTTCATCGACTGTCATCCAGGGCGGCAACGCCAGGGAGCATCTTGCCCTCGATGAATTCAAGGGATGCCCCCCCACCGGTTGAGACATGGGTCACCGCTTCCGTGAGATGTGCGGCTTTCACTGCCGCCGCAGAGTCACCCCCACCCACAATGGTGGTGGCGCCGCTCCCGCTGACGGCCGCCATGGCTTTCGCCACGGCGAGGCTCCCCTCGTCGAACGGAGGGGTCTCGAACACGCCCATCGGGCCGTTCCAAAACACCGTCCTGGCACGGGAGATCCGCTCGGCGAAGCTCGACTGCGTACACTCATCTATGTCGTACACGGCCCAACCGGCCGGAATGCTTTCCCACGGCACTTCCCGGGTGACCGCATTCGGTTCGAGGGCCTGCGCAATCACTGCGCCTGTCGGAAGCACGATCTTGTCACCTGCCCGTTTCAGTAAGTCGGCGGCGAGTTCGACCTTGTCGGGCTCGACGAGGGAGTTGCCGACCTCTTTCCCCCGAGCGAGAAGGAATGTGCACGCCATCGCGCCACCGATCAGGAT
>JBDHFY010000238.1:0-7074 GCA_039590195.1 Gemmatimonadota bacterium | reverse complement strand
CCGTTCTGACGAAAGAATTCGTTGAATAGGCACCTCTCGATGTTGACGAACGCTCGACGATCATCCCGGACGTCGTCCACGTATCGGAAGCCCCGGCCGGCGCTCACCTCACCGCGCGACTTGAAGTTCTGCGATACGCGACGAAACGTCTCCTCCGGCGCGTCCTGGGAGATCCCAAACCGAGTCTCCATGTACGAGGTGACCTGCACCCGGAGGGGGCGCATCAAGGCTTCACCAAGAAGCTTGAGGGTTCGCTCCTCGTCCCCCAAGGATGAGCGGAGCGACCTATACGTTGCAAGGAGCATCGAAGAGAACTCGATGCAACGGGTCGCTGCGGGATCCACGGCGAGCGGAGCGTTCTCTTCAGCGATGCAGGACGCATCCGAGCTAACAGATAACTGGGCGGCCTTCCATCGCTCCAACTCCGCGGAGGTCAACTGTTCGGAAACACCTCGTAGGAATTGCGAGGCGAAGGCATCATCGATCTCAGGCTTTCCGTGTGTCTCCATTTCCACACCAGTCGCTCGCGCGGCCTAACGTGTATTAGGCTTCCGAATGAAGCCCTTTCCATACATAGAGTGCATGCTTTCCGAGATACGCCGCAAGGGGGCCGGCAGGCCCAGTAGGTCCTGATTTGAATACGGGGACCCTCGTCATTCGCTCCTCTCGACCCGGTACTGTCACCGCTCATCGTCGATCCATAGATGCTCTACATCCCAATACACGTTGGCGCGAAACGGTGTGCTGAAGCCCTTGACCCTCCGGTGCGCCACGTAGGTCTCCACCGCGAGGGTCAGGTAGGTGTAGGGCACGTCCCGGAGGAAGTGCGGCTGAAGCTGTGCATACAAGGCGTCGATCTCCTGTGGGTCGGCGAGCGTTGTGAGACGGTCGACCAGTTCGATGACCTCGGGATTTCGCCACCCAAGCATCGACTCCCGGCCGAACAGATGGATCAAGCCGCGCTCGGGCGTGGGTTTCATTCCCCATACCAATGAAATCACGGCTTCGAACTCCCCTTCGCGGACCCGCTGGTGTACCGCCGAGGAAGTCATCAGGTCGATCTCCATCTGCACCCCAATGCGGGCGTATTGGTTCTGCAGCCACACCACCGCCCTGCGCCACTCATCCCAGACAAGCACGGAGAATGTGAGTTCCCGACCGTCGCGCTCGCGAACGCCGTCTCCATCTTCGTCGTGCCAGCCGGCCTCCTCAAGGAGCCGAACGGCTTCGTTGGGATCGTACGGAATCGGGTCGGGCAACTCACGTCTCCAATACTGACCTTCACTGTACGGCGCATCGACTATCGGCACGTCCGGGGACCGGTACAAGAGAGCGGTAAGCGCATTCCGATCCGCAGCCAGTGTGAGAGCGCGCCGAACGCGCGCATCCGCGAGGGGTGGATGGCGCTGATTCCACAGAACGGCCTGGATGGCTCCGACGTCGATCCAGATCTCATAGTAGACGCGGTAGCGGGAATCGTTCTCGATCAACCGGACGTCCGCCTTCTGGTCCAGATTGAGCCCGTCGACTTCACCAGCGAGGAGCTCGGTCATCGAATACGGGCCAAACTTGAAGACGACTTCATCGATCTGAGGCTTTCCGCGATAGTAATCAGGGTTCGCCTCGAGCAACGTCATGGTATTGGGCACGTGTCGCCCAAATCGGTACGGACCGTTTCCCACGGGATGGTCCCAGAACTCCCACTCGTAGAACTTGCTGGGGTCGAGGTCGGCGAGCAGGTGCTTGGGATAGTACCACGTCCCGAAGAATGGCAGCCCGTACGACACCCCGCGCGACACATGGCTGTAGACGATCGTCACCGTGCTGTCATCGATGACCCTTACGTCTTCCACGCCCACGCCGTTTTCGTACAGCACCTCCGGATGCTTCCACAGGTCGTAGGTGAACTTGATGTCGTGGGCGGTGAACGGGACGCCGTCTTGCCACCGGACATCTGTACGCAGATGGATCGTCCAGGTTCGGTAGTCCGGCGAGTGCTCCCAATTCCGCGCAAGCCGGCCCTCAAGCTTGCCGTGCTCGTTGGGCCACGCCAGGCCGAGGAACAGGAGGGGGTGGCACATATTATCCACTGGTGTGGTACACTCCTGGCCGAACCAGTAGGAAACCGTGAAGCGAGTGGGCGCGGTGGCATCCGTCGCATCGCCTTGAGCAACATCGCGGCGACCGCTCCCCCCGCACCCGAAGGCCAGCAGCGCGGCGGCAGGCAGGAAGAACGTTGAGCGGATCATTGCCCGAACGCGAGCGTTACGCGTCGCACCGCAGGCTTCGCTCCTAATCAGCGCGCATCGTCGATCCACATCTCCTCCATATGCCACATGGGGCCCGCCCGATACGGCGAGCTCAACCCACGTAGGCCCCGGTGTGCCACCGTACTCCCGGCATCCGGATACAAATATGTCATGGGCGGGTCCGCTTGAAGCAGTGGCATGAGCTCGGTATAAAGTCTGTCGATTATGGCAGGATCGAAGCGGCCACCCACTTGCTCGAGCAGGCGAACGACATCGGGACTGGGATACCCCAGCACTGAGCCGTCGCCCAAAAAAGTATAATGGTAGAGGCCGCCGCCAGAGAACATCAGAACGAAGGCTGCTTCGAAATCACTGGCCCCAGATTCGCTCGAACAGGTTGGCGGTGTCCATCGACTGCACCTCCAATACGAGTTCCTACTTCCTTCAGTTATTGTGACCATGCGGAGATGGTTAGCGTGAAGGCGAAAGCCTGGCCGTTGCGTACGCGGTCTCCGTCCTCATCCCCGGAACATCCAGACAATCTGGCGCGTGACCAAGGGCGGATGGGTGTTTGATCCGGTGGACTTGAGGCCTGTCCGAGACTGAGCTACCGAGGCCAGCTGGGCCGGAGGTTACCTCAACGCCCGCGGAGAATCTGTGCCCCAACTGTGCCCCAAACTCCCATGAACTCACCGATACAGGACCTAACTCGATGGGTGAAAGACCCGCCGGAAGTGCCAAACTCACACGAACTTGAGGCCACTCCGCCGCACTCCCCGGAAGTCGACTCCGTTAATTCCTAAACTGAAGGCCGCGTGTTCGCGTCACGCCGGGGGCGCTGAGGTAGGCGGACGGGCGGTTAGGCGGTTCGGCGGAAGAGCCGAGCAGCGACCATCACATCTTCTCCGAAGACTCACGACTGATAGCCGATAGCTGATAGCCGGGGGCCGCGGTGCGGTGGGGAAGGCTCGAGTCACGCCGGGGGCGGTTCGGCGGATGGACTGGTGGTGAATGGGAGATCGAGCGCGTCGCGTGCGATCGCCGCCGGCCTTCTTGCATGATTCCAGTGAACATCAGCCCAGAGGTGGGATTCTAGCTAGCGACAATCGAGTTCGTCATGCCGTTCGATAAACGTCGTCGCCGCCTCGCTGCGTGGCACCCGCACGCCTGTCACGGGCGCGGTGAAACTCTGAATCGTCATACACCCCGGCCCCGGGGACGTCTCCCGGACACCCACAGAGAGCTGCCCGCCTTCCATAGAGACGTCGTCAATGGTGATGCCGTAGCCGCCAGTCCCTCGCCTTCCGAGGGCAGCGATAATCACCATGTCCCGCTCGAAGTCAATGACGGGAACCTCGGGTGCGGGCGTTCGCTCGCCCACGACCTCACGCCAGAGAGCCCGCCAGCCAGCCTCCTCCCGAATAACGAGGCGGCGTGCATCGTTGATCCCGCTGTGGGGATAGGTGAAGACGTGATCAGCACTCACCACCGTGCTCTCCTGGGCGAAGGCAGTAACGGACGTATTGCGTGTCCCGCACGCCGGGAAGACCGGAATCACCACTGCCAGTGCGAAGAAGCGGTATCTGGCCAGCTTCATGGCATCACCAACTCTGTTGCAGTCATCGAGGTACGAGTCGAACCGTTTGCGCCGTCTGAACTCAGCCATGCAAGACCTTGCACACGCAAGCCGGCCTCACAACTTGCATCAGCTTCGACCGACTCGTAATGTATTTCAGATGGTGCTGAGTCCACAACAGCACCCTCTTCCTCACACGTTCGACCACGCTTGTTGGGCCCAAATGGTAGCGCTTGGACCAGTCCGGCCCCGAGAGGCCGTACCGTCCGGGCTCTGACAAGTGAGGAGGGGCCATGCTTCGACAGACCGCCTTACCGCTCGCACTGGTGGCCGCCACGATGTGGCTCATCGGGTGCACCGACGACCAACCGATGGGGCCGTCTACCCCGAGTGAGCCAAGCTTCGTCGCTGGAGAGCCTGACCAGCAGGACCTGATCCCCAACCAGTACATCGTCGTGTTCAACGACGACGTCGCGACGCCGGTCCAGATGGCACGCGGGCTCGCGATAGCGCATGGACTGACCCTGCGACACACCTACCGGCATACCGTCAAGGGCTTCTCGGCGGTTTTCCCACCGGCCGCCGTGGCAGCCATCCAACGGAATCCCAACGTGCAGTACGTGGAGCAGAACGCCTACAGCTACATCGACACTCACGAGCGGCTGCGCGTTCCCCGGTTGGATCGCTTCCCGGACCTCGTCGTGGCCGATGCGGCGGCCGCGGCGGTAGCGAGGTTCCTGCCGCCGGCCGGCCTCGCGGCCACGGCGGTATCCGAGACCCAGATCAACTTGATTTGGATCGACCAAAACAGTGGGAATGACAACGAGGCCGGCTTCGAAGTCCATCGCTCGACTGCTGGCGGGGCTTTTGCCAATGTCGCCGACCTCGGTGCGAACGTGACGTCCTACCCCGATAACAATGTGGGGCCGTCGACGGAATACTGCTACAAAGCCCGGACCTACAAGGAGAACAAGCGTGGCAAGAAGCAGTTTTCGAAGTTCTCCAACACCGACTGCGCCACCACGCCTGGCCCCCCGCTGCCGCCGGCCGCGCCGAGTGGTCTCAGCGCGACCGCCGTGTCGTCGAGCCAGATCAACCTGAGTTGGAATGACAACTCGAACAACGAGGACAGTTTCGAGATTGAGCGGTGCCAAGGAAGCGGCTGCTCAAGTTTTGGCTCCCCCATCGCCACCGTGGGGCCCAATGTCGAGAACTACAGCGACACAAACTTGCCGGAGAACACCACCTTCCGGTATCGGATCCAGGCAGTCAACGGGGCCGGTCCTTCGGGATACTCCAATGAGGACGAGGCGACCACACCTGCCGCCCCGGCACCACCTGACGGTGACCCGACCAACCTGATTGCGACCACCGTCTCCTCGAGCCAAATCGACTTGGCGTGGACCGACAACTCGACCAACGAGGATGAGTTCAGGATCGAGCGGTGCGCCGGAACCACGCAGGCCTGCAATCCTGATGATTTCATCGAGATCGACATGGTCGGCGCGGATGTTGAAGCGTATAGCGATGACAACCTGGCTGCGAGCACCACCTACTCCTATCAGGTGCGCGCCTGGAATCCCGTGGATTTCTCCAACTACTCGAATGAGGATGAAGCCACCACGCTGGATCCTCCAACCGGCTGCAGCGATAACGGTCTACACGACGCGCTAACCGACCCCGGCCTCTGGGGCATCCTCCAGGTGAAGGCCAATCTGAACCCCAAGTGGTTGGGTGTGCGTGGAAACGATCCGGTCCTATGCGGGATGCAGGCCGAGTTCTTCGGGATTGACACCGGGGTGAACTTCGGTCACCCCGACCTCAACGTGGTTGAGATCAAGTGCTTCCTCGCCGGCTCGCCGGGGTGCACCGGTGAGGATGACCATGGCCATGGCTCGCACACGGCGGGTACAGCGGCCGCTATTGACGGCGGCCCGCTGAATGGGGTAGTCGGTGTGGCGCCGGGAGCGAAGATCCACGGGTTCAAAGTCTGCGACGCCCTCGGACAATGTCCGAACGACGACATCATTGCCGCGATGGACGCGGTAACAGCCCGCAAGTTGGCCAACCCAAACACGGCCATGGTGGCCAACATGAGCCTGGGCACGGGACTCTTCGACGGACCGAGCCCGACAATGGACCAGGCCGTGCGCCGATCGGTGAACGCCGGGGTGGTCTACGCGCTGGCGGCAGGCAATGGCATCTTCGGTGCCTGCCTCTTCCCGCTTGATGCCCAACTCACGTCGCCGGCCGGCGTCGGCGATGATGACATCAATGGCAGCAACGGCAGCAACGGCAACACCAAACGGGCCAATGGAGCGATCACGACGACCTCCAGCAACCCAAACGACACTGACGTCGACTGCAACTACGGCAATCCGGTGACCGTTGCAGCACCAGGCGAGGGGATCACATCGACCTGGCTCGACGGCGACTACGCCACCATCAGCGGCACCTCGATGGCCACGCCCCATTCGGCCGGAGCAGCGATCCTGGTCCTGCAGGGCAATCGGAACTATACGCCCACCGAGGTCGAGCAGCAGATCGTCAACGACCTGGACAACTGGACCACCAACGATGTACCCAACGCGAACGGACGGCTGGATGCGAGGTGCCTGGGTACGGGCGACAACAGCTGCGCCGGCAACAACTGAAGTAGTAGCCCTATCAACCTGCTGAGTGAGGGCCGCACCGCGGCCCTCACGTTCGAGTACGGCCAGCTCGTCACTGGCGACACCACATCCGCTACGTCATCGGTTGGAGATTCTTCTGTACCCCAACTGTGCCCCAAACTCCCACAAACTCCCCGATACAGGACCTCACAGGGCAGGTGAGGCCCCCGCCGGAAGTGCCCAACTCAAGCCAACTTGAGCGTACTCAGCAGCACTCCCCGGAAGCCGACTTCGTTAATTCCTAAACTGAAGGTCGCTTTGTTGAGCTGCTCGCAAGCTGCTCGCTCGCCTGCGGGTCGAGTCACGCCGGGGGCGCTCGAGTCATCCCTGTATCAGGTTGTCCAATAGAAAATTATGATGCATGGCCGCCGACAGTCCGGCGGCCATCCACGCTTGGACAGGTCACTGCCCGAACGCGATCGTGACGCTTCGAACCGCGCACTTCGCCCCGAATCAGAGCGCATCGTCGATCCACAGCTCCTCCATGTGCCACGTGGGCTCGGCCCGATACGGCGAACTCAATCCACGTAGGCGCCGGTGCGCCACCGTGCTCCGGACATCCGGATACAGGTATGTC
>JBDHFY010000237.1:0-6453 GCA_039590195.1 Gemmatimonadota bacterium | reverse complement strand
GTTCGGTATGGTGATGTCAAGCTCCGAGAGGGAGTCGGGGGGCGGCGAGTCGTCCCAGATACGGGACGCGTCGATCACAGTCGCGATGGAGGAAATCTCCGCGACCGCGCGCGTGGTGCGCGCCTTCTCCAGGTAGCGGAGGTAGCTGGTCCCGGCGAGACCGGCGAGCAGACCGATCAATGCCACGACGAACGCGATCTCCACGACCGTGAATCCAACGGTCGCGTCGCCCCCCCGGGAGCCAGTCGGGTCTTCGGGCCTCGGCCGTCCCATGCTCGCCCTCAGCCCGCTTCGCTGATGCTTCGGCGCAGCGGCGCCAATGAATCGCGAATCTCCGCGATTGCCGCGGCGCCCTTGGGCTCCAGCTCGCACGCGCCCAGCTCACAGAGCGCCTCCTCGATGCGAGCGACCTGGCGCTGCTCTTCTGTGGTGCGCTGACGGATCGCATCCAGCATTCGATTGAGATTGTCTGCTTCGTCCTGCAGGTAGTCGAGCGTACGGATCCGGATAGGTCCCGGCGTTTCGCCCTCGGCAAGCCGCCGGTAAACCGACGCGAAGCGCGCGAGCGGTTTTCGCATGCGCTGGAAGAGCACCATGCCGCTCACGACCGACGCGATCACGGCGCCCCCAATCACGGGCCAGAACGATTCGTGGAGGTGGATCAGGTAGGCAGCGATCTCGGCCGTGGAATCGGAGCCGAATTCCTTGCTGTCGAAGTGCGCGAAGAGCGGCACGAAGCTCAACACCGCGGCGACGAACGCGAAGGACATGACCACGAGCGCCGCGGTCAGCACGAGGTGGATCCGGAAGGTTTCGAGAGAACGTCGCGTCCTCATGACTTCTCATCCTGCAGCCAGTCGGCGTACTTCTCCGGGATCCACTGGTCCTTGCGGCTTCCGATCCGCAGGTGGGGCGGGCTTCCGGGCGTGTGCACGAGATTCAAGGGGACGATCTCGCCGTCGTCCGCGCGGTACTCGATCGTGAGCTCGGTGGTTTCCCCCACACGCTGCGACCGCACCCTTTCGATGGAGTGCATCTTGAGCGAGTGACCACCCGTCCCGAAGATGATCGAGCCTTCGCGAACTTCGAAGTAGCGGTCGCTGAAGCCCTGCGCCGGGTTTCGCCACACCTGGATCAAATCGTCCGGTAACGGGTCAGAGCCGCAGCCGACGAGTGCGAACAGAAGCGACACCCCAGTGACGATCGCACGTACGTGCATCGCGAGCCCCCTCGTAGGGGTCTTGGTCGGATCCCCGGAAGGAGGACTTTACGCCCCAGTGCGCAATGCCCGAAGGGCGCTCGGGCCTATTCCGTGTACGACCGCCATTCTGCGCTCCTCGAACTCTTCAAGATATTCTGCACGGCGAGTCGCGCTGCTATCTGGGTGTCGAAGCGTCGCGAAGGCAAGCCGGGGCGAACCGTATCCCCGCAGGTCGCCATCAGCGTGGGCGTTCCGGGGAGTGCCCGGTTCAACTGCCGCACCGCGACCGCGCTCCAGTTCCCGCCTGCATGGATTTGGGCATCGGCGGTGGCCGGCAGACCTTCGTGGGGCCGACCTTCCTTGGGATTCGACGTCGTCCCGAAGAGCGTTTCGATCCCCCTTTGGGCCGCCGGCGACGTGGCCCGCTGGGCCAACCCCCGCTTCGGCGAGTCGATGCGCGTCGCGCACTGGACGAACGCCGTCGACCGTGGGGGACATGTAGAGCTGGACGTAGATTGGATGACGCGAGCCTTGCCGATGAGGGGCGAAAGTCGGCGAGGCACCTGTGAGGCACTCCTAAGAGCGCTATGTAGTGGATCTTGTTGAATCGGACGCCGGGTTCGATTCCCGCCGCCTCCAGCAGCTCGGCGATGGCGTTCGATCACGCGCGATCGGGGGCGAAGTACGCGGATCCCAGACGGCGGGCCACCCGCATGTGGATGGCCGGCCGCTCCCCTGGGTCGGCTCCCGGTCAGGCTTCTAGGACCGAAGTCAATCGGTCGCGGATGATTTCTTCGGCTCCGAACACGATGCGCTCGATCAACTCCTTGCAGGTCGGGATGTCGTGGATCAAGCCGGCGACCATGCCGCAGCTCCACGCGCCTGCGTCCATCTCGCCCTCCTGCAGGACCTTGCGATTCTGGGCGCCGGCGACGAGATGCACGATGTCGGTAACCTTCAGGTCTGCACCCTTTTCCGTCTCGATCTCGCGAATCTTCGCGACCGCGGCGTTGCGCAACACGCGCTCGGTATTGCGCAGCGGGCGCATGATCAGCTCGGTATCGCGCTCGCCGGCGGAGACGAGCGTCTCCTTCACATTTTGATGCACCGGAGCCTCCTGCGTCGCGATGAAGCGTGTGCCCATGTTGATGCCATCCGCGCCCATCGCCAGCGCAGCCGCGAGCCCCATCGCATTGCCGAGGCCGCCCGAAGCGACGAAGGGGATCTGCAAGGCCTCCGCCGCCAGCGGCAGCAGAATCAGGCCGGGGATGTCGTCTTCACCCGGATGCCCGGCGCATTCGAAGCCGTCGACGCTGACGGCATCGCAACCGATTCGCTCGGCCGTCAGCGAATGCCTGACCGAAGTGCACTTGTGGATGATCTTGATGCCGGCTGCCTTGAGCGCCGGGAGGTGCTCTTCGGGACTGCGGCCGGCAGTCTCCACGATCTTGACGTCGCCTTCGATGATCGCCTCGATGAATTCGGGATAGGGCGGAGCGGTGAAGGCCGGCAGGAACGTGAGGTTGACGCCGAAGGGCTTGTCCGTCATCTCGTGACAGCGCGCGATCTCATTGGCGAGATCCTCCGGTGTCGGCTGGGTGAGCGCAGTGAGGATGCCGAGGCCGCCGGCGTTCGACACCGCCGAGGCCATCTCGGCATAGCCCACGTAATGCATGCCACCCTGGATGACCGGGTGCTTGATTCCAAACATTTCAGTGATACGAGTCTTCACGATCGTGGCTCCCGAGGTTGGAGTTCGCCGGAGGGGCCGGCGATCTCTGTTCAAGCTCCGTCTGCATGTGCGCGCCGTCGTGGCGGTTTCGCGTGCTTCTGAATCCGACCTGTCGTCGTGCGAATCTAGCTCGAATGAAGCGATCTGCCTCGACGTGGCGTTGTTGCACGGATTCTCCGTGGCTCGGAGCTGCCTCCAGCATCGGCGCCGCTTACCTCGCGATCGCGTGCGCTTCCGGCTTCCCCAACTCGAACATCCTGTTGAGGACCCCGCACCCGATCACCGCCTCTCTCCTCTGCGATTCAAACTCCCTCGCCCGGAGGCTTCCTCCAAGAGTTCGCTTGTATCTGAGGAAGGTGCCCTCAGCCCCCGCCTGCTTTCGGTGCCCGACCTCCTTGTGCCAAGCCTGTCGCCCGCCGCCGTGGTGGGACCGCGATCATGACGTCTTCCGTACCGGCGTCGGCTACCTGACGGTAGACCTCCCTCTTGTCGTACGCGCCGTCACCGGTGAAGCGCTTGATGGGAACGTCCAGCTGGCCCCGGAGATCCGGGATCATGGATGCGTCGTCGCCGGTGTTCCCAGTTGGCTTGGCAACCACCACGAAGCCCTCGTCGTCCACGCCGATATGAAGCTTGCGCCAGCCACGACGCGCCTTTCCGTTCTTGTGCTTGCGGGAGTGCCACTCGCCGTCGCCGAAGATCTGGAGGCCGGTGGAGTCTACGATCAAATGAATTGGGCCGACGTGATCTCGGGGCAGCGCGGGCACCTTCGCGGTTCTGTTGCGACGGCACAACGTCGTGTGGTCGGGCGCCGTCAGACCCACACCCATGAGCTTCACCAGGGACGCGACAAAGCCCTCGGCCTGCCGCAACGGGAGGTGGAAAATCATGCGCAACGAGAGCGAGGTCAGGATCGCGAGGTCCGAGTACAAGCACTGACCACCCCGCCTGCCGGTTTGCGGCGGAGTCCACGCCGCTATGGCTTCCTCGCTGAGCCAGATTGTGACGTCGCCGCAGCCCCGCGGCTAGTTGATTCAAGCGGGCTTCGAGGTCCGAGACTCACCTGTTATGGCGACTCTCCGGGGGATCTCGGGCTCTCAGGACCCCGTAGGCGGGCCCGAAGCTCTACGGTCTCCCAATGGCGCAAATGAAGAGGCTCCCCTCCGCGGCATTGCCGCCAGGGGGGGAGCCCCTGTTTTCTTGACGTCGACTAAGCCAATGCCTCAGATCACGCGAGCCCCTCGCGATTTCGGAGCACCGCTACCGAGCCGGTTGCAGCGAGCAGCAGGATCAAGCCCAGCATCCCCCACTCGCCAAGTGTTGGAACGGGGGGCACGACCGGCAACAAAGTCGCGTCAGGGTTGATCAGCACGCTCATTGAGGCGGGTGTGCCTTGATTGTTGGTGACCAAGATGCTGCCAGGCAGATAACCCACCAACACCGAGATATCCAAGATGCCGGTAGATTCCCCGGAAACCGTCGTGTCGGCGATCCTGACCTTGCTGCTCCCATCGGGCAACATGTGCCAGATCTCGCCAGTACTGTTGTCCTCGTTGACGAAAATCAGTCCATCAGGATAGGCAGTAGCGCCCAGGGTGGTCGCATCAGTCCAGTCGACATTATCCGGCTGGCCAAAAACGCCGGTACCGTTGCTTGTGGCCGCGACCATTGTAATCGTGAAGCTGGAGGCGCCGGAGTCGAAACCAGAGTCAAAGACGAAGTCGAAGTCGAAGGTGAACAACCCCGAGGTCTGATCACCCAGAACGACCAGGGTGGGATTGCCGGGGCTCGTATCGACATCTTCAATCTTGTCGGACGTCAGTGAACCGGGAGAAGAACCACTGAAGCTGCCGTTGTTCGTATTTCCAAGACTTGGATACGAGGCAGTCAGGTAGTACCAGGTCCCGTACGCCAAACCGTTGCGAGCCAAGAAACTGCTCGATGCCGAGCCGGTCGAGTCCTTGCCCTTGTCGCCAACATACAACCGCAATGTCTGTGTGCCGCCGTCGGGGGAGAGCAACAGCGCAATGTGGGCGGTCTCGCCGGTATCGATCAGGGCCGCATTCTCGTAGGAGTCTTCCGGGATACCGGCACGGGCGCCAGGGCCGCCGCCCGTGCTGCTGATCTCGTAGAAGTCGCGGTTGACGCTGTCGATTGCGTACAACCTTTCCGTTGGGGCGAACTCCTCGCCCGTGATGTAGATCTCGTCGACGAAGCCTCGATCGGTCCCGAAGGTGTGAGGGGCGTAGGATTGCCCCGAACAAAACCGGGCAAAGTCTGTATTGGACGTGTCTGAGGTGGGGGTAAAGGTCGAGCCGCCATCGTCGCTCCAACTATCGTAAGCTTGCCGCGCCGAGACAACGAACGAAACGCCACCGGTGGTACCACCACTGATCATGTTGCTGATTGCGGTTTGCAAATCAGCAAGGTCTAGATTCACTTCACTGATCGCGCCGGCATCCACCTCGTGGTTCACTTGCACCCGAAGCGTTGCTGGATCGGGCAGCCAGGCGCCCATACCATCGAAATGAGTGTCCATGGTGTGGCTGAAACCGTCGCCAGCGGGGTCTTCACCCGCGCTGATCACCTCAAACGCTTCCCAGCTGTTGTAGGTATTGAGACGCAGAGTCCCGCCATCAAGGGCAAAGGCAGAGGTCGCCAGCAGGAATTGTACAACCAAGAGGAGGATGATCGACTGAGTCGAGATCTGTGTCTGATACATCGTTGCGCTCCTACATCAACATCACGTCTGCCCAGAAGGAATAGAACCTGTCTCAAGAATCCTAGCAACGATGTCAGCTACCTACGGTTTTTCGCGAGGCAACATAAAGCTCGTCCTGGAACCGGGGGATTGGGCTCCTGGATCAAAGTTGGTAACGACCACGTCAACGACCTTGCAACCCTGATTCTCCAAAGACCTGATGCAAGGGCTGCACGGGTCTTCATCAATCGCAGACCACTGGTCCAGGGTGACGGACGTGGGTGTTGTCCGATTGTTCACGACGTAGTCTCCGGCCGTCCCTCGACAAGTGACAATCGAGTCGGGCTTCTGCTGCCTCTTCCTCGAATCGTCGGAGTCGGCCGCCGCTACGCCGATGCCCATTGGTGCGTAAGCTGCTGATACCAAAAATGGAGTTGCGAGCTTCCGCATGGCCTTCTTCCTTTCGCACCAATCCAGGACTGCTTGAACGCGCCCCTTCAGCTTCTGGCCATCATATACCCGTGGGTGAGACCAAGGAAACCATCTGGGTGTAGAGGTGACTCCAGACGGAGCGTGGGCGACCCTTGACGACGAAGGCTCAGGCTGCAAGAAGCTGAGAAAGCCAGATAGGTTGTGTGAGCCCGTTGCGGGTCTCCGTCCATCGCCACCCCCCCCGTGTGGGGAGGACGCCTTGGATCTCACGGACGCCCAGTGGGAGCTTGTCGCTCCGCTGATCCCAAACCCACCTCGCCGGAAGGACGGCCGGGGCCGCCCGCGCCCTGAGCGGCGGGAGGTGCTGGCTGGGGTGCTTTGGATTCT
>JBDHFY010000236.1:0-11422 GCA_039590195.1 Gemmatimonadota bacterium | reverse complement strand
CCGCGCAACGGCGCACCGTCCATTCTTTGCGCCGTTTGCGCTCTTACTTACACAGTTCACTTACACACCCCCACGGGTAGGACGCTACCCGACGACGCCCATGGCTAGGGCTACACTAACCGTGGCGAACCTCGCCGACGGCCCCACTCCGCTGAGTGGGGCCGTCGGTGCCTATGCGGGGCGGTGTCCACGCTTTGCACTCCTCCGTCTAACTAACCAAAGCAAAGCAAAGCCTTCTATAGCTGCGCGACGTGAAGCAAACCAACGCACCGCCCACGTCGGTGACGGTGGCACCACCGACGAGGGACCTCTGTATATGCGCTATGGGTATGCAGCGCGCAGCCGGGGGTGGCTGAACGTGTCCCAGCGCTGTGTGCGTGCTACGGTAGCAGGTGCGATAGGGCCGCAACCCGTTGACGGGGCGACGGTTGGTGCGGGGGTGTGTAAGTGGGGTGTGCGCAGGGGGGCGAACGTCGGCCCTACACCAAACGAACGCCACGAGAGGCACTCCACCACTAGGGCGAGGGGTTTCGAGGCGCGTAGGGGATTCTGAACGCTACGGGAACGGGTGGGGAGGGATAGACGGGATGGCAAAGCGACGGAGAAGTCTGAGTCGAGAGCAAGCTCGAGTGATGGGGCGACTATCGGCAGCGGCACGCCGGGCCAAGGCCGACGAGCGTGCGGCGCAGCGTGTGGTGGAAACCGACGCCTATCGCCTTCGCCGGGAAGGGCTCAGTGTCGAGCAGGCAATAAGGAGGTTCTGGCCCGAACTCAGCGCGCCGTCCTGGCGGGGGTGGCACGTGGTGTTGCGTGCGCTGTTGGGGCTCACGATTCCCGAGCGCGACCCGACATGGACGGGGCACGTTCCCGAACCCCTGGCGTACTTCGCCGAGCATACGGGGGGGCGTGCGCCGCCGACCGCGCCGGTAAGGGAAGCGTGGGCAGTTTGCGGGCGGCGGTCGGGCAAGAGTAGGATTGCTGCCCTTCTCGCATGCTACGTCGCTGTCTGTAGGGACCACAGTGCTGTGCTAGCTCCCGGCGAGGTTGGCACGATTGCAATTGTCGCCTCCGACCGGAAGCAGGCCCGCAACGTCAAGCAATACGTCGAGGGGTTTCTCAAGGCGACGCCAGCGCTCGAGGCGCTGATTGACGTTGAGCGTCGGGAAAGCATCGACTTGCGCAACCGCGTGCGGATTGAGATTCACACCGCGTCGTTTCGCGGTTTGCGTGGCTATTCCTTGCTCGCGCTCATTGCCGACGAGGTTTCGTTTTGGCAAAGCGACGAGGACGGGCACAACCCGGACAGGGAAGTGCTAACGGCGGCAAGGCCGGGGCTCGCCACGGTGCCCTCAAGTTTGTTGGTGGCGATTACGACGCCGTATCGCAGGGCGGGGGAGACGTGGCGGACCTTCGAGCAACACTACGGCAAAGACTCGCCCGTGTTGGTATGGCGTGCGCCGTCGCGGGCTATGAATCCGACGTTGCCCGAGGAATTCGTCGCGGCGGAACTCGAGCGCGACCCCGAGGCAGCGGGCGCAGAATACCTCGCGCAGTTTCGGAGCGACATTGCGTCGTTTGTCGATTTGGAGGCGTTGCAGGCGTCGGTGCTTGAGGGTGTGTTGGAAGTGCCACCGGAGCCCGACGTGCAGTATTTCGGTTTTGTTGATCCTGCCGGGGGCACGGGGGGCGACTCGTTCACCCTTGCGATTGCGCACGCGGACAAGGACACGGGCATGGCGGTGTTGGACCTCATTCGCGAGGTGCGACCCAAGTTCTCGCCCGAGAGTGTGGTCGAGGAATTCGCGGGGACCTTGAAACCCTACCGACTGTCTGAGGTCCGTGGCGACCGGTACGCGGCGGCGTGGGTGGTCGAGAGTTTCAAGCGCCACGAGATCACGTACACGGCCAGCCCGCAGAACAAGTCAGACCTCTATCTCGCGGTACTGGGGCCGTTGAATTCGGGCCGTGTTGCCTTGCTGGATCACCCGAGGTTACTGGCACAACTGCGCTCGCTCGAACGGCGCACGTCACGGACCGGGCGGGATCTCGTGGACCACCCTCCGAGGGCACACGACGACGTGGCGAACGCGGTCGCCGGGGCGTTGACCCTGGCGCTGGACCGGAAACGCGCTGACCCGATCATCGTCGGGCCGTGGGGGAATCGCGTTGAGTCGTTGCGACTCCACGGGGAATCCAACATCCCCCCGTGGCGAGCGTTTGAGGAGCGCCGGGACTACGGGCCGGGGTCGTGATGAAAGGAAACGGGAATATGTCCTTGACGCAAAGCGAGGCCGGGCGCGTCGAGTGCCTACGCCGCAGATCGATTCGGGGACAAGGGGTGCCGGTTTTGGGACATTCATGCTGGAAGGGCTTGCGCTCTCTTTCGTTGAGACGCCTATTCGGGTGCTCAACAAGGAGGGGTCGATGCGAGAGCATCCCGTCACATCCCATGTGGTGGTGCCGGTACTGATGGCGGCCACCCTCTATCTCCTACAGGTCGGTGACGTCGTGTCCAAGCAGCAGGCGTGGTATGCTCTCGCCGTCCTTATCTTCATTTGGTTGGCCTTGGGTTTGTTCGTGGGTTGGCCTGCGATTCTCCGCTATTTCATGGCCGCAACAAACCGCACCGAAATCGAGGAAGCCCGCTCTTTGAAACAGCAGTTTAGACGGGCGAAGAACCGGGGCGTAGAAGGCGTATGGGTGGCTGGAGTGGGGCCACTTGCACTGGGTCACGACGCCACAACAGACAAATTCGGCCGCGTCGTGCTACCCAATCCTGGTGATGCTGTTGAGTTAGGGCGTATCGCCCCATTGTCAGACTACTCCAGCACCAAGACTCTAAAGGAGGTCATTGAGGACAACACAAAACGCCTCATTGAGCGTGGAGCTAGGGTCAAGTGGTCACGCAGGTTTCCCGAATTCACAATGCTGATGGTCAACCCCACGTCACACCTTGGCTGGATTCATGTGCAGCTATTGGTGCCGAACATGCTTCCAGAACACCAGCCGGTGTTCCGTGCGTGGCCAGTTCGTGATCCAGGTGGGGTGGCAGCGCTCCGCAAGGTTTTCGACCAACTGTGGGACGACGCGGAGGACATATCTGAGGACTTTTTACTTGACACAAACCCCTGAGGTGGATGAAACCTATGTCGGCGGGAAGCCGCGCCACCGGCAGAAGCGGGGGCATGCGGTCGGACGGCACCAACCGTCAAGGCAACGTCAAGCAACCCGAAAGCCCCGAACGCCACGCGACGCTCGGGGCTGAAACGCAACCGCCCGGCGCGTGGCCGGGCGGTGAAAGAGGACGAGGACAACAGGACTTCTACTTCACGTAGATGTGGCCGAAAAAGTCGTTCTCGTTGTACTGGTCACTGATTCCAAGACCCGATCCGACTTCGCGGATTTCGAGTCGGTCGGCAGCCTGGCCCAGGATCACTCCCAGGAAGAACGCCTGGTCAATCGGCGGGTCCTCGGTCAGCGTCACAATCTCGCTGGCACCCACCTTGAACGTGAACGTGAACTGCGAGTCCAACCCTGTAGCTCCAATATCACCGACGGCAAAGCCATCTTGCATCCACATACCGAAGGCCGTTACGGGTGTGGCGAACGTAATATTGATGTTCTCGGCCCCGCTCACGCCGAACTCGTATCCGGGGAGGACGTCCGTATAGGGTTTCACACCGTTGCGAAAGCCCGCAGCACTCTCCATGGACACACCGTTCTCGGTGTATGGGACGAAGTCCCCCTCCTTAAAGTTCGGATAAATGACCGTCAGCACAGCACCGCTGGCCGTTGCGAATTCGCCCTGGTCGTAGAACACCACCGGGCCGGGCGCGGTCGCAGTCGCCGTGAAGGTTCCATATACGAGCTTCTCGCCCCTGGAACTCACGGCGCGCGCCTCAAGCTGTTGCGGTCCCGGAGCGCCGAGCGTCCAGTACTCCTTCGCAATCCCTTGCGGGTCAGTCGTAGCGACGCCCGCGAACACCGACCCACCACCCTCGATGACGCGGAAGTTCACGACTTGGTTCGGTTGGCCCGCACCCGATCTCGGGTTGACGACCTTCACGACCAGCGGCTCGGGCAACTCGGTGAACGGCAGCCCCTCCTGTGCGTCACCCGACACCACAAGAAGCTGGAGGTCAGCGGGGTCGATTGTCGTGGGCACATCTTGGCAGGCCGCTACGGCGACCAGTGGGAACAGAGCGAGAAACGGGAAACTTCGACGGAGGTGCATGGTCCCTCCTTGAAGCAAGTCCTCAGGGCGCGCAGAGGCGATTGAGGAGAACATGGCCACAGGACCGAGTGGCGCAACGAAGTGATTTGGTCGGGTTTAGTTGGTGCAACCGAAAGCCCCGAACGCCACGTGACGCTCGGGGCTAGACGAAACCGCCCGGCGCGGGACCGGGCGGTATGGCGCTGATCAGGAGTTCGCAGGAGCCGCTACATGGACTCCGGCGTTGGCAGCGATTCATGGGCAATGTGAATCTTCCATTCGCCGTCACGAAGTACCCAGATGGATGTCAACGCAAGGTCCGTCTCTGGCCCAGTGACTCCGGCGGTATCGGTCTGCGACCATGTCCCAGTCTCCATGATGCAGACTACGTCGGGTGCCAACACCGTGGTCCGCGAGTCCGTGACCGTGAGCGTCTGGCTCGCTACGCTGGCAAAGATAGGTCGAAACTTGGCATCGACGGTGGCGTGCCCGTAGTCCACGGCGCCATCGAACGCAAGCACGAAGTCTGGAGAGTCGTAGTAGTACGACATCCCTCGGTCGAAGTCAGCGTCTCTCCACGCATCCCAAAACTCGGCGTTGACGGCGTTCACTTCATCTGCGATAGCGGCCTTCTCGACATCCGTCAGTTCCATCGTAGCGGTCTGACAGGCGGCAAACACAACCAGCATCTGTGTTCCTCTCCTTGGAGGAGACTGGCAGAACCTACGCCCCGTGTCCCGTGAGAAACAGGAAACGGGCTGTCGGGAATGGGGAGGATTGGAGAACCTACGCGCCATATCCCGTGACAAACAGAGAAGGAGTTGTCGGAAATGGACGCGAGGCCGCTGCGCGCTCCGACTGTGCTTCGGTGCGGTGGTGTCGGATGAGCGGTGGCAGGTGTGGTGCTGTCCGACGTGTGGGTTTGTGGCGGTGTTTAGTACGGTTCGCTCACTGACTGCGCGAAGTACGCTTCGACAAGAGGATGCCCAGGGTCCACTTCGGCTGCCAGTGAGGCGCTAAGTCTGTTTCCGAGCTTTTGGGCGAAGGTTGTCAGTGCGCCCGGGCGTCCCGCCCGATCCCACACGAAGAAGGCTGCTACCTGACGGGGTGTCACCGTTTCACGAACAGCCGTCCAGTGATCGTGCTCCTGTAGACGGAGCAACGCGTAGTCGTACCCGAGCAACTCTGGCCCAAGTCGTACCACCGTTCCCAGACCTCGGTAAACGCCTTTCCAGTAGCTAAGAGCGTCGGGATGCAAGGGCCGCGTGCGGCCGTAAATCGCCTCGACCTCATGCCATCTGCGTTTCTGCTTCGCAAGGGCCTTGCGCAGAGTGAAGGACGTGGCAAACATGTCCTCGCGTTGCACGCGTTCGAGGAAACGCGCCATGTCAAACTCCAACGCGTCTACATCAGATTGAGCAAGCGCCGCATATACATCGTCGGTACCTGAGCGGTGGTGCTTTGTGTAAGTGAACCGCCTGATGTCATCCGGGGGGAGCGGCTCGTTCCTGTAGATGCCACTGAAGTGGTGTTTGTAGTCATACTCTTCATCGAGGTGCATTAGCCGCCACCGCTCCGCGGCCCATGCACTTCGTCGCTCAGGGCCAGCGGTCTTAACCCGCTCCAGAACATCGTCAAGCACCTCGTCCGGGTGCATTGGCGGTCCGCCTTGAGGACTCCGCAGACGCAGCGCCTCACCTAGAAAACCCAGGCCCGCAAAGGCACGAACCGTGGTGGCTTGGGCCGTCACTGGCGGATGCCCCCCGTGGTACAGGTTGACGGCATTCAGGACCCCCCACACAGGGTGCCCCAACACCGCCCGAACCGCCGGCACCGCTGAAGGCTGACTGGCCCCGAGGAGCGATCTTCGCAGTCGTTTTCTATGATTTTTGCCCATAATCGTAGCAAATCACCCAATTATACTCACTGAGGAAGGCAAAAGCAAAAGAAACCGGAGGCGATGATGAGCGAAGTCCTAATCACTGTGCCCGAGGCCGCTAACAAGCTCGGGATGACCTACCGGCAGCTCTACGACTCAATGCTGGCTGGTGTTGTCTGCGGTGTGAGGGAGGGGTCACGGTGGTTAGTGCGGGCGGAGGATGTGGACCGCCTGGCAAAGGACAGACAAGCCATGCACAGACGTGGTGATTCGCCCCATAGGCCCGGGCAAATTCGGAACGGCAAGTGACCTGGCGACCCGAACGGCCACCGACTGCGGCACGACGCGTCATCAACGCGAGCCGCCAACTGGACGCCACCCCCAAACTGCTATGGACAGACATTCACCACTTGGATGGCAGCCCGGAGGGCTGCTATGCGCGGCCCGACGTGTTGGCCCAGCGGCTGGGCGTGGTGCTGGAGGATGACGCGGCCCTGCGTGCATGGGAGCGAGGCGACGGTGACGACGCAGCCTAGTGACTGCTTAGCGTCCGCCTTGGCGTATGCCGAACGTGGGTGGGCGGTGCTACCGGTGAACGGGAAACTTCCGCTCACGGCGCACGGCGTAAAGGACGCGTCCACTGACGCCGCTACAATCACGGCATGGTGGGGCCAGTGGCCCAACGCGAACGTCGGCATTGCGTGTGGGCCGACGTCAGGAATCGTCGCCATCGACATCGACGGTCCCAGCGGTGAGGACAGCTTGGTGAACCTCTGCGGGAATCCGCCTGCGCCGACGGTGTTCACTTCGAAGGGTCGCCATATCTATTTCCAACACCCCGGTAACGGCACCGTCGTTAAGAACTCGGTGCGGTTACGTCCTGGGTTAGACATTCGCAGCGACGACGGCTATGTCGTCGCACCCCCAAGCGTCCACGAGTCCGGCACGGTTTACACGTGGGACGACGAGAACGGGCTGGGACTCAATCTCGCGTTGCCGCCGTTGCCTGACGGACTGCGTGATGCACTCAGCAGTACCACGCCGACGATGCGACGTAAGACTGTCGGAGCGGAGCTTCCAGAGACAGTCGAAGAAGGCAGCCGCAACCATTCGCTCTTTCGGTTCGGCTGTCGGCTGCGTGGCGACGGGTGCAGCAAGGCGGAAATCGAATCCGCGCTGCTCACCCTGAACGCTCGGTGCAAGCCGCCACTCGCCGACGACGAGGTGACGTGCATCGCGGCCAGCGCGGCGGTGTACGAGGTGCCAGGGCGCAAAGCTGAACCACCGGGCAAAGAAGCCGAGGCCCAACTCGAGCCCTGGCCCGAGCCGGTGGACGGTGGTGTGCTGCTCGACGAGTTACACCACGTCTACACCACCTTTATGGTGCTGCCTTCGGGCGCTGACGTGGTGCTCCCATTGTGGACATTGTACACGTGGATACATAGCCCAACATTCGTGAGTCCGAGGCTCGTTATCGGCTCACCGGTGCGCGGCTGCGGCAAAACGCGGCTAATGAGTGTGGTGAATGCGCTCACGCCACGCCCGCTTTTTCTCAGTAACGCGAGCATGGCCTCCCTGTTCCGACTCATCGAGGACCAAAGCCCCACACTGTTGCTCGACGAGGGCGACACCTGGCTACGGCAGAGTGAGGACGTGCGCAACATCGTCAACGCTGGCTGGCAGTGGGGAACCTACGTGACGCGGGTCGAGGGCGAGGGAAAGAAGCAGGTGAAGCAGTACCGCGTCTTCGCCCCGATTGCCATTGCGTTGATTGGTCGCGTTCCCGACACAATCGAAGACCGTAGCATCGTTATCCAGCTAAAGAAGAAACTGCGCTCCGAGCCGTTGCCACGGTGGAGTGTGGCGCGGCCACCGGCGGTGTGCGCAGAGTTGCGCAGCAAGTGCCTCCGATGGGCGACGGACCACGGCGACGCGATCGGGGCGCTAATCGACTACCCCGAAATACCCAGCGCGCTGCCCGACCGGGCCGCAGACAACTGGGCTCCGCTCTTGGTGGTAGCTGACAGGGCGCGGACGTGGTGGCCGGGCTATGCTCGGAACGCCGCCGTGCTCGCGTCGGCACGCGCCGAGGAGCAAGACGCGGGAATGCGTCTGCTCGCGGACATACGTGAGATTTTCGGCCAGCTCGAGCGGCTGCCTACGGAAGGGCTGCTCCGAAGCCTACACGCCATCGAGGGCGCGCCGTGGGGCGAGTGGCGGCAAGGCCGACCACTCAGCGCCCATAGCCTCGCCCGGCTTCTCCGACCGTTCGGTATCAGGCCGGACCACTGGCGCGTCGGTACAGAGACCATTCGAGGATATGCGAGCGCGGCCTTTGCCGATGCGTGGACGCGATACTGCCCTGAGCAGGCCCCTACCGGCACAAACGGCACACCGGCACAACCGACACATACGGCACACGTGAAGTTATGACAGGACAAGGAAGTACGCGCCTCTGTGCCGTTGTGCCGTTTGTGTCAGTAGAGGTAACGGTTGCGGCACAGAGAGCGACACAGAGAAGAAAACCGGCCCGACGCTAACGACGCCGGGCCGGTGGGCCTGCATTGGCGTGCAGGTACCCGTATCACTTACAAAGGAGAATTTAAGGTGAAACTCAACCAACGCAATGCCGGGGATTTAATCGTCCTCGGTGACGACGCAAAGAAGGGGCAGCGCCCGAGCGTCGCAGGTGTCCTGCGCAGTATTCGCGAGGACACCCGCTACAAGGGCCGACAGCAGTACACCCTAGCGGGACCCGGCGACGAGGAAGTGACGCTGGCCGGGTCGGCGGCTATCGACGCGCGGCTCGGTGAAGCAGACCTGAATCATTTCGTCGTGCTCCGCTTCCTCGGCTGGGGGAACGGGACCAATGGAAAGTTTAAGCAGGTCGACGTGCAAGTATCTGAGGAGGCCTACGACGACGCTGACGACGTCAAGTGGGACGAGTTGGACGAGGACACAATAGACGGGCTTCCATTCTAGCTACCTAACCAACGGGTTACCGACGCCAATGCAGGCAACCTTCGCCGACGTCCTCGCCTCAATGTTCGCTGAGGCGGACCACCTCGCTGAGTTGGGCGCGACGGTGGACGGCGCAACGATGTTGCGCGCGTGGGCACGGCGATGGGAGGCGGCACTTCGCGAGCACGAGCTTGCGACGCTGTCAGTTAGTGAAGCAGCAGAGGAAGAAGGCAAACACTACTCGACGATTTGGCGGGCCGTGAAGTCAGGACGGCTGCCCAACGTCGGCACCACGCACCGGCCCCGCGTGCGGCGCTGTGACTTGCGCGGCACGCGCGGGCCAACTTAGGAGACACCAGTGTGCGGGGGCAGCGGCCCCCACCCCTTGCTTGACTGTGGGGCGCAGTGTTACTCTACGGGTGACCCTAACAGGACGGCACTTGTGCACGCGGCACGACTGCGACCACCCAAACGCAACCGCCAGTGCGCAGTGTGTGGCAGGCGGTTCACCCCGATACGGCGGACGGCGCGGTACTGCTCGCTCAAGTGCAAGCAGCGAGCGTACCGCTGGCGCAAGGAACGGGAGGGAGACGATGCCAGAACCTGATGACTCTTGGTTTGAGTGGGAGCCGCTAATCGAGCCGCTCCTGGCTTGGCTCGAAGAGCGCGGACTGCCCTTCAAGAAAGACCCCATGGCGGCGCTGCGGGTGCGGGTCAAGGGGCCGGACGGAAACCTCCACCCAGCCGCAACATGGGGAGATTTGCGCCTGAAACCCTGGGCAGAGCCCCTATGGCCCATGGAACGAGCCTACTACGAGACCGTCCTGCCCACCGAGCATCTGCGAGCGGCCGCTGAGGCGTTCGGCATCGAGAACCTAGAGTTCGCATTCGAGGAGGCCGACGATGCCTAAGCGAAAACGCAAACCGACCGAACCGGTGTTCCACGCGTCCTACAAAGACGGGACGCGCACGCGCCACGTCACGGTGACCCGACGTGGCGGGACGCTGCAACTGAGATGGTGGGACGCTGCCGCGCGGAAAATGCTCCGGCAGAGTCTCGGGCACGCGGACGAAGGCCGCGCCGTGGCCGCGTGCCAGGACAAGGCCAAGGCGTTGCAGGGTGGGACCGCCGCCGCCGCTACCAGTGACGTGGTGACGGTGGCTCGATTGTTTGCGCTGTATCTGGCGCACAAATCCGCGCGCAAGTCAGCGGGACAGCAAGCCGAGGACCGACGCCGCGCGGACATGTGGACGCGCGTGCTCGGTGGCACGCGCGACTGTCTCGACATTCCCACGCAGACGTGGGAGTGCTTTCTTGAGGACCGGCGGACCGGGGCGATTGACGCACGCGGTCGCCGCGTGGACACTGCGCACCGCAAACCTGTGTCAGCCCGTGCCGTCGAGTCTGACTGTCGGTGGCTCACGCAGGTGTACAATTGGGCCGTGAAGCTGCGCCTAGAGGGACGGAAATATCTCTTGGACGAAAACCCCGTGCGCGGACTGCCGACACCGGACGTCAAGAACGTCCGGCGACCCATCGCCACGGCGACCCGGTACGAAGCGGTGCGGGCCGTGGCCGGGCAGATTCGCATGCGCATGCTGGTGGACGGGAAACGCGTTGAGCAGCCGTCATACCTCCCTGAGATTCTCGACCTCGCCTTTGCGACGGGGCGACGCCTCGGGGCCATTTGTGGCTTGTGGTACTCGGACTATCTGCCCGAGGCGACCGACGCGAACGGCAACGCGTTGCCCTTTGGGGCGCTCCGGTGGCGCGGGGCTACCGATAAGATGGGGAAGCAATGGGTTGTGCCGCTCAACCATATTGCGCAGGCAGCGCTCGAGCGCATTCGGCGCACGCGACCGGGCGTCGGGGATACGCCCATATTTCCCGACCCGCGCAACCCGGCCGTGCCGATCCGCCGCCACCGGCCGGATAATTGGCTGCGCCGGGCCGAGCAGTTGGCCGGGCTCGAGCCGCAAGACGGCTCGCTGTGGCACGCCTATCGCAGAGGGTTCGCGACGGCCCGCAAGGAAATGTCCTTGCAGGACGTGGCCTATCTGGGCGGCTGGAAAACGATTGAGACATTGCAGGCCTGTTACCTGCACGCCGACATGACCACGATGGTCCATGTCGTGACCGCACCCGTCGAGTTGCGCGAGAAAACGGGCTCGTGACGATACTTACTTACACACCCACTTACACAGTGGGGGGTTTTGCACCGCAGGGGCATGGCCCTAAGTTGTTGTCAGCACATACCAACGGGGCGTGGCGCAGCCCGGTAGCGCGCCTGCTTTGGGAGCAGGAAGTCGCCGGTTCGAATCCGGCCGCCCCGACTACAGCCCCGCCATCCAGCGGGGCTTCATCGTGC
>JBDHFY010000235.1:0-8036 GCA_039590195.1 Gemmatimonadota bacterium | reverse complement strand
AGCCTGCTTGAAGGGCAAACTGATGTTCGCTTTGTCTGCCGAGATCAACGCCCGAACCACACGATCCACATTGCCGCCGGCGAGGTAATGTCCCTCGAGCAAGCCGACGTCGAGCACGAGACCTGCCTTGGTGGCGGCAATCAACGGCTCGACCACCGCGCGGGGCGGGACTCTCCGAAGCCGCATGGCCACGAGCGTCGACAGTCCGATTCGCACCTTCGCAGCGATGGCGGCAATCCACAGCCGGACGGGGATGTAGCTGAGTAGCAACCAGAAGAAGATGACAACGGCGACGAGGAGGACGATGACTGCCGCTCCAAGTTGGTCGATGAGGTTCATGACAGTCCCCTAATGACGGTAGATCGGTGGAACCGGCCCGAGCGAGTTGCGGTTCAAGCCTGTTGCCGTCCGATTGAATGACTTTTACTTGCGCCCCTTTGGCGATATAGCCGGCATCCGACACGACATCCAGACGCTCAGATCCTATCACGGCAACGCCTGATGGACGCAGGTCCGTCGCCGCCACTCCCACCTCCCCCACGAGATCTGCCCTTGCGGGCGCAGAGATGAAGCCCCTGTCCTTGCGCATGGTCGCGTCGAGGAAAAACCCTCTCAGTCTCGAATTAGATGGCAGGTGACGGACAATGGCGTACCCGGCGCCAATCACGATGAGTGTGGCCGCGGCGAGGATTCCGCCGGCTCTCGCCACATCGGCCCAGGTTGGAAGGCTCCCGAGCAGAGTGAGGAAGACAGCCCCTCCGATGCACACGATGCTCACGATGCCGGCGATGCCAAAGCCCGGAACCACAAACACCTCGAAGACGAGGGCGACGAGCCCGATGCCGAGGAGAATCAGCTCTTCCCAGCCCGCCAGCCCGATCAACAGATGACTTCCAAAGAAAGCGCTGAACGCGGAAAGCCCCACGATTCCGGCGACGCCGAAGGTGGGTGTCTTGAGCTCAATGATGATTCCCAGCGTGCCCAGCGACAACAGAATCGGAGCCACGACGGGATGCGAGAGAAAGCGGACGAGGGCCTCCGCCCAGTTGACGGACGGCGAGTAGACTTCCGCATCCGGGAGTCCCAGCTGGTCCAGCAGTGCCTCGAGCGTCTCGACTTCCGCGGCGGCCACATCCAACTCCACCGCTTCGCTCCCCGTCAGGGTAAGCAGCTTACCAGCTTCCACCACTCCCTCGATGGCGATCTCTTCGTCCACCATGGCCTCGGCGATGCGCGGATCGAGGCCACGTCGTTCTGCGAGCGCCCGGAACTCGCTGCGCATGACGCTGACGATTTTTTCGGACGCTTTCTCGCCGCTGCCCACAATGGGCGTCGCAGCGCCGATGGACGAGGCGCGGCCCATGAAGATCGAATCCGCCGCCAGGGCAATCATGGCTCCCGCGCTGATCGCCCGTTGGTTCACGAACGCGTAGACCGGCACCTCACTAGCCGCAATCGATTTGACGATCCGCTGCGCGGCGTCCACCCGACCACCCGGCGTCTCGAACTCGAGGATCCGCCGCGGCCCCCGCAGCGTGAGCTTCGTCCAGGGATCGAGCGATGAACGGTGCCAACCCAAGCTCCACAACCCCGCTCACGACCACGCGGTACACCGTGTCGGTCTGAGCCGCGACGATCTGCGGACTCATGACGGCCACCGCTGCCAGCAGTACCAACCCCCTTCGGCGAATCACAGATCCCTCCAGGGAAAAAGCCTCATTTGAAGTTAGGGGGGTCACCCGAATCGGGGAAGCGTCCCGCGACTCCACCGCCCTGCCCCACAGAGCGTCGCCACCCGCCGGGGCCCTGGGTTACGACCGGGCCCAGGGCGATCCGTCCCGCCGATCCGCGTGAATCTGTGTGTCGCGGACCCTTCGTCGACCGGCTACGGCCGTGACCGCCGGTGCGGACGAACCGTCAGTTCCAGTTTTCCGGGAACAGTGTAAGCCGCACGTAGTTGCCTGGACGAAGGTACTGCCGGGCCGCCTGCTGGATCGCTTCCGCGCTCAGCCCGTCGATCAGCTCCTCGTAGGCGAGAATTTCTCGAAAATCGGTTCCGTATCGCGCGGCGGATAGGAGCAGGGATAACCAGTATCCGTTGTTTTTCAGGGACGTTTCTCTGGCGCGTCGTTGGGTTTCCTTGACACGAGCAAGCTCGCTCTCCGTGGCACCACTGGCGCGGAGACTGTCGATGTGCGCAAACACCACGGCCACGAGGTCGTCGACGCGGTCCGGCGCTGCGCCGAAGGCCACGCGCACTGAGTACTCGCTATCGGGCTCGCGAGCTGCGGACGCACCGACGCTTACGCTATAGGTGCCGCCCAACGCCTCTCGCAACGTCTCTCTGAGCCGGACCTGGAGCACATCACCCATCGATCGGAGCGCATGACGGGCTGCCCGGTCGTCCGCTATCGGACCCGTGAAGATGATCTCCGTCTGACTCTTGGGTTCAAGCCCTTTACGCACGACCTTCTCCAGCACACCGGCCGGGGGATCCATGCCAACGTCCCTCCACGACTCCACGCGACCAGTGGATGGCAAACCGCCCAGATACACTTGCACCAGGGGTTTGATGCTGTCCGTGTCGAAGTTTCCAACGAGGACAAAGGTGAAATCGCTCGCATCGGCGAACCGATCGCGATAGAAGGCAAGGGACTCCTCCAGATCCATCTCCTCGAGCAGCTCCGCCGTGAACGGTCGGGCGCGAACATGCTGTTGGGTCATCGTCACCCGGACGGTGTCCCGAAATACGGCCTGGGGGTCGGCGCTCTGGTTCCTCAGAAACGCGTCCATCCACGACTTGTAGGCGAGGTACGCTGTGCTGTCGAGTCGCGGCTCAGTGAAGTAGAGATAGGCAAGCTGAAAGAGCGTCTCTACGTCCTTCGGCGAGGCTCGCCCCGAGACGCCCTCGTGCAGCTCTTGAATGAACGGCTGGACGTTGGCGTTCTTTCCCGCCAGCACCTTGTCGAGGTTCACCAACGTGAACTCGCCGACTCCCCCCTCGAGAATCAGCCGTGCGGCCGTCGCGGCCGGGATGTAGCCCTCATCGGGCGCGAGCGACGTACCGCCTGGACTCATGCCCGCGAAGACAATTTGATCGTCCTGAAAGTCCGTCGGCTTGAGGATCACGGTCGCTCCGTTCGCGAGTTCCCACACGGTAACGCCAATTTCGGCGATCGTCTCCTCGCTCACGACTTCCCCCGGCTTTGGTACACTCGCCACCAGCGGTAGGTTAGCGACGGCATCTTCATACGGCTCGATGTCCTTGGCCTTCACCGCGTCGAAGAGGGCAAGCAGCTCGGACTCGGTGGGCAGCTCCACGTCTTCTTTTTCGGGCGCGCTTACCAACACGACCCTGTTCCTATCCGTCAGCCACTCCCGCGCAAGACGATTGACCTCCTGCAGGCGAAGGCCCGGGGCCAGGCGCTGGTAAAGCTCGAATTCATACTGGATCCCCGGAGCCGGCTCGTCCTCGAGAAAACTCAACACGTACTCAGACACGTAGCGTGCGGAACGAGTCTTCTCACGCTCGGCGTACCCGGCTTCCATGACGCGAAGCAGCTCGCTCTTCTGTCGCTCGAACTCGGTCGCTGTGAAACCGTGGCGGGCCACCCGCTCAGCTTCCGTGAGCAGCGTCTCCAACGCTCGGGCGATCTCTCCCTCACGGGCGAGGGCGCTCAGTACATACACTTCCCCCGAACGAACGAGACGGCCCTGGCCGGACGAGCCGACGAGAAACGGCGCATCGGGCGTCTGGGTCAACTCGAAAAACCGCCCGTTCAACATGCCGTTGTAGAGTCCCTCCACAATCGTCTGGCGGTATTGCCGTACCGTCCTGACGTCCCGCACCGGCTGCTTGTAATAGACGGACACGCTCGACTGCGTGGCTTCCTCATCCGTAGCGATGGCGACGAGAGGCTCTTCGTGATCCGGCACATCGAACACGGCACGCTCACGGGGGTCGGTGGCTGACGGAAGCTCCGCAAAATGTTCCCGGATCAGCGTCTCGATCCGAGCAATATCGAAGTCTCCCACAGCAATCACCGCCATGAGGTCGGGACGGTACCAGTCACGGTAGTAGCGCGTGAGCGACTCGTGATCGAAGCCCTCCAGAATCTCGGGCTTCCCAATCGGCAGACGGTCCGCGTAGCGCGAGTCGCGGAACAACACGGGGAACTGTTTGTCACGCATGCGCGCCGCCGCCCCCCTCCCAAGACGCCACTCCTCGATCACGACGCCGCGCTCCAGTTCGATTTGTTCCGGGTCAAACGTCACGCCGTGCGCCCAATCCTCCAGAATCTGAAACGCCTGCTCCAGCACCTCAACGCTGTCCGTTGGGACCGTCAACTCGAAGACGGTCTCATCGAAGCTGGTGTAGGCATTGACGTCGGGGCCGAAGCGCATGCCAATGGCCTCGAGGTAGTGGATCAGGTCGAGCTTCGGAAAGTGCTCCGTTCCGTTGAAGGCCATGTGCTCGACGAAATGTGCAAGACCGAGTTGATCCTCGTCCTCCAACACGGATCCGGCGTTGAGGACCACGCGAAGCTCCGCTCGATCCTCCGGCCGCTGGTTGGCCCGTATGTAATACCGAAGTCCGTTCTCCAACGTCCCAACCGTCAGGTGAGGATCGACAGGCAACCTCTCCTCGAGATCTACAGCACTCTCCTGTGCTCCGGCAGCCGAGACGGTATTCATCCACATCACCACAGCCGGGAGGATGGCACACCTGACTAACTTTGGCGACATAGCCGCTTTCCTCGATCGTCTTTGAGAAACTTCATCCGCCACAGGCATACCATCGAAGACCGTGGCAGTTCCATCGATGGAAGCATGGAAGTGGAGAAGATAACCAGACCTCGGGGCGAAGTCTCCCCTCTTGCCCCTTGCGCCTCGTCCTGCCTCCGGTCACATTGCCTCCATGATCGTGCGCTCCTCCGTGTACTATCCTGGCGAGTATCCCGGCCGTGTCCGGGGGGCTCGCGAGTGCGCGGAAGTGGTGTAGCGGTACAGACACAACACGACCGACGAGCGGCCCCCGGGAACTGCGGGGGCCTTTTTTGTTGTTCTCAATCGCACGTTTGAATGATACCTGCAAGGAGTAACCAGTGATCATCGTCACCCGGCCGGGCATTACGGACAGCGAACTCGATGGCATCCGCCAGCGCATCGAGGAACTGGGACTCAAGACGCACATCTCCCGGGGGGAGCGCCGCGTGGTCATCGGGTGCGTCGGAGATGAGGAGATCCTCAATGAGGTCCCGCTCCTCGCACTCCCCGGCGTCGAATCCGTCACACCCGTCATGCGACCCTACAAGCTGGCGTCGCGGGAGTTCAGCACGGCACCGGACCAAGCAACCGTCGTGAGCGTCGGCTCCCATGCCGTCGTCGGTGCAGCATCCATTGCCGTCATCGCCGGCCCCTGTTCGGTCGAGGGACGCGAGATGCTCGTCGAGACGGCGCAGGCCGTACGTGAGGCCGGCGCCACCATGCTGAGAGGGGGAGCCTTCAAACCCAGGACGTCGCCGTACGCGTTTCAGGGAATGGGAGAAGCCGCCCTCGAGCTCCTGGCTGACGCCCGCGCGCAAACAGGGCTACCAGTGGTGACTGAGGTCATGGACCCCCGCCAGGTGGAGTTGGTTGCCCGCTATGCGGACGTGCTGCAGATCGGTGCGCGTAACATGCAGAACTACAACCTGCTGGCGGAGGTGGGACGCGCCTCAAAGCCGGTTCTCCTGAAACGCGGACTCTCGGCAACGATTCGCGAGTTGTTGCTTGCGGCGGAGTACGTGATGTCACAGGGGAATCGAGATGTCATCCTGTGTGAACGGGGGATTCGCACGTTCGAGAGCGCAACTCGCAATACGCTCGATGTGGCTGCCGTGCCGGTGCTCAAGGGCGAAACGCACCTGCCCGTGATTGTCGATCCGAGTCACGCGGGTGGGCGCGCGCCACTCGTTGCACCTCTGGCGTTCGCCGCCGTCGCCGCTGGCGCGGACGGCCTCATCGTCGAGGTGCACCCGCACCCGGAGACCGCAAAGTCAGACGGCGACCAGTCGCTTGCCCTCGATGCTTTCGCGGAGCTCATGCGCCAGCTCACACGGTTCGCCGAAGCGGCAGGTCGGAAGTCGACCCACCCCGGCCCCGTGCAAGACGGAGCAACAGCCGCCGTATCCAGCTAGAGGCGTTTGTGTGTGGGCATTCGATGCGGCTACACCCGCTTGGACGCCTATTCGGGTGAGACCACCTCCCGCATGATGAGTATGCGGTGGCAGGGGACGCAGTGAATCTCCCAGATGCGGGTGAGCGAACCGCGCCTCGAAACAGGAGAACTCGCTAGTTCTCCGCCGCACCTGGGGCATTCCAGGTCATGTTCGGGATCCGCGAGCATCTTGCGGATCTGGTTCGCTTCCATGCTGGAGTACGCCGCCGGCGTCGCGCGTCGCCGATCGAGAAACACCCGCCGGTCGTATCCAGCGCGTCGCTCGCGTTCCCGTCGTTCACGCCCACTTCGCCGCTCCGGCTCGGTTTCCTCCGCTTTCAGCCGGCGCTCCTCATGCCTTCTTTCCTCCCCCGAGCGGCGCTCCACTCGAATCCCCTCTCCTTCGGAAAGTCGCCGCCGGGCGCCACTCCGTCCGTCAATGACACCGTCGACCATGGGTCCTCCATCGGAGTCTCGTCTTCCAAGCTAACGCCAACTGGAGAGCTGCGAAACACCCGGCGCGCTTGTCTCCAACTGCAAGCTCTTGCATGACAGGCGCTTGCAACGCTCACCGCCGATCGGCGGGTGGCACGGGAGTGCTCGGAATCGGCTGGCGGGGGGGTGACAGAAGCCCGACCCCATTCGTTCGAGCGTCGAGCTCGTTAGGCAACATGGACGACCAGATCCAGAGTCGTTAGAAGGATTCCCCAAAAGCCGGCTGGCAGGAGGGAAACGGCCCTCGTGAATCCGGGCACGACGCCCGATCAGAAGCACGAGTCCTTGCCCTTTTCCAGGGCGAAGCTCTCCGGCTGTATGGGAGACGTGTCCAAAGGATCTACGTTGCCTTCCCAGCGATACAATTGTTCAGGGTCAATGAGGTAGCCGGTAAACGGCGTGTACGATCCCGCCCACCACGCGATGTCTTCCTGACTGGGTCCCGGCCTGAAAACCACGAACGGGGCAGGCGTCTCGTGAACCTCTTCCAGTGTACTGTCCACGAGCTTCCAGCTGTGACAATTCCCCGGATTGGGAAACACTCCGTAGTGAACCGCGTGTGTGTGAACCTGAGCGAGAACCGTCGTAGCTGGATCGTTCAGGAGATCCCGCAAGGTCTCCGGATCGTGCAGTATGCTGCAAGGATTCGGCGCGTGAAGGTACACATAGTCCACGAAACCAATCCGCCCGTTCCGTTCAACAATGTATCCGCCCAACTCCTTTCGCTCTCGGAGTGGTCTGTGCCAATTGCTGCCCCCGGCAAGGGCCGCAAAGATCTCTGTTACGGTGGGGTGCTCGAGGAGCGGGTCGTCGATCTGGTCCTCGAGTAGATTACAGGAATCGGGCCGTGCGTGCACCTCGGTCTCCGCGGGCGCACGAAAGGGTGGGTGTGCTGCCATCAGCAACAGCATGGCATAGCAAGTAACGAATTGGCCGCGGCGTCCAGTTGCGTGCATCGTTACACCTTCCGCCGGCAAACGGCGGAGTTAAGTGCCCAGCACACCTGACGGGCCGACTGCAAATGTGAGAACTGTCTGCTGCACAGCTGGCGGAGACAGCTTCGCCCTTGCAGGACGCCGACGTATCGGCCCTCACGTTCATTTGTCCGGCGCCCAGGGGGTTGAACCCCGGCCCGGACAAATCATTCTAGACAATGATCGGGTGGTCGGTTCCCTCCTCCTCCTCGAGCTCGAGTTCCTCGAGCAACTTGTTGACCGTCTGCTCCACCAACGCTTCCACGTCCACTCCTCGCCGCTTAGCCTCTCCCTCGTACGCCCGGAACGTCTCATCGCCCAGTTGCGCCCAGATGTGAACCTTGCGCAAAACGGTTTCTCCTTTCGTC